>JBKBLL010000029.1:0-23572 GCA_046296375.1 Alphaproteobacteria bacterium | reverse complement strand
CCGGCTTCAGGTGGCGCGAAACCGCCTCTGAAGCAACGGCCGCGAACGGGGGCCGCGGACGGCGCAGGCGCCGGCATGAAGGCCAGAAGCGCCGTCAGGCCCTGTTCGAGGCGATGGAGCCGCGGCTCCTCCTTTCCGCGACGCCGGTGACCTTCGCCCTGGCGGATTTCGCGAACGGCGACGGCGACAGCTACGTCGTCCGGCACTTCGACGACAGCGGAACGAACAGGATCGGCCTCTTTCGCGACGAGGCGTCCGCGACGGCCCTGGCGTCGGCGGCGGAGGGAGACGTGTCGCGTATCGTGATCGTCGCCTCGTCGAACGCCGAAACGGTACGTGTCCGTCTGGATTCGCTGTTCGGTTCGACCGCGGCGGCCGACATCCGCTTCGAGGGAGGCAACGCGCTCGACCGTCTGTTCCTGGAGACCGGAGCCGCCGGTATGCAGGCCGCGGAATGGCTCGTTTCCGCGGTTGCCGGCTACGACTATGCGGTCAGCTTCTTCGATGCCGACGCCCTGGCGGTTGGAGAACCCGATCCCAATCCGGCCAATACGCAGACGGTTCATCTCGGGGGCGCTTTCGCCGACGTCACCCTGGCCGACCCCCTCGGCTCGATCGTCTTCAACGGCACCGGCGGCGCCGACCTGATCCGGCTGGCCGACGACGCGGCGGCGGGCTTTTCGGCGCTCTCGATCGGGGCTGCACCCGCCGCCTTCGGCCCGGACACGGCGGCGCCCGCGGGTGCGACCCTGCGCTTCGCCGCTCCGACGAACCGTCTCGTCGTCGATGCCGGCGCGGGCGACGATGTCGTCTGGGTCGCGGGGGTCGACGCGGCGATGCGGACGACCACCGACACGCTGGACGTCCGGGCGACGGGCGGGAGCGATACCGTCCGGCTGGACCTGGCGGGGTATGCCGGCGCGTCGACCGATCTCACCCTGAGTGGCGCCGCGTTGGGGAACCGCACCGTCGGCACGACGGCCTTCGGTCTCGAACTGACGATCGGCGACACCGAAAACCTCATCGCCGACGCGCGCGGCTATGCGGCGATGTTCGACGCTTCGGCGTTCGCGGGCGACATGGCCCTGTGGACGGACGCCTCCGGCGCGACGATCCGTCTGGGCAGCGGCGCGGTCGACCTGGTCGCCTTCGACGGCGGCGGGGCTGATGCCGCGGCCCTGGCGCCGTCCGCCACGGGACGCATCGAAATCGACGTCTCGCGTCTCGGCGGCCCCGCGGCGGAACTGCGGACGAACGGATCGGCCATCGACCTCGCGATCCTGGGTGCCGGGAATGCCGACGTCGCCGTTCTGGCCGATTTCGATGCGGCGCTGCACGGTGCTGCGGCGCTCGACTTCGTCGCAGGCGGGCGGGCGGCTCTGGAAGGCGCGCTCGACGGGCTGGAGAACCTCCTGGCCGGCCTCTTCGCCGAGCAGCTGTTCGACCTCGCGATCCCGCTCGTCCAGCTCGTGTCCGACGAAGTCGGCGCGCTGCCGCTCGACCTCGGCGATCTGCTGCGCGTCCAGGAACTGACGACCGACCTGATCGACGAGATGCGCGCGGCCATTCCCGGAGCCACGGCGCTGGGTTTCGCGGCTGCCGTCATGCGCGGCGCGCGCTTCACCTACAGCGACGAAGCGGGATCGCCGGGCGCGGTGGTCCGGCCCGACTTCAGCTTCGGACTGCCGCATATACGCCTGACGCCGGTCGGCGATGGGCTGGTTCTCGGTGTCGGCGTCGAGGCCGCCGCAAATGGCACCGTCAAATTCGACCTGGGGGCGGAAGCCGGCTTCGCGGGTTTGGCGCTGGACGCCGACATCGCACTCGGCGCATCGATCGCAGGACATCTGCCGATCGGCGTGGGCACCGGGGGGTTTATCTCGTCCAGGACTTCGCCATCGACATCGAGGCATTGCTCGATGCGCAGATCGCGTCGGCAACCCTCGATATCGGCCTGATCCGGGCGCAGCTGCTGAACGGAACCGTCGAGGGAAGGATAGGCGTCGAGGCGCGCCTGGCGGGCGATACGCCGGCCGATGTCCCGGCTGCGAATTTCGGCGACGCCGGCCTATTTACGGTGGGCTACGGCGCGACGGCGCCATCGATCACGGCCAGCCTGCCGCTCACGATCGAGACCGATCTCTTCGGTGCCTCGACGGTGACCCTGTTCGACGACGTCCGGGTCGAACTGGCCTTCGATCTCGACAGTCCGCTCGGCTCCGCACCGTCGATCGCGGTGCTCGCGGAGAGGCCCGGGCTGCTGCCGCCCTACGACCTGCTCAACCTCGCGACCGCGTCGCCGGGCGAACTGCTCGCGATGCTCGACCAGGTGCGGTCGTGGCTGGGACAGCTTGTCGGCGCCCAGCTCTTCGCGTTCGAAATCCCGTTCACCGACTATACGCTGGGCGACCTCGTCGACTTCGCGTCCTCCTTCAAGGAAGCCGTGATCGACCCGCTCGTCGTCTACGACGCTCAGGGCAGGGCGCAACTCGACTTCAGCAGCATCCAGGATCTGGCGGACCGACTCACGGCGGGCGTGCCGGGCCTGTCGCTCAGCATCGATTTCGTCGTCGACGAGGCGGCGGGCCAGCGCGAACTGCTGCTCGGCCTCGCATGGAGCCAGTCGCTCGACGACCGCTTCGCGGACATGGACATCCCGTTCTCGTTCGACCTGTCGCTCGGGGATCTGGGTGGCGTGGCTCTCAGTCCCGGCGCCAGATTCGGCGTCGAGGCGAGCGTGGACTTCAACCTCGTCTTCGGGATCGATCTGAGCCCCGGCGGGACGCTCCAGATCGCGCAGCCCGTGCTCGACCCCGACGAGAGCCGGCCGATGCGGCGCCTCGGGCAGATCGAGGACGATGTCGCGGTCTCCCTCACGCTGTTCACGATCGCGGCCACGGGCGACGGGCTCGATCCCTTCACGTTCGACGTGCTGCTGGAGCGCGCGAGCACGACCGACAATCTCGGCGTCGTCCCGCTGCTCGCGGCAGGCAGTTCCGGCAATCCCGAGGGTGACCCGGACGTGTCGGGTTTCGACGGGACGCTACAGGTCTATTCGGCCGCGCTCGACGGCGCTTCGGTCGACATGGCCGCCCTGGCTGCAGCCGTGAGCGCCGCCAATCCCGTCTATGTCGAAATCACGAGCGGTGCCTTCGCGGGCCAGGCGCGGAAGGTCACTGCGATCGAGGCGTGGGACGCCGGCACCGACGACGCGCCGGTGACCAAGGTCCTTCTCACCGTCGCCGATGCCTTCTCCGGAGGCGCGCTGCCCCACGGAAGCGCCTACCGCATCGTCGTCGGCATGCCGAAGGTCCAGGGCTATGTCAGTGGCGCGGGTACCGCCTGGATCGAGGTGGTCGGTTCGGGTTTCGGCGAGTGGGTCGATGCCGCCGCCGATTACTATGTCGAGATCGTGTCCGGAAAAGGCGCCGGGCAGATCAAGCGCGTGACCGGCACGGTCGCCGGCAACGTCAACCGCCTGAACGTCGAGGCTTGGGATTCGGGCCAGACTCCCGAGGCGGACAGCCGGTTCCGCCTCTATCTGGGTCAACCGCAGACGACGCTGGTTCACGACTTCCAGCGCGCCGTCGATGCCGGGCTGGCCGACGCCTATGCGGCGCGCGGTACCGCCGCCGGCCCGGAGGCCGCGGGATTCGGCCCAGAGGCGGTTCGCGTCGAATGGTCCGGCAATCGCTTCTCCTTCTCCGTGCCCGACTTCCCGATCCGAACGGTCAGCGACGAGGGTCTGGAGATCAACCTCGTCCAGCGTATCGCGGCCGTGGCGTCCTTCGACGTGACCGGCGGCGACGAACTCGGCCTGCTCTCTTCGCCCATCCCGTTCGACGGCGTGCTCACCGAGGCGGTGAGTTTCGATCTGCGGGTCGATTCGCGCACCGAGACGATCACGATCGCCGCGACGGACACCTCGGATGCCGAAGCGCTCGCCGCCCGCACCATCGAGACCCTGATCGAAGAGATCAACGACGCCATCCGTGCGGCGTTCGGCGACGGCGTCCCTGTCGAAGTCCAGCGCGTAGCGGTCGGTGACACGGCCTACGGCAACCGGATCCTCTTCGTGGGCGAGGGCATCGGGCGACTGGAGGTGACGCCGCCGACGGACGCGTTCAGCCAGGTCGACGAAACCAGCGCCGCCTATCGGCTGCTCGGCCTGACGAGTGCGGCGAGCGCGCGGGGCAGAGCCGTCGACTTCTTCATCCAGGACACCTTTCTTCAGGCCGACCTCGACCTGTCGGTCAGTGGGGTGGAGGCGACCGCGTCGCTCGGGTTCCTGGGCGTCGACCTGCGCAACGGCAATGCCGCACTGTCGATCGGAGCCGGACTGGAGATCGTCAACGCTGCGGTCGACCCGGACGATGACGGCTTCGGCCGCATCGGCGTCGACGCGCTCTGGCGCGATCTGGCCCGCGGTCGGGTGCTCTACGGCAACTACAGTGCGGCGACCGGCTATCAGGGTAGCGAGACCGACGGGTCCGACGGTCTGGCCGGCTTCCTGCGGCCGAACTTTCAGGTCACGGGGCAGGGCGGGTTCGACATCGCCCCGTCCGGCCCGGCCCTGACCGCGCTGCTGGGCGACGGCAACGTCGCCTCGGTCGCGCTCTATCTCGCCCTGGGACAGGAGCCGATCGACGATTCCGCACTCCCGTCGGGAGCGGTGGTCATCGCCGATACGGTGCTGGGCCTGCCCGGCATCGCCGGATTCGAACTCGGCGAGTTCCAGGTGAAGGCGACGCTCGACAGCGATCTGCTGCGCGTCTTCTCGACCGGGTTCACTTTCGAAGGCTTCATCGCCGCCCTTCGGCTGGTCGTCGATACCCTCGAAGGCCTGCAGGACCAGGGGCAGGTAGGCGCCCTGCTGTCCACGGTCGTTACGACCGAACTGCCGCTCATCAACCAGAGCATTTCCGATCTGGTCGACCTGGCGTCGACCTTCGCGTCCTTCATCGACGAAATCGTCGCCAACCCGTCCGGGACCGTCCAGGATCTCGAACTGAGGCTGAAGGACCTGCTGGGCCTGGACGCGACCAGCGACCTGATCGCGCTCGGCTTCGACGCCGGCGACGACGGTCTCGATCCGGCGGTACGCTTCGGAATCAACTTCGAGGAGATCCTCGCAACCAGCGTTCCGCTCGATCTCGACATCGCGACGCTCGCCTCGCTCGCCGGCGTCGCGAGCCTGCCGGATGGGTTCGACAGCCTGATCGGTCTCTCCGGCAGCGGCGGCCTCAACCTCAGTGCCAGCGCCTCCCTGATGCTGGCGCTCGGCGTGCCGCTCAGCGTCTCCGGCGGCGTGCCGGCGCCCTTCATCTATCGTGGCGACACGCGCATTGCGCTCAAGGCCAAGGCAAGCGCCGAGAACCTCGCATTCGAGGCGCGCGTCGGACCGCTCGGCATCCACGTCGTGGACGGCAGCGCCGTGATCGACGGCGCGATCGATCTCTATTTCGAAGCGCCGGAGGACGGGCGCGAACGCCTGCAGTTCGGCGAACTGCTGTCGCTGATCGCCTTCGACATCGACGGCAGTGCCGCTGTCAACCTGCCGCTGGCCTTTCCCAGCCCGGACCAGCGCCTGTTCGACGTCGACATTGCGATCGACAGTCTGGCGGACTTCTTCGAGAGTCTGCTGGACGGGTATGACGGCCCGTCCGTCGTTTCCTTCTCCCCGACGGACTTTTCGGGCCTGCCGTTTCCGCAGATCCCGTCGCTGCTCGATCTGCTGCTGGATCCCGGCATCGTCATCGACGGCCTGGACACGATGCTGGGCTTCGTCGAGGACGCGCTGCGCGGCCAGATTCTCGGGATCGACCTGCCCTTCGTCGGCGACGCGCTTGCCCCGGCCAGCAACTTCATCAGCGACTTCCGCGGCGACGTGCTCGGACCGGCGGCGGCCGAACTGAGGCGCGGTCTCGGCATCGATCCGGACGATCCGACCGACAACACCGCCAAGGCGTTCCAGCGCCTCCTCTTCAACATCTTCGGGTCGACCGCGGCCGGCGCGCAGGCGATCGACGTGTTCGGCCTGCTGGTCCAGCCGCTCGACCTGCTGCGCCCGCTCGACGGCGGCGCCGGGACGGCGACCAGGGACGACATCGCCCTCGACATCCTCACGGACGACGACGGGCGCGACTATGTGCGCTTCGACCTGATGATCGGCGGCCGGTACGAGAGCCAGGTTCCGGTTGACTTCGACCTGGGCCTGCCGGCGATCGGGCTGGATCTCGACTTCGGCATCGAACTGGTCTTCGACTGGGCGCTGAAGCTCGGCTTCGGCATCCACGAGACGAAGGGCTTTTTTCTCGCGGCCGACGGCACGACCGACGGCAGTGCCTTCGTCGCCGAGGCGAGTGCCGGGATCGTCTCGCGCAACGGCAACGGAGACGGCAAGGCGATCGGGCGGCTCGCCTTCCTGCGGCTCGAGGCAACGAACTGGGAACTCACCGACGACAACGACGAGACGACGCAGGTCGTCGCCAATTTCACCGCGCTGATGAAGGACCCGGGCACGGTCGCCGCCGACGGCCTGCTGACCTTCGGCGAGATGATCTCCAAGCGCACGCGCTTCCAGGACGTCATCGCCGCGACCGCCGGCTTCGACGCGACCGCCCGGTTCGACGTGCGGGTCGACTTCTCCAACCTGGATGCGGTCGGCCTTCCGTTCCCGCCGTCCATCCTGCCGGCGGTCGAGTTCGAGTTCCATTTCGACTGGTCGGCGTCGGCGGACCTCGTGGCCGGGCGGTTCGACTTCGCGAATTCGCCTGACGTGGCGCTGCGCCACATCAATCTCGACCTGGGCTCCTTCATCAGCGAGTTCGCCGGCCCGATCTTCGACATCCTCGACAAGGTCCTGGGGCCGCTGGATTGGCTGATCGGGCCGGACGGCCTGCTCAACCTGCGCCTGCCGGTCATCTCCGATCTCGCGGGCCAGAAAGTTTCGCTGCGGACGCTGGCCGAGACGTTTGACCAGAACGCGCGTATCACGCCCTTCCTCGAAGTGGTTGAGCAGATCTACGGCCTGCTCTCGCTCGTCAACGAGTTCCGCCAGAGCGGATCGACCGCGGACGGCCGGATCCTGCTGCGCCTGCCGGACCTCGATTTCAAGCAGGCCTTCGGCGTATCCGATCTGCGCAACGTCAGCGCAGCGCAGCTGCAGAACCCCACTCTGCCGACGATCGACGCGGAGCAGGCGCTGAACAGCGCGCTCGCGACATCGTCCTCGACATCCGCGCGTGCGGTCAGCAAGCAGCTGCAGAAGTCCGGCGGCGGGATCAGCTTCCCGATCATCCAGGATCCGAGCAACATCTTTAAACTTCTGCTCGGGCAGAACGTCGACCTGATGACCATCCAGATCCCGGAACTGGTCTTCAGCTTCGACTACCGGCAGAGTTTCCATATTTTCGGGCCGCTCGCCGCCACCCTCGGCGGGTCGTTCAGCGCAGGCCTAAACCTGGCGCTCGGCTACGACACGCAGGGCATCAACAACTTCCAGAAGACGGGCAATGCGCTGTCGTTCCTGGACGGCCTGTTCTTCTACGACAACGACCCCGTCACGGGCGATCCCCGGTACGAGGCGTTCCTGCGCGGCGAAATCGCGGCCGGTGCCGCCGTCAGCCTGGCCGTCGCGACCGCCGGGGTCGAGGCCGGGATCGCGGCGACGATCTATTTCGACCTCAACGATCCGGACGGCGACGGCAAGGTCCGGCTGGGCGAAATGGGCGAGAACATCGTCGCCAACCGCAATCTGGGACCGCTCGCGCCACTCGCCATCTTCGACGTGACCGGCGCGATCGAATGGTTCCTGCGTGCCTTCGTCGACGTCAACCTGTTCTTCTTCAAGTTCTCGCGGACCTGGGACCTGGGCCGCGGTACGATCTTCGAGTTCGAGATCCCCTTCCAGCGCACGCCGATCCTCGCCCAAGCGGACGGCGACACGCTGACCCTGAACATGGGTCCGAACGCCGAGTTCCGTCGCCATGGCGACATCCGCGACATCGGCGAGCACTTCGTCGTCCTGAACGACGGCAACGACATTCTGGTCTACGCGCCGAACCTGGGCGTGTCGGCGGATCGCGCGCAGCGCTTCGGCGGCATCAGTCGGATCGTCGCCGACGGCGGGCTGGGCAACGACATCATCGACATGAGCGGGCTTCAGCTCGCCCACGTCCAGGTGACGATCGACGGCGGTCCCGGCAACGACACGATCCGAACCGGGGCAGGCCCCGCCTTCGTCTCGGGCGGCGTCGGCAACGACACCATCGTAGGCGGACCGGCCGGCCAGAACGTCGAACGTGTGTTCGACGGCGGTAGCGGCTTCAACACGATCACCGCGGGAACCGGCAGCAATCTCATGCTCGGCGGGCCCGGCGGCGCCACGCTGGCTAGTGCCGACGGCGCCCTCGGCACCTTCGTGTTCGAGGCGGATACCGGCGTCACGACCCTCGACGGGCGCGGAACCGGCGCCAACAGCTCCAACCGGTTCGTCTTCAATCAGCCGTCGGGCGGCTCCGGTGTCCCGGTGCTCGTCTTCGGGTCGACCGCGGACGGCACCGACAACATTCTGGATTTCTCCAACGTCACGCAGAGCATCGTGTTCGATCTGGTCGAGCGCGCCGACGATTTCTGGATCCGCGCGAGTTTCGGCGACAGCGTGGTCCTGGCAGACGCCAGCATCTCCCAGATCATCGGCGGGCGGAGCGCCGACGTCTTCAACATTTACGGCACCGCGCGCGAGGTGCTGCTCGACGGCGGGCGGGGCAGCGATCTCTACATCGCCTATGCCGGCGATCCCGGCGCGCCGCCGCCGCCGTCGATGGACAACGTCATCCTCGACACGGGACCGACCTGGGACACGGACACGCTGCGCGTGTTCGGCGGCGCCGCCGACGACGTCATCCGCGTCGAGGACGAAACGATTGCCATCCAGTTCGCCGGTGGTCACCAGCAGACGATCCGCTACTTCGCGAAGACCGGAACCCCGTCCGGGCTCGAGCGGCTCGAGATCAAGGGCAACCAGGGCGACGACAGCATAACCGTGGCTGCCGCTCCCCTGGAGATGGCGGTCGTGATCGAGGGCAATGACGGCGACGATACGATCGTGGTCGGCGACGGCCTGCTGTCGGACATCGGCTTCTTCACCCGCAGCTACACCCCGACGCCGGGCAGCTTCGCGGTGTTCGGCGGCAGCGGCGACAATCGTCTCGTCTTCGACGACACCGACACGGCGGCGAATCGCACCGGTCTCATGGAGGCCGCCGCACGCGAAGGCTTCTTCCGCTTCGCCGGGCACGGCATGGCCATGGGCTATGACGTGCAGTTCACCGCCATCGACCATGTCGAGATCCATCTCGGCCGGGGCGACGACCGGTTCGACGTGATCGAGACGGCACTGTTTCAGCTGCGTGCCGGGCAGCCCCCGCTGAAGACCGCCGCCCTGTCGACGCTGACGCTGGCGGGCGGGCCCGGTGCCGACAGGCTCCAGCTGCTGACCGCGGACGAGGAAACCACCGTCGCACTGTGGGGCGATTCGGAAGGCGACGACGGTGCGGGCTGGAGCGGGGCGGCGGGCGAGGATGCCGACCGCATCAACATCTTCTCGACCGCCGGACTGCTCACGGTCCAGGGCGGCGGGGGCGACGACGAGATCAACATCCATTCGATCGACGCGCCGACCCTGGTCCTGGGCGGCGGCGGGGACGATACCGTCTATGTCGGCGTGCAGGTGGACTTCGCCTCGGCGACCAGGCTCTCGACGGAGGTCGCGGGCGAAATCCTGCCGCTTCGCAACGAAAGCAATCTGATCGGCGCCGAACTGACGCTGGACGGCGAGGGCGGTTCCGACCGTTATTTCGTGTATCTCGGCGGCGAGGGCGAGGCGCTGATCAACGTCCGCGACAGCGGGGCGGCCGCCGACGGCAACGACCGCCTGGAGGTCTTCGGAACCGACGGCGACGATACCTTCCTGATGCGTGCCGGCCTGGGGCTGGACGCTCTCGCCTTCGTGGCACTCCTGCACGACGAAGGGATGGCGGAGCGCGTGAACTACGACCGCCGGATCAATGGCGGCCTCGCCGTTTTCGGGGTCGGTGGCGGCGACAGCTTCTGGATCGACGACACGCGTGCCGAGGCCGAGATCTATGGTGGCCTGGATGCACCCAACCGGTACCAGATCGGCCAGATCTTCCTCTCCGAGCGGAACGGCGAGGCGGGCATCGCGGCCGAAGACTACTTCGCCACCATCCACACGACGCGCGGCTACCTGTCGAACGGCATCAGTTTCCCGATGTCGATCTATGGCGGTCCCGCCGGCGACGAGTTCGTCGTCTTCCACAATCTGGCGGTGCTCAACCTCTATGGGGGCGACGGCAACGATCGGTTCTCCGTCCGTTCCTTCGCGCTGGTCGGTTCGCAGGAGCCGCAGCGCGAACTCGTCGACATCTCGGCCGGCGGCGGCGACGACTTCGTCGAGTACGCCGTCAACGCACCCGTCAACATCGACGGCGGCGGCGGCTTCAACACGCTGATCGCGATCGGTACGGAGTTCGGCGACGACTATGTCGTGACCGCCAGCGGGATATTCGGCGGCGGGCTGAACGTCAGCTACGTCAACATCCAGGAGATCGAGGTCGACGCCGCGGAGGGCGACGACCGTTTCTTCATCCAGGGCGTGGCCCCCGGAACGTCGCTCGTCCTGAAGGGATCGCTCGGCAGCGACCTGTTCTGGATCGGCGGCGCTGCTCCGCACGTCGTCTCGAACGATCTGCGCGGCCACAGCGGCATCATCGGCCACGCGGTGATCAGCGACGATCCGCGCTTCTCCGGACTGCCGGTGGACGGCATCTCCGCAAACGTCGCCGACAACGACGAACTCGCCGTCGTCGTCACGCAATCGTCGGGCGCGACCGTGGTAGCGGCCGGCAAGCGTATCGACAGCTATACGGTACTGTTCACGCAGGCGCCCGTCGTTCCGCTGGTCCTGTCGATCGCGGCGCCGCGCATTCCGACGACCAGCGGACAGTCGAGCCGGCCGCTGCTGACGCTGGGAACCCATGCGGACGATGTCGATCACGAGGCGATCACGCTCGTCATCGACGAGAGCAACTGGAACGTCGAGCACACGATCTACGTGAAGGCATCCGCCGATGACGGTGGCATGGCGTTGCGCTACGCCTTCATCAACCATTCGCTCGGATCCGATGTCGCGCCGTTCACGGGCGAGGTCGCGGCGCCGCTCGCGCCGACAGCGGAGATTGCGGTCGGCGATCTGTCTTCGATCCCTGACGACACGACGCTGGTCGGTGCGCGCGTGCTCATCACCTCCGGCGCCGGGGCGGGACAGTCCCGCCTCGTCATCGCGGAGGATCGCGATGCGGGGATCCTGACCCTCGACGGCAACTGGGTGCTCGAGCCGGGCAACACGGCGGGGTCGACCTTCGAGATCGCCGGCGAGCAGGGCGTGCAACTGCCGAGCGTGCTGACCAAGGTCTACGGAACCGGGGCCTTCTTCGGCATCACCGAGAGCGGCGGCCAGACCCGCGTGATCGAGGTCGCGGAGGCCGATCTGGACTTCGACGGCCACGCCCCGTTCCAGGATTCCTACGAGATCGATTTCGCGCCGAACGCCAAGAGCGGCGATACGCTGACGATCGACGCGGGTGCGTCGCTGCTGGTCCGCGTGGCGGCCGGCGCCGGTTACGACGTGGCCTATTTCGATGCCGACGGCGCACCCGCGAGCGGCGCATTCGGCGCAAGGGCGGTGGTGACGCTGACGGCTGGCTCGCCCGAAGGCGCCGTCCTCGTGGGCGTGGTGGCGCCCCGAGACGGCGTCGCGTCCAACGAGCGTGTCGAGACGATCAGCCACGTATTCGATGCCGGCAACGGGAACGGTCGCGAGGAAGTCATCTACGTCAACGTGGTCGACGGCGACTCCGCGACCGTGGTGATCACCGAAACAGACGGCGAGACCAACGTCATCGAGGGCGGCGCCTTCGGCGACGGCGCCCCGTACACCGACAGCGCCCCGTACACCGACAGCTATACGGTCGTCCTGTCGACGGCGCCGGCCGAGGGCGAGACGGTTACCGTGCGGATCAACGTGGAGCCCAACCGGACCTCCCGCGGCGCCCTGGTCTCGATCGGCGAGCAGCTGGTCGTCTCCGCCGGAGGCCAGGAGGGTTTCGTCGCCGAGCTCGTTTTCGACCACACGAACTGGAACCTGCCGCAGTCCGTCGAAGTGAAGGCGTTCGACGACGATGTCGTCGACGGCGGCGACAGCAAGGTCTTCGCGCGTCTCGGCGACGTGGCGACGCGTATTCAGGGATCGCTTCGCATCGAAAACGGCGGCGGCAACGGATCGCTGGTCGGGATCCCCGAACCGGTCATGCTGGCTGGAGAGACAAACGAGGCCCGGGTCGTCGGCACGCTCCTGGCTGCCGATGCGCTGACCGTGGATGTCGGAGTGGGCGATCTGGTCGATTTCCTCCGACGCAACGGCTTCGGCGACGTGGCGGACGCGCCCGATCTGGCCGCCTACCTCGCCGAACTGGTGGCGATGACGATCCAGTTCACCGAGCGGTCGTTCGACGGGGATTCGATCGGCAATCCGGGCGGCCTGCCGTTCCGCGACATCGTCGCGGTCGGGCTGCTCGATGCCGACACCGCCCGCCTGACCGTCAACGCACCCTTCGCCTTTGCCGACGGCGGACCGTCCGCGGGCGAGAACTTTGCGCTGATGATCTCCAGCAGCGCGAACTTCTTCGTCAGCGAAGAGGACCAGGTCGACTATGTGATCGTCGACAACTCGGCCAGCCGTGCGCTCGACGCCGGGCGGCTGGCGGTGCTGCCGCCGGGCGACGAGGAGGATCAGGCGGTGTCCATCGGTCGCCTGACCGGCCTCGGCATGGGGGAGGACATCGTCTTTCCGCCGCTTGCGCAGGGCGGAGAGCCGCTCGTGGTGCCGGGGGGCGTCACCTTCTCGGAGATCGAGAAGCTGGAGATCCGCCTCGGCATCGGCGGGACGGACTTCACCGTCGAATCCACGCACGAGAACGAGACCCGCATTCTCGGGGGCCGCGGGGTAGAGCGCTTCGACGTCTGGTCGGTCGCCGGGCCGACCTTCATCGACGGCGGCTTCGCCGACGACATCGTAACCGTCGGCAGGCCGGATCCCGCCTCCACCGACGAATGGGCGCGCTCACTCGCAGATATCGCGGCCCTGCTCACCGTAGCGGGCCAGGCGACGGATGCGATCGTGACCACGACCGTCCGTGGATCGGCCGCGATCGACGCCCGCCAGACGGTAGAGATCCGTGGTGGCAGCGGCAGCTTCTCGCTCCGCTTCAACGGCGTCGCGGATACCCCGCTGGCCGAGCCGGTGCGTACTGGTCAGATCGCCTGGGACGCGGACGCGGCCATTGTCGCGGCTGCTCTGGATGCGGCGATCCGGCCGGTGCTGCCTCTGCTCCTCGGGGCGGACTTCGATCCCGAGGCGCCGGCGGAGCCCATCGTCGAAGTCCGGCAGGCCGGCAACCTCTACACGGTTCGCTTCACGGGCGCACTCGGCCTGCAGGACGTGCTGGACATGGGCACGGACGCACGCCTGCTGGGACGTGCCGACGGGGCCGGCGACGTCCTGAACATCGTGGGTCTGCGCGATGTCGGCGACGCGTACGCGCTGCTGACCGAGACGACGCTGCGCGGCCTCGGCATGCCTTCTGCGAACATGATCCAGACGGTACGCGTTCTCGACGACGAGGGGACTTCCTTCCGGCTCGGGCATGGCGGCGCCTTCACCCCGGACCTTGCCGGAGACGCCGGCGCCGCCGAGGTGCAGGTGGCACTGGAAGCACTGTTCGGCGCCGGCAACGTGCGGGTCGGCAAGACGGATCGGCTCTATACCGTGGAGTTCCGCGGCACCCTCACGGGCACCGAAATGCCCGTTCTCGATGTCGACGGTACGGCCGGTGCGGAGGTGTTCGTCCGGTTCGGGGCGGGCGACCCGCGTGACGACCTGCAGGTCCTGACGGTCGACGCGTCCGGCGGCAGCTACCGGCTCGAGCTGCAGATCGGTACCGATGCCGACAGTGGCGCGCCGATCACCCTCACGACGGGCGACATCGCCTTCGATGCGACGGCGAACGAACTGCGGCGCGCGTTGCAGGCCGCGCTGGGCACGCCGTTCAAGCTCGACATCTCGGTCGACCGCTTCGGCGACACCTATCAGATCCTGTTCTTGGGCGAACTGCGTCGCCTCTCCGGGGGAGAGGGCGTCGGGACGTTGCGGGTGATCGACGATGCGTTGTCGGGTACGGCTTCCGTGGACAGCCGCATGGACGGCATCGCGTACCATGCCTTCAGCGAGGTCAACCTGCTGTTCGGCCCTGCAGCCGATACCGGACACGTCGTCAACGTCCAGGGCACGAGCCCGGGTGTCACCAATCTCTTCCTCAATGCGGGCGACGACCGGATCTTCGTATCGTCCGATGCCGATGTCGATTTCGACGGCATCGCAGATCCCGCGAGCGGGTTCCGCTTCGATTTCCTGACCGGCCATCTCGACCGCGTCGCCGGGACGCTGAACATCGACGCGGGCGCGGGACGGCATGGCCTCATGATCTCCGACCAGGCGTCGGACGAAGGCAAGTCGGTCGCCATGACGGCCTTCGGCGGCACGGTAAAGAACGCCGTGCGCACGCTCGACCTCGAGATCGAGATCGTCGGCATGGCCGCCGGGGCCATCCGCTTCGGCGCGGAGGCGGCAGCCGACTTCCACGACGGGATCACGCTGTGGGGAAGCCAGGGCGGCGACAGCTTCACGATCGACGACATCCATGCGCGGCAGAGCGCGACGTGGCGCACGATGACCACGCTCAATGCCGGTAGCGGCGACGATTCGATAACGGTCGATCTCGCTCCGGTTGGAGACGGCTTCTTCGTCGCCAACGCCGGCGACGGCGACGACACGATCGACGCGTCCAAATCGTCGCTGCCGCTCGTCCTGTTCGGCGGCGCCGGGGCCGACATGATCTACGGCGGCAGCGGCGGCGACCTGATCTTCGGCGACCGCGGCCTCGCGGTCTACGAGACGGGCGCCGGCCTTTCGACCGTCATCGGGCATGGCGGACGGGGCGATTTCACCGATGGCCGCATGCTGCCCGCCCGCTTCGCTTTCACGATCGATCCGGAGGTCGGCGGCGACGACCGGGTGTTCGCGGGGAGCGGCGACGATATCGTGATCGGCGGCGCGGGCGACGACCGCATCGACGGCGGCCGCGGCGACGACATGCTGATCGGCGACGCGGCGGCGATCGGCTTCCGCCCGGACGTCCTGCTCGGCACCGGCCTCGCCGTTCCGAATCTCGTCTTCTCCCTGTTCGAGACCATCGACTTCGACGATGCCTACTACGCGCCGCTGGCCACGGCGGCCGGCTCAGAGGTGCGGGCGCTGATGCGCGGCATCGCTGGCATCGGCCCGGTCCAGACGATCGCCGGCGGCATGGACGTCATCACCGGTGGACTAGGCGACGACGTCCTGATCGGCGGCTCCGGCGGCGACTATCTCGACGGGTATGGCGGCGACATTCGCTACATCGACCTGCTGGCTGCCGTCATGGCGCAGCCCGGCATCAGTGATGCCGATCTGATCTTCGGCGACAACGTCGTGCTGCAGCGGACCGACTACGGCGCCCATCTCAATCCGCGCTTCGTCTCGCTGGATGCCGGTGCAGCCCTCTACGACTTCGCCACTGGCGCTCCGGCTGCCGAGGCCGATCCGGCGGGCGGCTTGACCGACCCGGCCTGGGCGACGGGCGCGCCGGTCTGGGCGGACTGGCGGATCCGGCTACATGACGGGCTGGATGCCGGCAGTGCCGGCGACGACTACATCGCCGGCGGTCCGGGCGACGACATGATTTTCGGCCAGCGTGGCGCCGACACGATCCAGGGTGACGGCTCGATCTTCTGGGACGTGTGGGCCGGCGAAAGTCTGGTCGGCGCCGATGAGAGCTGGAACGCAGCGGTGCGTGACGGCAGCATCCTCGCCGGCCTGACGCCGCGCCCCGATGCGCCGGACGCCCGGCCGCGGTCCTTCGAAGCCTGGACGGACGGCGACGACTATATCGAGGGCGGGGCCGGCGACGACCTGATCTTCGGCAATCTCGGGCAGAACGACATCGTCGGCGGCAGTTCGTCCCTCTTCGGTCTCCAGACCGCGGAGCAGCGCGGAAGCGGCTCGGACGTGATCTTCGGGGGCGCGGGCACGCGGACGGAGCGTAACGATCCCGGCTTCGACGCGGAGGGCGCCATCCTGGTGAACTTCGCCGATCGCCACGCGCGCAACGCCAGCGTGATCCTCGGCGACAACGGCAACATCCTGAGGCCTTTGACGGCGGACGGCGACTACCACCACTTCAACTACGATGTGACACGCTACGATCCCACGGCCATTGCCGCGACCGCGGACCATCTGCTGATCGTGCCGCGCATGGTCGAACTGCTCGACTATGTCCCGGGCGACGCCGAATCCAGCCTGGGAGGCGACGATCTGATCCTGGGCGAATCCGGCGACGACATCGTTTTCGGCATGGCCGGCAACGACGTGCTGTTCGGCGACGGCGGCGACGACATGCTGATCGGAGGCCTGGGCGACGACTGGATATCCGGCGGTCACGGCGACGACGGCCTGCTCGGCGACGACGGACTGTTGCGGATCGCCCGCAACAGTCCGAGCCTCGGCGAGCCTCTCTACGGTCTCGATCCGGTGACGCAGGCCGTCCTGTCCACACCCGGCGACCGGAACCTCGCGCTGGTCAACGAAACCGGACGGCTCCGGTATGTCGCGGCGCTGCAGGCCTACGTGACCGGGGGGAACGACATCCTCTACGGCGGTCTCGGCGACGACAGCATACACGCGGGTTCGGGCGACGACGCGCTGTCGGGTGCAGAGGCGCTAGAGCAGTGGTACAGCGGCGAACTGAACTGGCTGGCCGAGGCGATGAACACCGGGGACGTGAACGAGCGACCCTGGTTCTATGGCATGGCGCCGTTCAATCCCGGCAACATTCTCGGCTATGACGCCGAGGCCCGGTCGTTCAAGCATCACAACCGGGCGGACCCGCTGCGGCTGATCCTGGTCGACGCCGAAGGCGAACTCGTCACCTCCGCGACGCCCGTCGCCTATGCGGTCGACGGGGAGGGCAGGCCGATCGCTTCCAGCATCCGCTGGGAGAGTGGCGGCGAGCGTGTCTACGACTTCTTCCTGAACTTCGATCCCTACGACGGCCCGCTCGACGGCCGGTTCTCGACCGCCGCAGTGCCGACCGACGGCGACGACACGCTGTTCGGTGGCCATGGGAACAACTGGCTGGTCGGTGGCACGGGCCGCGACCTTCTGTTCGGTGGTCTCGGCGACGACCTGCTCAACGCCGACGACGACCATCTGACGACGTTCGGCACGGCGGACCCACTCGCCAACGATCGGCCCGACTCGTTCCAGTCCTATGCGGACATCGCCTTCGGCGGCGGCGGTCATGACGTGTTGATCGGCAATACGGGCGCGGACCGCCTCATCGACTGGAACGGCGATTTCAACACCTATGTGGTCCCGTTCAACCCGCATGGCGGCTTCCATATCGCGCGCGACATCGCGCCGGGCGCGACGGCCTTCCTGACCTCGCTGGCCGTCGCCGCCGGCATCGATCAGGCCCTCGGCTTCGGCCCGGACGGCGAACTCGGCATGGTGCTGCAGTCGGACCCGCAATGGGGCGAGCAGAAGGGGGCACCGGTCGGGCCGCGTCCGAACGTCTATCCCGGCCAGCGCGACGTCATGCGCCAGGAATTGCCCGGTTCCTACACCGCCGTGGCCGATCCCTACGCGGATCACGCCGCGTCGCAGTGGACCGGTGTCGTCGGCGCTCCGGCGATCGACTCCTATGGCGAGGCCGACCTCGCCGAAGGCGACACGTTCGCCGAATGGGGACCGGAAGCAGGGGGCTCGTTCGAGCCGGAGGCGGTGTCGGCGATGCCGGCCGGGGATGACGCGCCCGAGACCTTCGGCATATTCGCGACGGCGCCGATCCTGATCGAGGAGGGCGGCCACGCCTGGGATGTCAGCGGCCTCGAAGAGGATCCCGCGGCCGGGGAAGAGGATGATTTCGTCTGGCTCGGCGACGACGAAGAGGATGACGGCCTCGACTATCTGACCCGGGACGGAGCCGTCATCTGGCAGGAGCAACCCATGACCGGCTCTCCCGGTAACGGAAACGGCAATGCGGGCGGGAACGGTAAGGGCAAGGCCGTCGGCCTGAACCGCTGACATGGTCAGGCGTGACGTTCGGCAGATGGCGGTCGGCACGCGTCCGGGGAAGCGATGACGCACCAGGATTCCGAGGCGGACCGGCTGGACGACGGTGGGCGCTCCGGCAACGTCGTGCAACTCGACCAGGGCCTTTGGCAGCGGTTGCGCGGTGCGCAGGACGACGAGGCGTTCGCGGGTGCCTGGCTGGCGCTGCTGGCCAGCATGCTGCCCGAGGCGCGCCAAGCCGTGCTCGTGCGCAACGACGCCGCGCTTGGCGTATGGACCCCCTCCGCGATCTGGCCCGAGGCGGGGACGGTCGGAGCGGTAATGGCCCGCGCCGTCGATGCCGCGATCCGGCAGCGGCGCGGCGTGGTGCGTGCGGACCAGGCGGCGGGCCGCAGCGTGATCGCGCTGCCGGTTCTCTTCGAGGATGCGATGCAGGGCGTCGCAGCCGTCGAGGTCGGTGCGGCCTCGCGCGACGCGGTGAGGAGCGTGATGCGGCTCCTCCAGTGGAGCGTCGCCTGGATCGAGGCGCGGCACTCGGCCGCTCTGCTCCGCGACGAGGCCGCGGCGCGGCGCCGGGCCGCGACGGCGCTCGATCTCGTCGGCTGCGCCTTGGAGCAGGAAGGCTTCGATGCCGCCGCCGGAGCCGTCGTCAACGAACTTGCCCTCGAGCTCTCCTGCAGCCGGGTATCGATCGGCTTCGTGCGCCGCCATCGCTGCCAGGTGACGACGCTGTCCAACACCGCGCGCTTCGCCGAGCGGACGAACCTGCTGGACCGGATCGGGCAGGCGATGGACGAGGCGATCGATCAGGAAGCCACGATCGTCTATCCGGCGCCGGCCTCGGCGGCAGCGCGAACGAAGGACCTCGCCGCTACGGGCCATGTCGCGGCGGGCCATGTCGCGCAGGCTCATGCGGCTTTGGCGCGCGGCTACGGTGCGGACGGAATCCTGACCGTGCCGGTGTTCGTCGGCGACGAACCGATCGGCGCCGTGACGTTCGAGCGCGACGGCGGGCGACACTTCTCCACCGAGGAGTGGGCACTGTGCGACGTGGCCGCCACGGTCGCCCTGCGTCTCCTGCGCGAGCGCCGGGCCGCTTCGCGCCCCCTCCTGGCCGTGGCATCGACCGCCGTCGGCGAGCAGACACGGCGGCTGCTGGGGCCCGCCTATCTGGGCCGCAAGATGGCGCTCCTGACCGCCGTAGCGCTCGCGACGGCGGCCTGGTTTGTGACCGATACCTACCAGGTCCGGGCGCCCGCGGTCCTGGAGGGTGCGGTCCAGCGCTCGATCGTCGCCCCCTTCGACGGCTATGTGTTCGAGGAATTTCATCGCGCCGGCGCCGTCGTCGAAAGCGGGACGGTGCTCGCCCGGCTCGATGATCGGGACCTGGCGCTGGAGCGCCTCCGCTGGCGGGCGCAGGCACGTCAGCAGGCGGCCGAACGGGACCGTGCCATCGCCGGCCGCGACCGGGCCGCGGTCAACATCATCGCTCTGCGGATCGAGCAGGCGGAGGCGCAGGTCGCCCTGCACGACGCCCAGATCGAGCGGGCACGCATCCTCGCCCCGTTCGACGGGCTCATCGTCGAAGGCGACCTCAGCCAGCAGGTCGGGGCCGCCGTGCGCAAGGGCGATCCGCTGTTCAAGATCGCGCCGCTGGACGCCTACCGTCTCATCGTGCATGTCGACGAGACGCAGATCGCCGATGTTCGGGAGGGGCAGGAGGGGCGTCTGCTGCTGGCCGCCGTGGCCGACCGGCAGCTTCCCCTGGTGGTCGAGCGCGTCACACCCGTGGCACTGCCGCGCGAAGGCCGGACCACCTTCCGCGTCGACGCCCGCCTCGTCGGACCGACCGAGCGGCTGCGGCCCGGGATGGAAGGGGTAGCCCGCATCGACGTCGACGAGCGCCGGGTAGTCTGGATCTGGACGCGCACTCTAGTCGACTGGCTGAGGCAGGCGGCCTGGCGCTGGTGGCCGTTCGCGGGCAGCTGAGTATCGACGATCATGGCCGTCTCCGCGCTTTTCAGTCCCTTGTGGTACCGCGTCGCCGATCTTCGGCCGCGGCTGAAGCCGCATGCCCAGATTCACCGGCAGGTGTTCCGCAACGACGTCTGGTACGTCCTGCAGGATCACGCGTCCGGACGCATCCATCGCTTCTCGCCCGAGGCGTACCAGATCATCGGTCTCATGGACGGGAGCCGGACCCTGGGGGAGATCTGGCGTCTCGCGGCCGACGAGCTGGGTAGCGACCTGCCGACCCAGGACGAGGTCATCCGCCTGTTGGCGCGCCTGCACGGGAGCGACGTGCTCGCGACCGACGTGCCACCCGACGTGCTGGAACAGACCGACCGCGGGGCCAAGCAGCGCCGCCAGAAACTGCTCCAGCATGTGCGCAACCCTCTGGCGATCCGCATACCGCTGTTCGATCCGAACCGGTTTCTCGACCGGACCGCCCACTTCGGGACGCCGCTTTTCGGACCGGTCGGACTGCTGCTCTGGGGAGCACTCGTCCTGACTGCCGCCGTTCTGGCCGTCGTCCATTGGGACGGACTGACCGATAACGTCGTGGACCGGGTGCTGAGCGCCGAGAACATCCTGCTCATGATCGTGATCTATCCGATCGTGAAGGGGCTCCACGAGCTCGGCCACGGCTACGCGGCGAAACGATGGGGCGCGGAGGTTCGCGAGATCGGCGTCATGCTGCTCGTGCTGATGCCGGTCCCGTACGTCGACGCGTCGGCCTCGACCGCCTTCCGCAGCAAATGGCAGCGCGCGATCGTCGCGGCGGCGGGCATCGTCGTGGAACTCTTCCTCGCGGCGCTCGCGCTCTTCGTCTGGCTGGAGGCGGAGTCCGGCATGGTCCGTGCCGTCGCCTTCAACGTCATGGTGATCGCCGGCGTGTCGACACTGCTGTTCAACGGCAATCCGCTACTGCGCTTCGACGGATACTACGTGCTTTCCGACCTTATCGAGGTTCCGAACCTCGGCAACCGCGCGAACCGGTACCTGATCTATCTGGCGCAGCGCTACCTGCTCGGGGCCGCGGGCGGCGAATCGCCCGTCACGGCGCAGGGCGAGCGCGGTTGGTTCGTCGTGTACGGCATCGCCGCGTTCGCCTATCGCATGTTCATCATGACGGTGATCGTCGCCTTCGTGGCGACGCAGTTCTTCGTCGTCGGCATCCTGCTCGCGATCTGGGCGATCGCGCAGATGCTGGTCTGGCCGGTCCTGAAGGGAGGCTGGTTCCTCCTGACCAATCCGCTGTTCGATGCGGTGCGGGTGCGTGCCGTCGCGGTCGCGTCGGCCGCGGCGGGTCTGCTCGTCTGGGCGGTGCTCGCCGTCCCATTGCCGCATGCCACCATATCCCAGGGCGTGGTCTGGACCCCCGAACGGTCGCTGGTCCATGCCGAGACCGAAGGCGAGATCGCGGAAGTCCTGGTGCCGGCAGGCCACCCGGTCGCAGCGGGCGAGCCGCTGCTGCGCCTCGCGGACCCCACCCTGGCGGCTCGCCTCGCCTACCTGCGCGCCGTCGAAGCGGAGATCCGCCTCCAGCTCGCAGCGCTCGAGACGACGGATCTCGTCGAGGCGGCCATCAGACGGGAAGAGCTCGCCTATGCCGTCACGGAGCGGCAGCGCGCGGAGGAGAGGGCGGCCGGGCTGACGGTGCGCGCGCCGACGTCAGGTACTTTCGTCGTGCCGGCGGCCGAAGACCTGCCTGGCGTCTGGGTGCGGAAAGGCGAGCTTCTGGCCCATGTCGTGTCGAATAGTGACCCGATCGTACGGGTCGTGATCAGACAGGCGGAAGTCGATCTCGTGCGCGCGCACCTCACGCGGGCCCATCTGCGCTTCGCCGACGATCTCGGTACCGTGGTGACGGCGACATCCGTCAAGGAGACGCCGGCCGTCACACGGGAACTGCCGAGCCTGGTGTTGAGCACGCGTGGCGGCGGACTGATCGCGCTCGATCCGGAAGCGGCGGGCGGTACGCAGGCGCTGGAGCGGCTCTACGTCATCGACCTCCAGCCCGATGCGCCCTTGCCCCACGACCGGGTCGGCGGCCGCGTGCATGTCCGCTTCGATCACGGACGGGAGCCGCTTTACGGTCAGCTCTACCGGGCACTGCGGGAGGTCTTCCTGGAGAGGTTCGCGGCGTGATGCTTTCCGGAGCCCCGCGGACGCAGACGCCGACAGCGCCGGCTCCGCCGGCGTCCCGGCTCGGCGAGCGCCCGCTCCCACCGTCCGATGCGCTCGTCCGTGCATGGCTGTGGGCGGCTTCCGCCGCCAGCGGCCTGCTGGGTCCGCTGCGTGCGCGCCGGCTCATGGTGCGCGCCGGACGCGTCGGTCGGCACCGTGCGGCGCTGGCCGACCTCGATGGCCCGCGGTTGGTGCAGGAACGGGTGGCGGCACTGGCGAGGGTGCGTCGCAGCGGGTCCGTGGGCATGCCGGCCGAAGCAGCGCTCGCGTTCGTCGCCGAGGCAGCGGGCCCGGCACTCGGTCTCGATCCGCACCCGGTTCAACTCGCCGGCGCACTCGGTCTCCTCGACGGGATGGTCGTGGAGATGGCGACGGGGGAGGGGAAGTCCCTGACCGCCGCGCTGGCGGCCTCGGTGGCGGCGTCGGCCGGCTCGGCCGTGCATGTCGTAACGGTCAACGACTATCTGGCGAGGCGGGATGCGGACCGGTTCGCTCCCCTGTTTGCCGCGCTGGGACTGACCGGCGCCGTGGTCGTCGCGGACATGGACCGTCCGACCCGCCGCGCGGCCTATGCCTGCGACATCGTCTACGTGTCGAACAAGGAACTCGCGTTCGACTATCTGCACGATCGCCTGGCGGGCGGATCGGCGGGCGCCGGCATTCGCGGCCGCCTCGACGCGCTCGTCTCGGGGGACGATCCGGACGGGCGCTCGGTCCTGCGCGGTCTCCATTTCGCGATCGTCGACGAGGTCGACAGCGCTCTGGTCGACGAGGCGCGCACGCCTCTGGTCGTGAGCGGCCCGGTGCCGGGTAACCATGAGGAATCGTCGCTGCGGCTCGCCGCGGGACTTGCCTCAAGACTGGTCGAGGGGCGCGACTACCGTGTGCAGCCGACCGCGATGCGGGTCGACCTGACCGATGCGGGGCGCGCGACCCTCGATGCGGAGGTGTCCGCCCGCGGCGGCCTCTGGCGGCACGAGGCCTACCGCGAGGATCTCGTGCGGATGGCTCTCGTCGCGGTCCTGTTCTACCGGCGCGACGAGCACTACGTGGTCGGTTCCGGGCGCGTGC
>JBKBLL010000028.1:0-24367 GCA_046296375.1 Alphaproteobacteria bacterium | reverse complement strand
GCTCCCTCCTTCAGGAGCCCCCTACAGAATCCAATTCAACCCAACCCGCCACTCCTCTTTTCTCAAATGCGATTCCCCTGCGTCGCGACGGAGACCCCCGGTCAGTTCAGGCCCACCGCGCCGCCCAGCGTCGGGCCGATCTCGGCGTTCACCACCAGGTCGGCGATGTCGTCGAGATCGGTGGGCTCGCGGTTGAGGATCGCGAGGCGCGCCCCGTTCCGCTTGGCAGCGACCGGAAAGCCCGCGGCGGGGTAGACGACCAGGGACGAGCCGACGGCGATGAACATGTCGCAGGCCAGCGTCGCCTCCTCGGCGCGCCGCATCTCGTCCTCCGGCATCGCCTGCCCGAAGGAGATGGTCGCGGTCTTTACCATGTCGCTTCCGCAGGCGTGGCAGGTCGGCAGGGTCTCGTCGCGGGCGAACGCGGCCTTGATCGGCTCCAGGTCGTGCCGGTGTCCGCAGTCGAGGCACCTGGCGAAAGTGGCGTTGCCGTGCAACTCGATCACCCGGTCGGCGGGCACGCCGGAGCGCTGGTGAAGTCCGTCGATGTTCTGGGTGATGACGTGGCTGACGACGCCGCGCCGGACCAGCGACGCCACGGCCAGATGGCCGCGATTCGGCTCGGCGACGATCATGGTCTTGTCCGTCTCGATCTTGCGGCGCCACGTCTCGCGCCGTGCCTCGATCGATGTCACGAAGTCCTGATAGTAGATCGGCTTGAAGCGGGTCCAGATGCCGCCCGGACTGCGGAAGTCCGGGATGCCGGATTCGGTGCTGATGCCCGCTCCGGTGAAGATGACGACGCGGCGCGCCGCAGCGATCATGTCGCGGAGTTCGTCGACCGGCTGCTTCATGGCTGGACGGTCTCCCTTTTCGGTCCAGACGCAGGCTGGAGGCAGACTAGGGGCTGCCGGTGCGGTTCGGAAGCCGGCTCGCGCGCGTCATGCGGTGCCGCCCTGCGCCGGCGTGTCGGGCTGCGCGTGGTGCGCCCGCAGCGCGCGCCGGTGGGCCATGACGCTGAAGGGGATGCTGGCGGCATAGGCGAGGCCGATGACCGTCAGCGTTGCCCAGGGGACGCCGACCAGGAAGGCTGCGCCGAGGCCCGCCAGCAGGAGAACGGGCAGGACCGCCCGCGGCGGCACGCGCACCCTCTTGAACGAGAAGGTGGGCACCCGGCTGACCAGCAGGATCGCCACCACGACGATCACCACGGCGTTCGGCGCCCAGTGCCGCAGCAGGCCGCCGCCCAGTTCCTCCTGGAAGCTGAGCACGACGGGGAGCAGCACCAGGCCTGCCCCGGCCGGCGCCGGCACCCCGGTGAAGAAGCGGTGGGCGAAGGGCAGGGGGGCCGGGTCGTCGAGCGCGGTGTTGAAGCGGGCGAGCCTGAGGGCCACGCAGACGCAGTAGAGCAGGACCAGGGCCCAGCCGAACGTCCCGGCGGTGTTCATCACCCAGACATAGAGGATCACCGCCGGCGCCACGCCGAAGCTGATCACGTCGGAGAGCGAGTCCAGTTCGGCCCCGAACCGTGAACTGCTGTTCAGGAGACGCGCCAGCCGCCCGTCGGAGGCGTCGAGCACGGCCGCCACGATGATCGCCAGCACCGCGTTGCGCCATTGTCCGACCAGGGCGAGCTGGATGCCGGTGAGGCCGGCGCAAAGCGCCAGCACCGTGATGATGTTCGGCGTGAGCCGCGCCAGCGACTGGGTCTTCAGCCGGCGCGGCCGGATGCGGTGACGCCTCACCGCGCCACTCCGACCCGCTGGGGCTCGCGCGAGGCGAGGTCGGCGACCACCGTCTCGCCGCCGATCGTCCGCTGGCCGGGCATCACCAGCGGGGCGATGCCCGGCGGCAGGTACAGGTCGGTGCGGCTGCCGAAGCGGATCATGCCGAAGCGCTGTCCGGCGAGCAGCTGATCCCCCTCCCGCGACCAGAGGACGATCCGGCGTGCGACGAGACCGGCGATCTGGACCACCGCCATGTCGCCGGGTACGGGGATCCCCGGATCCCCCACCCCTGGATCCCCCACCCCTGGATCGACGTCGGCCGCGTCCGGCCGGACGCGCAGGGCCATGCGCTCGTTGTCGACACTGGCCTTGTCCAGTGCGGCGTTGACGAACTTGCCGGGCCGGTAGTGGGTCCGCACGATCCGGCCGTCGCAGGGCATGCGGTTGACGTGCACGTCGAACACGTTGAGGAAGATGCTGATCCGCGGCATCGGCGTGTCGCCCATATCCAGTTCGGCGGGCGGCACGGCGTCGGTCACCTGGACGACGATTCCGTCGGCGGGCGCCACCACGAGCCCATCGCGGACCGGCGTCACGCGATCGGGATCGCGGAAGAAATAGACGCACCAAGCCGTCCCGAGCAGGCCGAGCCAGCCGAGCGGCGCCCAGACCCAGAACAGGATGACGGTGATCACGGCGAAGATCGCCACGAAGCGCCAGCCTTCGCGGTTCATCTTCAGATAGTCGACATCGAGATGCTTCGGCGTTCCGATCCGCAAGCCGCGGGCCTCCACTAGGACGTTGAAGCAGGAGAGATTGCCTCGGGGGTGCCGCCGCGCAAGCGTCGTCGGCGCGAGGACGCGGCCGTCATGCGTGCGGGGCGACGTCGCGCATGAACGCCTCCATCCGGTCCAGCGCCTCGGCACGGCTGGCGCCGGCGAGGCCCAGGACGAGATGGCGCACCCCGGCCTCGGCCAGGTGTCGCACGTCCTCGCGCAGCGCCTCGACCGGGCCGGTCAGGAGGCGCCGCCCGCCGCCTTCGGCATCGGTCGGTTCGCCGGGGCCGGCGAACCAGTTGGCGGCGTAGGCGAGCGTGATGCCCGCCGGGTCGCGCCCGGCGACCCCGGCCGCGCGGTGCAGGACCTCTACCCCGGCGCGATAGCGCTCGATCGTGTCGAGCGGATGGCGCGGGTTGCTGCCGATCGGATACCAGGCGTCGCCGATCCGCGCCGTCCGGCGCAGGGCCGCGGGGCTCTCGCCGCCGATCCAGAAGGGCGGGTGCGGTCGCTGCACCGGCTTCGGGGCGAAGGCGATGTCGGAGAAGCGGACGAACTCACCCTCGAACTGCGGGTCGTCGGCGCTCCAGAGTTCCTTGAAGGCGGCGACATACTCGTCGGCCATGCGGCCGCGTTCGGCGAAGGGGATGCCCAGCGCGGCGAATTCCTCCTCCATCCAGCCGACGCCGCAGCCGATGGTCAGGCGTCCCCGGGACAGGACGTCGACGGTCGTCAGCATCTTGGCCTGGAGCAGGGCGGGCCGGTAGGGGATGACGACGATGGAGGTGAGGAGCCGCACGCGCTCCGTCACACCGGCCACGTAGCAGAGCAGCCCCAGCGGTTCCAGCCAGTCCCCGACGCGCCCGCCCGGCCACTCGCCGGTGGCACTGTAGGGGTAGCGCGAGTCGATCCGGCGCGGCAGGACGATATGGTCGTTGACCGTGCAGTGGGCGTAGCCGAGCCGCTCGCCCGCCTGTGCGAGCGCGGCGATGTCCTCGGGCACGGCCAGCGGGCCGCGGGTCGGAAGGCCGAAGCCAAAATCCATGGGCTGTCTCCCTGCGGGCGCGGCGTGCTCCTGCCGCGGCGCCTCAGATCAGCATGGCGCCTTCCAGGCGCAGGAGCGCGCGCTTCGTTTCTATGCCGTCGCCGCCGGAGAAGCCGGTGAGCCGGCCGCCGCCTCCGACGACGCGATGGCACGGTATCACGATCGGAACGGGATTGCGTCCGCAGGCGGCGCCCACGGCACGGGCATTCGCGTCCAGGTCGCGCGCCAGATCGCCGTAGGTCCGCACCGCGCCGTAGGGAATGGCCGCCATCGCGCGCCACACGGCGCGCTGGAAGTCCGTGCCGCGGAGCGACAGCGGCAGGTCGAAGTCGCGCCGACACCCGGCGAAGTAGGCCAGGATCTGCCGCCGGGCTTCCGCGAGAAGCGGGGTCTCCTCGCCGCCACATCGCGCCCCCGCCTGCCAGCGGATGCCGACCAGCGTCCCGTCCGCCTCGCGCAGCGCCAGGATCCCGGTCGGGGTCTCGAAAAAGATCTCCGCCATGCGGCCCTCCATCGCAGCCGATTGTAGCGGTTCCATCGGGACGGGACAGCACGGTGGATTCTGCCCCCCTTCAACCCGTGGTATGTCCGACGTAGATAGAGCGGCGGACCGTCCCCGCCGACCGCCAGGAGCGCCGATGCCCCTCTCGCCCGCCAAGCCCCGCCGGCACATCCATACACGCCGGATCGAATGCCGCGGCTATCTGCGCGAGGACGATCTGTGGGACGTGGAAGCCTGGATCGAGGACACCAAGGCCTACGCCTTCGACTCCGAACTGCGCGGCGCCGTGGAGGCGGGCGGGCAGATCCACGACATGGTGGCCCGGCTCACCGTCGACGATCGGCTGACGATCCACGCGGCGGAGGCCGAATCGCGGGTGACGCCCTATCGGATCTGCCCGGCGGCGGCGGCGGGTTTCTCGCGTCTGGCGGGCCTGCGGATCCGGCCGGGCTGGATGCGCGAGGCCGCGAAGGCCTATGGCGGGCGCGAGGCCTGCACGCATCTCTTCGAACTGCTGCGGCCCATGGCGACCACGGCGTTCCAGACGATCTTTCCCTGGCGCGAGGGCGAAGCCGCGGCGCGCGGCGCCGCCCCGGACCAGTCCGCCGGTCCGCCGGTCGATTCCTGCTACGCCTATGCGGCCGACCGCGAGGTCGTCCTGCGGATGAAGGCCGCCGGGGGCGGTTGATCTGCTGAAACGGCCTGATGAGACTAACCGACGGCGGCGGACGGGCGGGGGCGCGGGTCAGCTGGCCCGCAGTCCTTCCGCCGCCCTGCGGAAGTAGGAGACCACGAAGACGCGCACGGCCGCCGTCAGCGAGGCCTGGCCGCGCCTGCGCGAAACCTGGGTACAGATCTGGTTGATCGTCATGTCCTCACGGCGGCAGATTTCCTCCAGCCCGTTCCAGAACGCGGCTTCGAGCCGCATGCTGGTCCTGTGGCCCTGAACCATGACGTTGCGCGATTCCTGCACGTGTTCGGGCATAGCCCCCCCAGCCGTTGATCCTAGTCCGAACCCTAGGCCGAGGGCGGATCCTCGGGCGCCGAAGCGGTGATCTGCAGGGCATGCACAGGCCCGGACAATTCCTCCGTGAGCACGGCATAGATGCGCCGTTGCCGCTCCACCCGGGTCAATCCTCTGAAGGCGGAGGCCACCACCCGTATGCGGAAGTGGCTTTCTCCGCCCGGTCGCGCACCTGCATGACCTGCATGCAGATGCGAATCGTCGGCGATCTCGAGTTCGGCGGGGGACAAGGCCAGTTCCAGCTTCCGTCTCATCTGTTCGGCGACGGACATCCCAGCATCTCCAAGTTGACCTTATTAGACACGCATATTAGCAATGGCGCAACCCGGATGCGGCCGATCCGGCCCCTTTCCGCCCGCCGTCGCCGGCGCCGTTCGGAGCCGAGGGGTCGGCTTGCAAGCCTGCGGGCGAGCGACCATACTCCAGAACGTGGATCAGGCGAGACGGCATACCGACCTGCCGCCCTTCGTCGCTCGGCAGAGCGGGGCCCGCCGTTGCGATCACGACGGCTGTTCCGAGCCGGCGACCAACCGGGCGCCGCGGACGCGTGACGACCCGGAGGATTTTCTCTGGTTCTGTCGTGGACATGCGCGCGCGTACAACGCGTCCTGGAACTGGTGCGCTGGCATGAGCCAGGACGATATCGAACGGCGCGTCCGGCGCGATACCGTCTGGGAGAGGCCAACCTGGCCGCTCGGCGGCAGGCCGTCGCACGCGCCGCCCCTGCCGGACGATCCGCTCGAACTCTTCGGACGTCGGCCGCGCGCGCAACCGACCGACGCGGTACGGCCTTGGCCGCCGGGCAGCCCCGAGGCGCGTGCGCTCGACGTGCTCGCCTTCCAGGGTCCTGTGACACTGGCCGCCGTGAAGGCCCATTACAAGGAGCTGGCCAAGAAGCTGCATCCCGACCGCAACGGCGGGTCCACCAGCTTCGAGGACAGGCTCAAGCAGATCAACGAGGCATATGCGACGCTCCGCAAGAGCCTGACGTCCTGAAGATCATTGTTCAGAAGCTGGAACCCATCGATGACTGCTCCGCAAACCTCCGGAAACGGTTCGAAGATCCCTGCCGGCATGCCGGACACCAAGATATCCGTCCGCGAGACCTTCGGGATCGACACGGACATGGAGACGCCCGGCTTCATCGAGCGCACCGAGTACGTCCCCGATCTCGACGAGGCGTATCATTTCGACCCGGACACGACGCTCGCGATTCTCGCGGGCTTCGCCTACAACCGCAGGGTGATGATCCAGGGCTATCACGGGACCGGTAAGTCGACCCATGTGGAGCAGGTCGCCGCCCGCCTGAACTGGCCGTGCATCCGCGTCAACCTGGACAGCCACATCAGCCGCATCGACCTCGTCGGACGCGACGCCATCGTCGTGCGTGACGGGGTGCAGATCACGGAGTTCCGCGAAGGCATGCTGCCCTGGGCGCTGCAGCATCCGACGGCGCTGGTGTTCGACGAGTACGATGCCGGCCGGCCGGACGTGATGTTCGTCATCCAGCGCGTGCTCGAGGTGGAGGGCAAGCTAACCCTGCTCGACCAGAACCGGGTCATCCGGCCGCATCCCGCGTTCCGCCTGTTCGCCACCGCCAACACGGTCGGCCTGGGCGACACGACCGGCCTCTATCACGGGACGCAGCAGATCAACCAGGGCCAGATGGACCGCTGGAACATCGTGGCCACGCTGAACTATCTGCCGCACGAGGAGGAGGCGAAGATCATCCTCGCCAAGACCCCGAGCATGGCGGACGACAAGGGCCGACGCCTGATCGCCCAGATGGTGCAACTGGCCGACCTGACGCGCCGCGGCTTCATCAACGGCGACATCTCCACCCTGATGTCGCCGCGCACGGTCATCACCTGGGCGGAGAACGCGCGCATTTTCGGCGACCTCGGCCTGGCGTTCCGCCTGACTTTCCTGAACAAGTGCGACGAGGCGGAGCGGCCGGTCGTGGCCGAGTACTACCAGCGCTGCTTCAATCAGGAACTGCCGGACTCGGTCATGCGGGGCGCCCGCCCGCACTGACGGGGCGGGAGACGCCACGGCAGCGGGTCGCCCGATTGCGACCCGTGCTCCGGCTCGCCCGGAGCCGCGGGCCGGTCCGGAGCGGAGCGGAAGGCCGCGCGAGGCGGTCGGTGAAACGAGAGGCTTGTCGAGATGAAGGAAGCCGAAACGCCAATCGAGGCTTTTCGCCGCTCTACCACCGCGACGATGCGGGCGATGGCCGACCGCGGCACGCTGGAGGTCGCCTTCGGCCCCGAAGGCGCGACGCTGCAGGGCGACCAGGTCAAGCTTCCGATGCCGGCCCGCGACCTGCCGCCAGACGAGGTCGCGCAGGTTCGGGGCGAAGCGGACGCGATCGCGTTGCGCCTGCGGCACCACGATGGGGACGTGTTCCGGCGCACCGCGCCCGCATCGGGTACGGCGCGGGCGGTTTTCGAAGCGGTGGAACAGGCCCGCGTCGAGGCGATCGGCTGTCTCCACATGCAGGGGACGGCGGAGAACCTGACCGCGGCCCTGGACGAGCGCTGCCGGCGGCAAGGCTATTCGCGGCTCACGGACAAGGGCGACGCGCCGCTGTCCGAAATCGTCGGCATGCTGACGCGCGAGGCGCTGACCGGACGGGCCCCGCCGGCGGTCGCCCGGCACATCGTCGACCAATGGCGTGCCGATTTCGACGAGGCCGCCAGCCGGTCGCTCGCCAACCTCGCCGATCATCTCGAGGACCAGGAAGCCTTCGCCCAGATCGCGCGGCAGTTGCTGAGCGACCTGCACCTCATCGACGACGCCGAGTCCGACGAGGAGCAGGGCGAGGAGTCCGAAGGCGATCAGGACGCCGCCGGCGAGGGCGACTCCGACAGTTCGGAAGGGGATTCGGCCAACCCGATGGCGGCCCAGGGCGAGGACGCCGAACAGGGCGAGGGCGAGGACGGCGCCGAGGCCGGTGCCGACGAGGCGTCGACCGAGATGATGCCGGGAATGGGCGAGGAGGAGCCCGGGCGGTCGTCGCCGCAGAACCTGCCGCCGGGCTTCGGGGCCAACGACCGCCGCCAGCCCGCCTACGCGCCCTATACCGCCGCCTTCGACGAGGTCGTGCGCGCCGAAGACCTGTGCGACGCCGAGGAACTGACGCGCCTGCGCCAGCATCTCGACCAGCAGCTGGCGCACATGCAGGGCGTCGTGACGCGCCTCGCCAACCGCCTGCAGCGCCGGCTCATGGCGCAGCAGCAGCGCTCCTGGGAGTTCGATCTGGAGGAGGGCCTGCTCGACGCGGCGCGTCTGGCGCGCGTCGTCGTCAATCCCATGCACTCCCTGTCCTACAAGTTCGAGAAGCAGACGGACTTCAAGGATACGGTCGTATCGCTCCTGATCGACAATTCCGGCTCCATGCGCGGTCGCCCCATCTCGGTTGCGGCGATGAGCGCGGACATCCTGGCGCGCACGCTGGAGCGTTGCGGCGTGAAGGTGGAGATTTTGGGCTTCACCACCCGGGCGTGGAAGGGCGGCCAGTCGCGCGAGAAGTGGCTCGCCGAGGGCAAGCGCCCGAACCCCGGCCGCCTGAACGATCTGCGCCACATCGTCTACAAGGAGGCGGACTCCCCGCTGCGCCGGTCGCGCCGCAATCTCGGCCTGATGCTGCGCGAGGGCATCCTGAAGGAGAATATCGACGGCGAGGCGCTGCTCTGGGCGCACCAGCGCCTGATCGTCCGGCCGGAGGAACGGCGCATCCTCATGGTGATCTCCGACGGTGCGCCGGTCGACGATTCCACCCTGTCGGTCAATCCGGGCAACTATCTGGAGCGCCACCTGCGTGAGGTGATCCAGTGGATCGAACTGCGCTCGTCGGTCGAACTGGTGGCGATCGGCATCGGCCACGACGTGACCCGCTACTATCGCCGTGCCGTGACGATCTTCGATGCCGACCAGCTCGGCGGCACGATGATGGAGCAGCTGGCGGACCTGTTCGAGGAAGGCGGCCGCCGCGGCGGTCGCCGGGCCGCCTGATCCGGGCCTCTCATCGGGGGGGCGTCAGCGGGCGGTCCGGCGGACGTTCTCCTGCAGGATATTCAGTTCGAGGCGCATGCAGTCCTGGAGGAGCGCATAATGCTCCCCCGCCATGCGTGCGATGTGCAGGCAGCGCCAGCGGGCTTCGGCCGGAATGACCGGCCAGTAAAGTTCGAGATCGGCATGTGCCTCATGCTCCCGGCGCTCGCAGGCCTCGCCCATCTGAGCGCCGAGGTCGCCCGCCGCGCGCGCGACGCGCGCGCAATGGCCGGACACGTCGTAGTGCGGGATCTCCGCCGCATGGGCCGAAACCGAAGACGCGCCCAGCATCGCGGCAGAGAGGGATAGCCATTTCCCCAATATTGCCTCCGACCGGGCCCGTCCGCGGCGACTTCGACAGGACGACAGTCTAGACCGCCCGCTGCACGCAGGGATATACAAAACATCTGGCCCGGGCCCGGCGGCCGGCCGTCGTCCTCGGGTTGACAGCGCGCGCGACGGGGCGGGATCGCGGGATTTCGTCGCATGCCGGAGGACCCGACCATGCTGATCCTCTACGACGTGCCGCTGTCGCCCTTCGCCCAGAAGGTCAAGATGGCGATGATCGAGAAGTCGCTGGACTATGAGACGCGCGTACCGTTGTTGGGCGCGCCGGACGCGGAGTTCGCCGCGGCGAGCCCGCGTCACGAGGTGCCGGCCCTGCTCGACGGCGGCTTCGCCGTCTTCGATTCCACGATCATCCTCGAATATCTCGAGGACCGATGGCCCGACCCGCCGCTGCGACCCGCCGATCCGGCCGACCGGGCGCGCTGGCGCATGGTCGAGGAAGTCTGCGACACCCAGTTCGAGGCGATCAACTGGGCCCTGACCGAGATCCGGGTCATGCGCCGCGCCGAGGGTGACCTGGCCGGGCGGATGCTCGACCGCGCCGGTGCCGAACTGGCGGGACTGCGGCGCTGGCTGGAGCGGGCGCTCGGCGATCGGGAATGGTTCGGCGGCGGGAATTTCGGCCTGTGCGACATCGCCGTCTTCCCGTATCTCGCCGGATCGGCCTTCCACGGCTTCGGGCCGGAGCCGGCTTCGCCCCTCGCCGGGTGGCTCGCGCGCGCACGCACGCGGCCGAGCGCGATGCGCGTGCTGGCGGACGCGAAGGCGGCGCTGTCTACCACGGCCGCCGCCATCCGTGCCGACGCCCTGTCGGGTGCCCGTCCGCGCCAGTATCGCGACCACCGGCTGGAGTTCATCCTGCGCGCCGGCGGGGCGTCGATCGTCGAACGGGGCCTCGCGGACGGCACGATCCGGTTCTCGACGCTGCCGTCCTGAACCGTCCGCTCCGCGCCTGTTTCAGGGCCGCGCCGCGATCCCGGGGTCGGTATCCTCCAGGAGCGCCCCGAGCCCGACGAAGGCAGGTACCGGGTCGAGCACGATATGCACCGGGATGGCGGCGAGATAGTCGCGGAACCGTCCCTTGTCCTCGAATCGTGCGCGGAAGCCGGATCGAACGAACATCTCGCCGAGCCGCGGCACCACCCCGCCGGCCAGATAGACGCCGCCGCGCGCGCCGAGCGTGAGCGCCAGATTCGCCGCCACCGTGCCGAGCATCCGGCAGAGCGTCTCGACGGCCGTTCCGCACAGCCGGTCGCCGGTCGCGGCGCGGCGGGTGATGTCCTCGGGCTCCAGCGGGTCGGCGCGCACGCCCTCGATCTGGGCGAGCGACTCGTAGAGGTTCGTCAGGCCGGGGCCGGAGAGGACGCGCTCCGCCGAGACATGGCCGTAGCGCGCCCGCAGCCGTCGGAGAATCTCGCTCTCGCGCTCGTCGGCCGCGGCCATCGTCGCATGGCCACCCTCCGCGGCGATCGCGATCCACCGTCCGGAGACGGGGATGAGGCCCGACACGCCGAGGCCGGTGCCGGGGCCCAGCACGGCGAGGGGCGCGCCGGGTGCACCGGCCGCGGGGCCGCCGCCGACCGGTCGCAGCGCGTCGGGCGCCAGCCGCGGCAGGGCCAGCGCGATGGCGGTGAAGTCGTTGATCACCTCCAGGCGCTCCACGCCCAGCCTGCGCTGCAGGTCGTCGCGCGAGAATGTCCAGTCGCGGTTCGTCAGGGTGATCCGGTCGCCCGTCACCGGGCTCGCCACCGCGAACGCGGCCCGGCGCGGCGGCGGCGCCTCGGGCACGCTGCGGAGGTAGGCCTCGGCCGCCTCGGCCAGGCCCGCATGGTCCTCGGCGCGCAGGGTCAGGGCGTGCATCGGCCGTCCGTCCGGCCCCACCCGTGCGAAGCGCGCGTTGGTGCCGCCGATGTCGGCGATGAGCGCGGGCGTCGTTGCGTTGCGGCTCACGGCGAGCGGTCCTCTATCGGGATGGCCTCCAGCGTCTCGATATAGTGCCGGCGCCAGGCGGTGATATCGTTGCGTCGCAGAAGTGCGATCATCTCCTCCCAGCGTTCGCGCCGTTCGCCGACCGGCATGTCGAGCGCGCGCTGCAGCGCATCCGCCACGCCTTCGTAATCGTGCGGATTGACGATCAGCGCGGCGCTGAGTTCGCGTGCCGCCCCGGCGAAGCGCGACAGGATCAACGTTCCCGGGTCCTGGGGATCCTGGCTGGCGACATACTCCTTGGCGACGAGGTTCATGCCGTCGCGCAGCGGCGTCACCAGCCCGACCGCCGCCGTCCGCAGGAAGCCGGTGAGGGTCCGCCGGTTGAAGCCCTTGTTGAGATAGCGGACCGGCATCCAGTCGAATTCGGCGAAGCGCCCGTTGATGCTGCCGGCGATATGCTCCAGCCGTTCCCGCAGGTCCGTGTACTTCTGGACATCGGTGCGCGAGGGCGGCGCGATCTGCATCAGAGTGACCCGCCCGCGGTTCGCCGGATAGGCGTTCATCAGATGCTCGAACGCGAGCAGCCGCTCCGGTATCCCCTTGCTGTAGTCCAGCCGGTCGACGCCGATGATCAGGGCACGCCCCACCAGACTGGCGCGCAGTCGCTCCGTATGGCGGTTGTGGGCAGCCTCCGCCGCCTGCGCCTCGACCGTGTCGGTGTCCAGGCCGATCGGGAAGGCGGCGGCCCGGAACGTCCGGCCGTAGGCACGGAACACCCCGCCCGGCAAAGCCTCGCCGCGCGCCTCCAGGCGGATGTAGTCCTTGAACGCCGCGAGGTCATTATCTGTCTGGAACCCGACCAGATCGTAGGCGCAGAGCGCGCGCAGCAGCGTCTCGTGCTGGGGGAGGGTCGTCAGGATCTCGTAGGCCGGAAAGGGCGTGTGCAGGAAAAAGCCGATGCGGTTCGCTATGCCCGCCCGGCGCAGTTCCTCGCCCATCGGGATAAGGTGATAGTCGTGGATCCAGATCGTGTCGTCGGACTTCAGCAGGGGGGCGAGCTTGCGCGCGAACAGGCTGTTCACCCGCCGATAGCCGGCGAAATGGGCCCGCGCGTAATGCATCAGGTCGACGCGGTAGTGGAACAGCGGCCACAGCGTGCCGTTGGCGAAGCCGTTGTAATAGTCTTCCAGGTCCTGGGTGGCGAGGTCCATCGTGGCGTAGGTGATCCGTCCGACCCGATGGATGTGCGGGGCTTCGGGCGGGCTCGCCTTCGCCTCGCCGCTCCAGCCGAACCAGATGCCGCCGGTGGCGCGCAGCGCGGCCAGCATCGCGACGGCGAGGCCGCCGGCGGCGGTCTTGCCCTCGGTGACGCGGGCCACGCGGTTGGAGATGACGATCAAGCGGCTCATCGGGCGGACGCTCTTCCCTTGTGACGGGCGCCGGCCCGGCCGGGCCGGCAGGATCTTCGCCGTTCCTCTTGCTCGGCGTTGCTGGTGACCAACGTCACCGGCCGCGCCGATGTTCGGGCGCCGGGCGCGCTAAGCGACCCGGTCGGCCCTTGCCGGACGTCGCGCGTCTTACCATGTCTCGCGCCGCGCGTCCCGTGCAGGGGTGCCATGCGGTTTTTGCGGTGCAGCATGCGGTTGGCCGTTTTGCCGCCCCGTCCGGCTCGTCGGATCGAATAATTTAGAAAATCGTATGTGGTTGGCCGCTTGGGGTTGACGACGCATGTGCGAGAGCGTAGTTACTGCAGTGCGACATGGGCGGCGCCCGCCGCTCTGTCGTACACCCATCTTGGGCGTTTCCTCCCTGAACTTGGGCCGTGCGAAAGCACGGCCCCTTTTTTTCGTGCGCGATCCGTCCGTTTTCGCGCACCGCCGCGCGCGGTTCAGCCCCTCGGCCGCACCGGCGGATCGCCGCCGATCGCCCCGATCAGGCGCGTCAGATCGTGGGACAGGCGGGCCAGTTCCGGGCGCCGGACATAGCTCTGCTCGTCCATGTAGAGGGCGCGGTTCACCTCGATCTGCACCGCATGGATGCCGGTCGCGGGCCGGCCGTAGTGACGGGTGGTGAAGCCGCCGGGATAGGGGTCGTTCGCGACCACGCTGTAGCCCATGCCGCGCAGGACGCGGGCGACCTCGGCCGACAGGTCGGGCGCGCAGGAACGGCCGTGGCAGTCGCCGATGACGAAGTCGACGCCGCTGCCGCCAAGATCGTCGCCGACGCGGCCGCTCATCGACGGCATCGAGTGGGCGTCGATCAGGATGCAGTAGCCGAAACGGTCGCGTGTCGCGCGGACCAGGTCGCTGAGCGCCGTGTGATAGGGCCGGTAGAGGCCGCCGATGCGGCGCAGCGCCTCCTCGAAGCGGAGCTTGCCGCGATAGATCTCGCAGCCGCTGGCCACCACCCGGGCGATCGTGCCGAGGCCGGCGGCGATCCGCGGCGACCGGCTGACGACCCAGCCGGGCAGCGCATCGTCGAACATCCGCGGGTCCAGTTCGAACGGCTCCCGGTTCACGTCGACGAAGGCGCGGGGAAACAGGGCCCGGATGAGCGGCGCCCCCAGGTCGGGGGTGCGCCCGTAGAGCTCGTCGACGAAACAGTCCTCCGACCGGCGCAGGGTCGCCGGGTCGAGCCGCGATGCGGCGAGGAAATCGCGCGGGTAGATGCTGCCGCTGTGCGGCGAGGCGACCACCAGCGGCAGCGACTGGTCGCCGGGTGCCAGCACCTCGAACGGGGCCGGGAATTCGGGGAAGGCCGGTACTGTCGGATCGCGCGGGTCCATGCCGGCCGATTTTAGCGCAAGCGGCCGCCGTGTCACCGGCTGCGCTGCGACTGCGCCGGACGCCTGCGCGGCAGGCCTGCGCTGCACGGGGCGGGGCCGTCGGAACCGGCACGGTTAAGCCTTCGTTACCGTGCCGATACCCCGCCGTACCCGGCTGCCGACGGGGCGCGGCATGCTAGGGTCGCTTCGTTGCCGATCACTGGGAAGAGGGGATATGCGCGAGGTTGGACATGCTGGCGGCCCGGTCACGTTCATGAACCGGACCTACGACGAAGCGATCGGCCTGCTCGTCGAGGCGCGCGACTGGCTGATCCGCTCCGAGCCCGGCGAGCGCGACCGGCTGGCCTCCGCCGATCGGCTGACCATGACGCTGGAGGCGACGCGGATGACCACGCAGATCACCCAGGTGATCGCCTGGCTGATGGTGCAGAAGGCGATCGCGGAGGGGGAACTCGCGTGGAGCGAGGCGACCCGGCCGGAGCACCGGCTGGGCGGCCGCAGCGTCTGCCTCGACGCGACCGGTGCGGCGAACGAGCGCCTGCCCGAATCGCTGCGCGACCTGCTCGACCGCAGCCGCCGCCTCTATGTGCGCGTCAGCCGGCTCGACGAACTCGTCGCCGCCCAGGCGGTGGGCCACGCCTGAAGCGCCGCGGCCCGGCTGTCCGGCGCCCCGCAGCGTCCGCCGGAACGCGGTTTCGGCTTGCGACGTCGCCCGCCACCGTCTATTTCTCGCCTTCGCCGGACGCCCCGCGCCCGGCCACGCATAGCGCCAGTGCCGCCGTAGCTCAGGGGTAGAGCACACCCTTGGTAAGGGTGGGGTCGGAGGTTCGATTCCTCTCGGCGGCACCATTCAATCGGGGCGCAGGGGTGGAAAGCCAACGGTCGGCACCCGTGGTGACGAGGTCCTGCGGGCGGGAAAGGGGGCCTACGCCGCCATCTCTCGGAGCAAGGGCCAGGACGCAGTCCAGCGCTTGTTCTCCAGGCGTTCAATGTAGATGGAACGCTTCGTTCCGGCGAAGAGCGGCGTTGGCCGCAGGACCAGCCCCATGAGATCGTCCAAGCCGAGGGGCGATGCGACGTCGCAGTCGTCCTGATCGGTGCGTCTGACAGCAACCGCCGTTGCTGTTTCTGGCCAATGCCGCATGGCGTCCGCCACCGAGACGTATGGGCTGTCGCCGTTTTTCTCGTGCATTCGCGCCTGGTTCTTTACCGACCAGACGACCGACGGCTCCCACGCCCGGAGAACTTCCTCATACCGCCTGTCCAGGTCGGCAGCCGAGTTAGCGGGATCGAACCAGATGACGTCGACATCGCCCTTCAGGGGCGACGGAGCCCGACCGTGCAGATGATCCCACACCGCGTTCCGAACGAAGCCCGCGCCAATCCAGCAATCCGGCAACCGAAGGCCGCGAACAAGCTGGAGAAGGTTCCAGCGGATCTTGTCGGCCCGTATGATACCGACCACCTTCGACGTGTTGTTTATGACCCGATCTTGCACATGCGATCCTCAATACGGAAGTACTCCAGGGGCTAGCTTGTATTCAGGCGCGAACGCCAGTTTCCCATAATTGGATCAGCCTGTCGTCTTGACGGTGCCTGTACAGTCCTTATCAAGAATTCAGGGACGGGGCACAACGGGCTCCCGGTGCGTCAGCTCGTATCACGTTCTACGGGAAGAGGAACGTTAAGCCGCTCCCCTCCCGGTCGAATTCTCAGATGATGTGCCCGCCGCCCGCCAGGCATTCGCCGCGCGGCCGGGAAAGGGCGAGATTGCCGGTCTGGCAGACGATCACCTCGTCCGGGTCGGCCGGTTCGACGGCCGGTACGGCTGGCGCCGGTGCCGTATCCGATGCGTCGGTTTCGGCCGGCAGGGTCGCCACGGCGGACGTCGCCGCCGCGCCGTCGGCCGCGGGAGCGCCGGCTTCCATGACTTCCGGCGGGGCGGCGCACTGCTTCGCCGCCATGCTCTGGTCTACCGCGGTGTATTGCCCCTTCAGACTGCCGAGTTCGTCCTTCCGATCCTTTGTCGCAGCCAGCGCGAAGAGTGCAGGCCAGAACAGGATCATCCCGACCGCGACCATGGCCGCGTCGGTGTTGGCGTTCTCGCGCTGCAGGTCGGAAACGCGAGACACCTCCGTCGTGATGCGCCCCTTCTCGTCCCACAGCTGTTGGCAGTCCCAGTTGCTATAGGTCGTCGGGCTGACGTAACGGGCCTCCACGGAATCCGGCGACGACGCGCAGCTCACCTGCGCGAGGGCGAGAGCCCCCGCGGCTATACGGGCCGTAATCTTCATTGTCCCCCCACGCAACCTGCACGATGCAGGGCGTGAAAATTCTAAACCGGGGCGCGATATGGTGCAACGTAATGCGTATCGGGCGCCTCTCATTCTGGGGCTTAAGTCCTTCTGCCCCGTCGGCAGACGCCGTACATAACTCTACGACGGACCTAGGGTCTCGTCCCGCGCGAAGTCGGAGCGGCGGGGCGCCGCTCCGATCCTTCACCCGCTCATCGTCAGGCCGCCGCTGACCGACAGGACCTGGCCGGTGACATAGCCGGCACGCGGGCTGGCGAAGAAGAGAATGGCGTTGGCGAGGTCCTGCGGCGTGCCCAGGCGGCGGAAGGGGATGGCGCGGAGCAGGGCCTCGCGCATGCGGTCCGGCTGGGCGGCGAACAGCGGCGTGTCGGTCGGGCCGGGGCAGACGCAGTTCACGCAGATGCCGTGGCGTGCCATCTCGCGCGCGAGGCTCTTGGTGAAGCCGATCACCCCGCCCTTGGCGCCCGCATAGACCGTCTCGCCCATCGAGCCGACGCGGCCCGCGTCGGAGGACACGTTGACGATCATGCCCTGCTGCGCCTCGATCATCGGCGGCAGGAACGCCTTGCAGACCCGAACCTGTCCCAAATAGTTCAGACTGACGATCTTCTCGATGAAGTCCTCGTCGTTCTGCATGAAGGGCTGGATGCGGTCCCAGCCGGCGACGTTCACCAGTATGTCCATGCGCCCGTGCCGCCCGTTGGCGGCGGCGGCGGCGGCCTTCACCTCCTCCCAGGACGTGACGTCCATGCGGACACCCTCCGCGCTGCCTCCGGCCGCCCGGACGGCCTGCACCATCTCGTCGAGCCGCGCCGTGTCGAGATCGGCGCCGACCACGTGGGCGCCCGCTTCGGCGAGCGTCTCGGCCGTCGCGCGCCCGATGCCCGACGCCGCACCCGTGACCAGCGCCGTCTTGCCTTTCAGATCGATCATGTCCGTTCCCTGACCCTCTTGCGTTTCGGCCCCTGTGCTTTCAGGGGGACCGCTCGAAACCCTCGTCGCCGGGCCGCGCCGCATCGGCGATGCGGGCCTTGCAGGCGCGCAGCGCCGGCGGGGACAGGCCGGCCAGGCGCGCGGCCAGCTTCGCCGCCAGTTCCGGCAGGTCGGCGCGGGGCACCGCCCATTGCACCAGGCCCAGGCGGAGCGCCTCCGCGCCGCGCACCGGGTCGCCGGTGAGGATCATCCGCGAGGCCGTGCCGGGGCCGCAGAGACGCGAGAGCCGCCGGGTCCCGCCCGTGCCGGGTACCAGCCCGATCGTGACCTCCGGCAGGCCGAGCCAGGCATCGTCGGCCGCGATGCGCAGGTCGCAGGCGAGCGCGAGTTCCAGGCCGCCCCCCATGTCGGAGCCGCCGATCTCGGCGACAGTCGCCACCGGCAGCGTCTCGATGCGCCGGAAAAGGTGCTGGAACAGGTACTGGAAACCGCCGACCTCGTCCGCGAAGGCGCGGTGTCCGCCGTCCCGGCTGAACCGCGCATCGATCTGGCGCAGGTCGGTGCCGGCGCAGAACACTGTCTGGTCGCTGCGGACGTGCAGCACTGCGACCGCGTCGTCGCGCTCGATCCGGTCGAGCAGGGCGCCGAAGGTCGCGATCCAGTCGCCGCCGATCGCGTTGACGGGCGGGTGCGACAGGGTGACGACCGCCGTCCGCTCCTCGATCGCCAGTCTGAACAACGCGGCGCACTCCCGGCCCTCGCCTTCCGGCAGAGTGCCGCGAACAGGTGGCGTTTCCAAGTACCCGGCGGTGCGCCGCCGGGTACTTCTCAGCGCATGCCCGCGATGTGATGCTGGGGCGGAGCTGCCAGGTCCGGCAGCATTTCGGCCAGGAGCTTGCGTGCGATCGGGATCGCCTCCGCCTTGGGCGTTCCCGCCGGCAGCCTGGAGTCGTAGAGCGCGCGCAGCAGCAGGCGATCGGCCGCCGTCATGGCGAAGACGCGATCGTCCTCGCAGAAGAGCGACGGCCGGTAGTGGCAGGCATCGTTCGGCAGCCCCATCACCTGCACCAGCTCCTCCAGGATGCAGTGCCGGCGCTGGCTCTCCGATATGTCGGTGCCGATGGCGATGGCGCCGGCCATGATGCGCCCGGACCGGTCGCCGGCCCCGATCGCGAGCGCGATGCAGGCGCTGGTTTCGACCCACTCGCGATAGTACGGGTCGTCCGGGTCGCCCGGCATCTTGGCGAAGTCGGTCGTGGGATAGAAGCCGAAGCGCAGGGTCGCGGTGTCGAGCGACGTCGCCGCCTTGATCCTGACCCCCGTCAGGCTCTCGATTTCGCGCATATGCTGCACGATCTGCCGCAGGTACGGCCCCATGTCCCAGCCGGGTGCCGCGAAGAGCGCGATCTTCACGTCGTCCGTCCATTTCTGGACGAAGCCGAGCGCGGGGCCGTGCTCGTGGCCCAGGGCCACCGCTTCGAACTGCCGCGCCAGCTGGTCCAGGGTCGGCTGGCCGAGGCCCAGATGCTCGAGGCCCTTCTGGTCGATCGCCGGCTGCGTGACGGGCGGCTGCGCCCACGCGGGAGCGGCCATCGACAGAGCGAGGCACGCGAGAAGGGTCAGTGCGGCCCGGCGCAGGACGCCGCCGCAGGGAGGTGCGGTTTTCATAGGCTCAGGATGACTCCCGTTCGCTTACGAGTCCTTACCGGGCGGTCCGGCTGGAACCGGATCGGCTGGCGGACGTTTCTCGCTTGGGCCGGCCTCTGTCCGGGCCGTTTCCTCTCGCGCGCTTATCCCCTCCGATCCCGCGCGATGCCGGACACGCTAGGACGCCTTTTGCGGGCGAAGCAAGCCGCGGTTACGGATCCGCGTCGCCCGAGGCCCGAACCCTTGAAAGTGTGGCGGATCGGCACGACATCGATCGCGGGACGGGCGCCGCGAAGCGGGCCGGTCCATCAGCGCCAGGCGGCATGTCCTTCGGGAATGCGCGGCGTGGCGTCGGTATCGCTCAACGGAGGATATCCATGCGTACTTACGACTTCTCGCCCCTGTTCCGTTCCACCGTCGGCTTCGATCGCGTGTCGCGACTGCTCGACGCGGCCCTTCAGGGCTCCGAGACCGGCCAGGGCTACCCCCCCTACAACATCGTCAAGGCGGGCGACGACCAGTACCGCATCACCATGGCGGTCGCCGGCTTCACCGAGGCCGACGTCGAACTGGTGCAGCAGGAGAACACGCTCCTGGTACGGGGCCGGCGCGCGGAGAACGAGGATGCGGGCGTGACCTACCTGCATCGCGGTATCGCCAGCCGGACCTTCGAGCACCGCTTCCAGCTGGCCGACCACATCCATGTGTCGGGCGCCACGCTGGAGAACGGACTGCTGGAGATCCAGCTCGTCCGCGAGGTTCCCGAGGCGAAGAAGCCGCGGGTGATCGAGGTGCGGCGGGCCGAAGCGTCCGGCGGGGCACGGATCTCCCACGCCGCGTAACGGCCGGGACCGCAGCCAATTCCCGGGACGACGGAGATCGAGGGGCGGCATCCTCCAGGGGCCGCCCCTTCTCTCGTCCGGGGCGGGGGTTGCGGGGTGGGCGCCGTCGACCGAAGATCGGCCGGCACGCCATGGCCGGAGAGCCCCATGCAGCCCCTCGCGACCGAACCGCTCTGCACCATACGCCTGCTCGTAGACGCGCCGATCCGCGATCTCGGCGCCACGCCGTTCGGCGAGCGCCGGATCGCCTCCATCGCCGGCGGGTCGTTCGAAGGCGCGGACCTCAACGGGAAGGTCCTTCCCGGCGGCGGCGACTGGCTGCTGCTGCGCCGCGACGGCATCCTTCAGCTCGACGTCCGGCTGATCATGGAAACGCATGACGGCCACCTGATCTACATGACCTATCGCGGCCTCAGGCACGGTGCGCCCGACGTGATGGACAGGCTCGCCCGCGGCGAGCCGGTCGACCCCTCGCTCTACTACTTCCGCACCGCGCCGTTCTTCGAGACGGCGTCCGACACCTATGGCTGGCTCAACGGCATCGTGGCCGTCGGCGTCGGCAGCCGCGTGCCCGCGGGCCCCGTCTACGACGTGCATCGCGTCCTCTGAAGCCGATCGGTCACGGGTCCGGCGCCACCACTCACGGGGCGGCCACCGGCGGCGCGGTTGCCGGGTCCGGCGATTCGCGCTATTCACCGCGCCCGAGTCGGGCCCCCGTCGGAGCGCGCCGCCAGGAGGCGCGCCGCTCGCCCAGGCGAGGACCGGGGACGTAAGGAGAGACAGATGGCGCGGAACAAGATCGCCCTTGTCGGGGCAGGCAATATCGGCGGAACGCTGGCCCACCTGATCGGGCTCAAGGAACTGGGCGACGTGGTGCTGTTCGACATTGTCGACGGCGTTCCCCAGGGCAAGGCGCTGGACATCGCGCAATCGTCGCCGGTCGAAGGCTTCGACGCGAAGATCGAGGGCTCGGCCGACTATGCCGCGATCAAGGGCGCCGACGTCGTCATCGTGACCGCCGGCGTGGCGCGCAAGCCGGGCATGAGCCGCGACGACCTGGTCGGCATCAACACCAAGGTCATGAAGTCGGTCGGCGAGGGCATCAAGGCCAACTGCCCCGACGCCTTCGTCATCTGCATCACCAATCCGCTCGACGCCATGGTGGCGATGCTCCAGGAATGCTCGGGTCTGCCGAAGAACAAGGTCGTCGGCATGGCGGGCGTCCTCGACACGGCGCGCTTCCGCTACTTCCTCTCCGAGGAGTTCAACGTCTCGGTCGAGGACGTCAACGCCTTCGTGCTGGGCGGTCACGGCGACACGATGGTGCCGCTGGTGCGCTACTCCACCGTCGCCGGCATCCCGGTCCCCGACCTGGTCAAGATGGGCTGGTCGACCCAGGAGAAGATCGACGCCATCGTCCAGCGCACGCGCGACGGCGGTGCGGAGATCGTCAAGCTGCTGAAGACGGGGTCCGCGTTCTACGCCCCGGCGTCTTCGGCCGTGCAGATGGCGGAGGCCTATCTGAAGGACAAGAAGCGCCTGCTGCCCTGCGCCGCGGCGCTCAGCGGCGAGTACGGCCTCGATGGCCTCTATGTCGGCGTGCCGGTGGTCATCGGCGCCGGCGGCGTCGAGCGGATCGTCGACATCCCGCTGCAGCCCTCCGAGAAGGCCGAGTTCGACAAGTCCGTTGCGGCGGTGCGTGAACTGGTGGACGTGGCGCGGCGTTTGCTTAAGGAAAGCTGATCACGGCCCGTCGGGTGGCCGGCACCGCCGGCCTGTCAATGAAATGCCAGCCGTTGCGCGGCTTTGGCCGCTATGGTCTAGTGCGACACCGCGCCGCACCCGGTGGCCCTGGGCCTGCGGGCGGCCCGGCACCGGAGTCAGGCGAGCCGAATGAACATCCACGAATATCAGGCGAAGGCGCTGCTCGCGAAATACGGTGTTGCGGTGCCGCGCGGCGGCGTCGCCTACACCGTGGACGAAGCGGTCGAGCAGGCGGAGACGCTGGGTGGCCCGGTCTGGGTCGTGAAGGCCCAGATCCATGCCGGCGGTCGCGGCAAGGGCGGCGGCGTCAAGGTCGTGAAGTCGCTCGACGCCGTGCGCGAGTCCACGAGCGCCATCCTCGGCATGACCCTCGTCACCCACCAGACCGGCCCCGAGGGCAAGGAGGTGAAGCGCGTCTATGTCGAGGAGGGTGCCGACATCGCGCGCGAACTCTATCTCGGCATGCTGGTCGACCGGAATACCGGCCGCGTGACGGTGATGGCCTCCACCGAAGGCGGCGTGGAGATCGAGGAGGTCGCGGAGAAGACCCCCGAGAGGATCCTGAGCGCCACGATCGACCCGACGACGGGCCTCCAGCCCTTCCATGCGCGCCGCCTCGCCTTCGGCCTCGGGCTGCGGGGCAAGCAGATCGCGGCCGCCGTCCGGTTTTTGCAGGCGCTCTATGCCGCCTTCGCCGATCTCGACGCGGGCATGGTGGAGATCAACCCGCTCATCGTGACCGGCAGCGGCGACCTGCTGGCGCTCGACGCGAAGATGAACTTCGATGACAACGCGCTCTTCCGCCATCCGGAAATCGAGGAACTGCGCGACGAGAGCGAGGAGAACGCGGTCGAGCTCGAGGCCACCCGCGAGGGCCTCAACTATGTGAAGCTCGACGGCAACATCGGCTGCATGGTGAACGGCGCCGGCCTCGCCATGGCGACGATGGACATCATCAAGCTGTACGGCTCCGCCCCGGCCAACTTCCTCGATGTTGGCGGCGGCGCCACCAAGGACCGGGTCGTCAAGGCGTTCAAGATCATCCTGACCGACCCGAACGTCGAGGCGATCCTGGTCAACATATTCGGCGGCATCATGCGTTGCGACATCATCGCCGAGGGCGTGGTCGCGGCGGCGCGCGAACTCTCGCTGCACGTGCCGCTGGTGGTGCGGCTGGAAGGTACCAACGTCGAGCTCGGCAAGAAGATCATGGCGGAATCGGGTCTGCCCATCATCCCGGCGGACAATCTCGCCGACGCCGCAGAGAAGGTCGTGAACGCGGTGAAGGAGGCCGCCTGATGGCCGTTCTGGTCGACAAGAACACCCGCGTCATCTGCCAGGGCTTCACCGGCAGTCAGGGTACCTTCCATTCCGAGCAGGCGATCGCCTACGGCACGAAGGTGGTCGGCGGCACCTCGCCCGGTAAGGGCGGAAGCACACATCTCGGCCTGCCGGTCTTCGACACGGTGCGCGACGCCGTGGCCGAGACCGGGGCGACCGCGAGCGTCATCTACGTGCCCCCGCCGTTCGCCGCCGACGCGATCCTGGAAGCGGCCGATGCCGGCCTGCCTCTGATCGTCTGCATCACCGAGGGCATACCCGTGCTCGACATGGTGCGGGTGAAGCGGGCGCTCCAGGGGAGCGCCTCGCGTCTGATCGGGCCCAACTGCCCGGGCGTCATCACCCCGGGCGAGTGCAAGATCGGCATCATGCCGGGCCACATCCACAAGCGTGGGCGAATCGGGATTGTCTCGCGATCCGGCACGCTTACCTACGAGGCGGTGGCGCAGACTACCGCCGCCGGTCTCGGTCAGACGACCTGCATCGGCATCGGCGGCGATCCGGTCAACGGCACCAACTTTGTCGACGCGCTGGGACTGCTGCTCGACGACGACGAGACCGAGGGCATCATCATGATCGGCGAGATCGGCGGCAACGCCGAGGAGGACGGCGCGGCCTTCTACGCGGCCTCGGGCCGCGGGAAGCCGATGGTCGGATTCGTCGCCGGGGCGGCGGCGCCGCCCGGCAAGCGGATGGGCCATGCCGGCGCGATCATCGCCGGCGGCAAGGGTACCGCCGCCGCCAAGTTCGAGGCCTTCCGTGCCGCGGGGATAGAGGTGGCGGAGTCGCCGGCGGCACTCGGCAGCACCATGTTGAAGGTTCTTAAATCCTGAGCACCCTATCGTGGACCCCGTCATGGGCCGGCGAGCGGTCCGCATGCGGTTTCGGGTGTGAACGTTTCCGTACCACCGGCCCGGGCGGCGATCGGTTCGCCCGACCAACGATGAACGATGGGAGGGGGCCGGGCCACTCCGCCCCCTGATGGGAAAAATGGCGCGACCGGAAGAGTTGTCGTTTCTGTTCGGCGGCAATGCCGTCTTCATCGCCGAACTCTATTCTCGCTTCGTCGAGGACCCAGGCTCGGTCGACCCGAGCTGGAAAGCGTTCTTCGACGATCTGCAGGACGATCCTGCCGGCACGCTGGCCGAGGCGCAGGGGCCGAGCTGGGCACGGATCAAGCCCTCCGTCATCGCCGGCAACGGCCATGCGATCGGAGACGCGACCGCTGCCGGCAACGGCAAGGTTGCCGGAGGTGCCGCGGCGATCGCCGCGGCTCGCGGCGGCACCGCGGATCCGGCGGCGATCCGGCAGGCGACCCAGGATTCCATCCCGGCGC
>JBKBLL010000027.1:0-24457 GCA_046296375.1 Alphaproteobacteria bacterium | reverse complement strand
CCCGGTCGCGCTGAAGGACCTGGTCGAGATGGAGGGCCGCGTCACCACCGGCGGCTCGGCCGCCTGGCGCGACCGCCGTTCGGCCGTTACCGCGACGATCGTGCGTAAGCTGATGGCGGCCGGCATGATCGTCCTGGGCAAGACCCATACCGTCGAGTTCGCCTATGGCGGCTGGGGTACCAACCAGCACATGGGCACGCCGCGCAACCCATGGGACATGGCGGTCCATCGCATCCCGGGAGGATCGAGCAGCGGCTCCGGCGTCGCGGTCGCCGCCGGGCTGACCGCCGCCGCGATCGGCACGGACACCGGCGGTTCCGTCCGCCTGCCCGCCGGCTTCTGCGGCATCGTCGGGCTGAAGACCACGCTGGGGCGGGTCTCGACCTGGGGCGTCCTGCCGCTGTCGGAGACGCTCGACACGGTCGGCCCCATGACCCGCTCCGTGGAGGATGCGGCCCTGCTGTTCGACGCGCTGCAGGGCCCCGACCCGCAGGATCCAAACACGCTGCGGCGCGACCGGCTCGACGTGCTCTCGCCCCTGCGGCGCGGCGTGGCCGGCCTCAGGCTGGCCGCCCTTCCCGACGCCGAACGCGAGGGGATCCACCCGGAGGTGCTGGCCAGCTACGACGCCGCACTGGCCTGTCTGGAGGCGCTGGGCGCGTCCATCGTGCCGATCGTCCTGCCGCAGCCGATCGCGAGCTATGCCGCGCCGGTCGCTACGATCATCGCGACCGAAGGCTATGCCAACCTTCACGAAACGGTTGAGCACGGCAACCTGCCGCTGGACCGGCACGTCCGCGACCGCCTGATGACCGGCAAGGCGATCTCCGGCCGCGACTATGTGCTGACCCTGCGGGCACAGAGGCGCCTGAAGCAGGCGATGGCCGAGGCACTGGACGGCATCGACGCCCTGCTGACGCCCACCACGGCTGTGCCGGCCCCCGCGCTGGAAGACATCGACGAGGCGACGACGCCCGCGACCCTGACGCGCATGGCCAACTTCGCCGAGATGTGCGGCCTGTCGCTGCCAGACGGCTTCACCGCCGGCGGCCTGCCTACCGGCCTCCAGATCCTGTGTCGCGGGCATGAGGACGCGACCGCCCTGCGGATCGGCTGGGCCTATGAGCAGGCGACGGAATGGCACCGGCGCACACCGCCCGGACTGGGCGGCTGAGGGCGGCCGGGCACGGGGTCAGGCGCCGCGACGGGCGAGATGGCGGCGGAAAAAGTGCAGGCTCACCCAACTCGACGCCGCGGCGAGGAGCAGCAGCCAGAATCGTCCGCCGGCACCGGCCTCGAACAGGTAGAGGGCCGCACCGGCCAGATTTATCCACAGCCACGCGGCGAGCAGTTGGAGCAGTGAAGCCGGCGTCATCGGTTCTCCCGCGGCCCATGCCGCGACTGCGACTCCGGCAGGATGCACGGCGGAGCGGCGGATGCAAGGCGCGAAGCGTCGCACCATCGCCGGGTAGCGCTGTGCATTTTTAATGGTATTCCCGTCAAACGTCCGCTATCTTGTCTGGTATGAGGGGCGTGTCGGTCGCGAAGCGGGACTGACGGCGGGACAGGACGACGGACGGACAAGGCGGGAGCGATCGGCGCATGCGCATCGAGCGCCTGGACATCGAGGCCGTCTCGGCCATCACGCCCGCACGGCACGGCGACGAGCGCGGCTATTTCGCCGAAACCTACAGTCGCGCCGCGCTCGCAGCGCACGGCATCGAAGACACGTTCGTCCAGGACAACCACGCCTACTCCCACCGGCGCGGGACCGTGCGGGGGCTGCATTTCCAGGTTCCGCCGCACGCCCAGGCCAAGCTGGTCCGGGTCGTGCGCGGAGCGGTGTACGACGTGGCCGTCGACCTGCGGCGCGGCTCCCCGACCTATGGCCACTTCGTCGGCGCCGTCCTCAGCGCCCGTAACGGCATGCAGCTGCACATCCCGGCGGGGTTCGCGCACGGCCTCTGCACCCTGGAGGACGATACCGAGGTCCTCTACAAGGCGAGCGACTTCTATGCGCCGGCGCACGAGGGAGCGCTGCGCTGGGACGACCCGGCCGTCGGCATCCCCTGGCCGCTCGGCGGCACCGCGCCGACGATATCGGCCCGCGACGCCGCCGCGCCGCTCCTCACCGGCTTCGACAGCCCCTTTGCCTACCCGTGACCCGGGCGCCACGATGACGGGTGGCCACGATGACGGGCGGACGCGATGAAGATTGTCGTCACCGGCGGCTGCGGCTTCATCGGCTCCGCCCTCGTCCGCCGGCTGCTCCACGCGACGCCCCACCGCGTCGTCAATGTCGACAAGCTGACCTACGCCGCCAGTCCCGAGACGCTGGCGGCCTTCGCCGGCCATCCCCGCCACACATTCGTGCGCGCCGACGTCTGCGACCGCGACCATATCGGCGGCATCTTCGCCGACCATGCGCCCCAGGCGGTCGTACATCTCGCGGCGGAAACCCATGTGGACCGCTCGATCGACGGCCCCGACGCCTTCGTCACCACGAACGTGCTGGGCACGGCGACGCTGCTCGAAGCCGCGCGCGCCCATTGGCAGGGCCTTTCGCCGGAGGAGCGGGCGGCGTTCCGCTTCCATCACGTGTCGACGGACGAGGTCTTCGGCTCGCTCGGCCCGACCGGGCGCTTCACCGAGGCGAGCCCCTATGCGCCGCGCTCGCCCTACGCCGCGTCCAAGGCGGCGGCCGACCATATGGTGCGTGCGTGGCGCCACACCTACGGACTGCCCACGCTGGTGAGCAACTGCTCCAACAATTTCGGGCCCTGTCAATTTCCCGAAAAGCTGGTGCCGCTCACCATCCTGCGCGCCCTGGCGGGCCAGCCGCTACCGGTCTATGGCGACGGCAGCAACGTGCGCGACTGGCTGTATGTAGACGACCACGCGGACGCGCTGCTCGCCATACTGGAGCGGGGCGCGGTCGGGTCGGACTACAATGTCGGCGGCGATGCCGAGCGCACCAACCTCGACATGGTCGGCGCCATCTGCGACCGCCTCGACACACTCCGGCCCGATCCGGCCGGACCGAGGCGGCGGCTGATCCGGTTCGTCGCCGACAGACCCGGACACGATTTCCGCTACGCCATCGACGGGTCCAAGCTCGCGCGCGATCTCGGCTGGCGGCCGCGGTACGGTTTCGGCGAAGGCCTGGACAAGACAGTCGACTGGTACCTCGCGAACGAATCCTGGTGGCGCCCGATCCTGGACGCACGCTACCGCACCGAGCGGCTCGGGCTCGCGACACAATGACGGCCGAGCCGCTGAAGATCCTGCTGCTCGGCGGTACCGGTCAGGTCGGGCGCGAACTGCGCCGACGGCCATGGCCGATGCCGGTCGCCCTCGCCGCGCCCGGCCGCGACGAGATCGACCTCGCCGATCCGCACGCGCTACGCGCCGCGGTGGCGCGACACGCGCCCGCCATCCTCGTGAACGCGGCGGCCTTCACCGCCGTCGACGCGGCCGAGACGGACCCAGCGGCCGCCCACGCCGTCAACGCCGCCGCACCTTCGATACTCGCCGCTGCCGCGGCGAAAGCCGGCGCCGCCATCCTCCATCTCTCGACCGACTATGTCTTCGACGGCCGCAAACCCGGTCCCTACGTCGAAGACGACCCGGTGGCCCCGCTTTCGGTCTACGGGTCGACCAAGGCCGCCGGGGAGGCGGCGGTGCGGGCGGCCTGCCCGCGGCACGTCATCCTGCGCACGAGCTGGGTCTACGCACCGGCCGGCCGCAACTTCGTGCTGACCATGCTGCGGCTGGGCGCGGAGCGCCCGCTGCTGCGCATCGTCGACGACCAGCGGGGGGCACCGACCGCCGCCGCCGACATCGCCGACACAATCATGGCGATCGCCCGGCAGATCGCCGTGGACGAGGATTCATGGGGGACTTTCCACTTCACGGCGGCGGGCGCCACCAGCTGGTACGGCTTCGCCCGCGCGATCTTCGCGCTTGCAGCAGCCGCCGGACGCCCCGTGCCGCATCTCGAACCGGTCACCACCGCCGACTATCCGACACCGGCGCGGCGACCGTCCAATTCGCGTCTCGACTGCGCCCGGATCGGGCGGGCCTACGGGATCGTGCCGCGCGACTGGCAGGCGGCACTGGCCGACACCACGGCCGAGCTTTTCGCACGGGGGGATGGCGGAACGTGACGGAACGGAAGGGCATCATTCTGGCCGGCGGCGCCGGCACGCGCCTCTACCCCCTGACCGCAGCCGTCAACAAGCAGCTGCTGCCGGTCTACGACAAGCCGATGATCTTCTATCCGCTGTCGACACTGATGCTGGCCGGGATCCGCGAAATCCTGGTCATCACCACACCGCGCGACGCCCAGCTCTACCGCCAGGTCCTGGGCGACGGCACGGAATGGGGCCTCGCCCTCACCTATGCCGAGCAGCCCTCGCCGGACGGGCTGGCCCAGGCGTTCCTCATCGGCCGCTCCTTCATCGGCGCCTCGCCGGTCTGTCTGGTTCTGGGCGACAACCTCTTCTACGGCGCCGGCCTCAGCCGCCTTACCCAGCAGGCGTCGGCGCGCCCCGCCGGCGCCACGGTCTTTGCCAGCTGGGTACCCGATCCGCAGCGCTACGGCGTGCTGACGCTCGACGATACCGGGCGGCCGCTCGCCATCGAGGAAAAGCCGGCGACGCCCACCTCGAATTGGGCCGTCACCGGCCTGTACTTCTACGACAACGACGTGGTCTCGATCGCCGCCGGCCTCCAGCCCTCGGCGCGCGGCGAGTTGGAGATCACCGACATCAACCGCCGCTACCTCGCCGCCGGCCGGCTCACGGTCGAGTTCCTGGGCCGTGGTTTCGCCTGGCTCGATACGGGCACGCACGATTCCCTCCTGGAAGCGGCGGAGTTCGTGCGGACGATCCAGCATCGCACCGGCGCCCAGATCGCCTGCCTCGAGGAGATCGCCTGGCTGATGGGCTTCATCGACGGCGAGGCCGTGGCGCGGGCGGCCCGCCGGCGACGGGGAACCGCCTACGGCACCTATCTGACCAATCTCGTCGCGCAGCCATCCCGGGCGCCCGACCCGGGAACGGCCCACACGGCCCAACCTGCCGAGCCGCCCTTCCCTTGACCGCCGGCCGGGGCTAGCATCAGCCCCGTCCCATGGAGAAGGAGCGGCCGTGACGGCACTGGCACTGGACCATGTCGGCTTCATGGTCGACGACCTCGATGCCGGCGAAGCGCTTTGGCGCCGGATGGGTTTCGTCCTGTCGCGGCGCAGCCGGCAGATGGGGTTCGACAAGGCCACCGGCACGACCCGGCCCTGGGCCACTGCGAACCACATCGCCGCGTTCGGGCAGGGCTATATCGAACTGATCGGCGTCGTCGATCCGGCCGCACCCAACCCGTGGACCGGCCATCTCGCCAAGGGCGAAGGCGCGCACATCCTCGCCATACGCTGTGGCGAGGCCGACGCGACCTACGCGCGGCTGGGCGCGGTCCAGGCCGATTTCGACCCGCCGCTCGACCGCCGACGCATGGCGCCCTTCGGCGACGGGGAGCGCGAGATGCGCTTCCGCAACATCTTCGGCCGCGACGCCGCCTGCCCCGAGGCGCGCTGGATCCTGATCGAGCACCAGACGCCGGATATCATCTGGCAGGAAGCCCTGATGACGCAGCCGAACGGCGTCGTCTCCCTCGACGAGGTGATCTTCTGCGCCGCACGGCCGAGCACGCTCACCGACCGGGTCGGCGGCGTCCTGGCCGCATCGCGGCCGGAGCGGGCGCAATCGGGCGTCCTGCACTTCGCCGCGCCCGGCGGCGGCTCGATCGCCGTAGCCGACCCGGTGGGATTTTCCGCCCTCTACGAGGATGAACCGCCGGCCCGGTCCCGTGTCGAGCAGGGCTATCTCGCCGCTGTCCGGCTCGGCGTCGCCGATGTGGCGCGCAGCTTCGACTTCGTCACGGCGGCAGGCTTCGACACCCGGCGCGGCGAGCGACCCGACAGTTTCTGGATCGGCGCGGCACAGGCCGGCGGCTGCGTCTTCGAATTCGTCCAGGCGCCCCGCCGCTGAAGGGCGGGCCACGCCCCCAGCGGAATCCGAGCCGGGATACCGCACGGTGATGCATCCGACGGAGGGTCGATCATGGCCGAAGACCTCCTCCTGAAACTCGACCATGTCGGCATCGCCGCCGGCGACCTCGATACCGCCACGGCCACCTACGACCGGCTCGGCTTTCACCTGACGCCCGCCGTGCCGGCCGCGGCCACCGAGCCCGGGGCCCCGTCGGGATGGGCCAGCCGCTACGCGATGCTCGTCTCGGGCTATCTCGAACTGATGGGCGTCACCGACGCCGCCCTGGACAGCCCGGTCAAGGCCATGCTGGCGCGCTACCAGGGCGCACACATCGTGGCGTTCGCCGTATCGGATGCGACGCGCGCCTTCGCGGTGCTCGACGCCCGCACGACGGGCATGAAGGGGGTGCGCGACCTGGAGCGCGCCGCCGCCCGCACGCCCGGTGAGCGGCCGGGCGGGCAGCCGGAACGGGCGCGCTTCCGCACGACCCACACCGCGGCGGACGCCTTCCCCGAGGCACGCTTCGTCTTCGTCGAACACCTGACGCCGGCCGTGTTGCGCCCGCCGCACCTCATCGACCACCCGAACGGGGCGCTGCGCCTCGCCGAGATCGCGATCTGCGCCGGCGACTTCATTGAAAGCCGGATGCGGATCGCCGCTCTGCTCGGTGCGGACCCGCATGCCGAGGATGCCGATACGGCGGTCTGGCACCTGGCCCAGGGCGGCCTCCGGCTGCTCTCGGAGGCTGGACTGAGACGATGGACGCCCGGCGTGCAGCCGCCGCACCTGCCCTGCGTCGCCGGCCTGACGATCGAGGTCGCCCATCTGCACAAGACCCGGGATCTGCTGGAAGCGCGCGGCATCGCCTTTGCAGAGAGCCTGGCGGAGGGGGACGACGGCGAATCGACCCCGGTCGCCCTGCGTATCGACCCGCAGGAGACGCACGGCGTCGTCATCCTGTTCACCCAGGTCGAAGATCGAACCCATCCCCAGGCGCCCCTCGTCGGGCCGGAGTGAGCAGCACGCCCCATGCCGATCATCAATCGCATCGCCGACTTCCATGCCGACCTGACCGCCTGGCGCCAGGAACTGCACCGCCATCCCGAGACCGCGTTCGAGGAGGAATGGACCTCGGCCTTCGTCGCCGAGAAGCTCGCATCCTTCGGCATCGAGGTGCATCGCGGCATCGCCAAGACCGGCATCGTCGGCGTCCTGCGCGGGCAGCGCGACAACGGGCGCGCGATCGGCCTGCGCGCGGACATGGACGCGCTCGACATCACCGAGGCGACGGGTATGCCCTACGCTTCGGAACGGCCCGGCAAGATGCACGCGTGCGGCCATGACGGCCATACGGTCATGCTGCTCGGTGCGGCCCGCTACATGGCGGAGACGCGCAATTTCGACGGGACCGTCTACTTCATCTTCCAGCCCGCCGAGGAGAACGAGGGCGGCGCGCGGGTCATGCTGGAGGAGGGTCTGTTCGATCGCTTCCCCGTGGATGCCGTCTACGGCATGCACAACCGCCCGGGCCTGCCGGTCGGCCAGATGCAGATGCGCGAAGGGCCCTCGATGGCCGGCTTCGACATTTTCGAGATCATGATCGAGGGCTACGGAACGCACGCGGCGCGCCCGCATCAGGGGATCGACCCGGTCGTGGTCCAGGCGCAGATCGTCATGGCGCTGCAGACCATCGCCAGCCGCCAGGTCGACCCGATCGAGAGCGTCGTCCTGTCCGTGACCCAGGTGCATGGCGGCGACACCTGGAACGTGATCCCGCAGCGGGTCGTCCTGCGCGGGACGGTCCGCTGCTTCAAGCCGGAGGTCCAGGACCAGACCGAGGCGTCGATGCGCCGCATCTGCGCCAACATCGCCGCCGCGTACGACGCCCGGGTCGAGGTCCGCTACGAACGCCGCTACCCCCCGCTGGTCAACCACGCGGCGCATATCGACCTCTGCGCATCCGTCGCGGCCGAGGTCTGCGGCATCGACAACGTCACGGTCGGCTCGCCGCCGGGCATGGGCTCGGAGGATTTCGCCTTCATGCTGGAGGCGAAGCCCGGCGCCTATGTGAACATCGGCAACGGTGTTCTCGGCGAGAAGGGCGGCACCGTGGTCCACAACCCGGGCTACGATTTCAACGACGAGGCACTGACCTGGGGCGCGACCTTCTGGACGCGCCTCGCCGAGACGGCGCTGCCGCGCGGCTGATCCCCCGGCCGCCGCCGTGTGCGCGCGGCCGGCCTCTCCTTCGCCGGTCAGCCGGTGGGATAGAGGCCGGCGACGCGCGCGCGCAGCTGCACCAGGGCCAGCACCGCGTCCAGGGTGGGCGTATCCACCCCGACCATGTCCCCCAGTTCGGCGACGGCACCGACCAGCGCGGCGATCTCCATCGGCCGGCCGCGCTCCAGGTCCTGCAGCATGGAGGTGCGGTGGTCGCCCACCTCGACGCCCGCGTCGATGCGCCGGTCGATGGCGATGCGGAAGCGCGCACCCAGCGCCTCGCCGACCGCCTGCCCTTCCGACATCAGCCGGTGCACGACGGCGCGCACGGCCGGGTCCGTGCCGATCTCGCGCATGGTCGCCAGGGTCAGCGCGGATACCGGGTTGAAGGACAGATTGCCCCAGAGCTTCACCCAGATGTCGTCGCGGATGGACGGCCGCACCGGCGCGCGCAGGCCCGCCTCGATCAGCTTCTTCGACAGGGCGACGACGCGCTCGGATCGCGCGCCGTCAGGCTCCCCCAGGCCATAGGCGTCGCCTTCGATATGGCGGCACACGCCCGGCTCGACGATCTCCGCCGCGGGATAGACCACGCAGCCGATGGCCCGGTGCGGGCCGATCCCGTGCCACTGCGCCCCAGCCGGATCGACGCTCTCTACGATCCTGTCCCGCCACGGCCCGTCCAGGCCATGGAAGTACCACCAGGGCACGCCGTTCATCGCGGTCACGACGGCCGTCGCGGGCCCGAGCAGCGGACGCATCCGCTCCACGACGCCGGGCGACTGATGCGCCTTCAGCGTGACGATCACATAGTCCTGCGGGCCGAGTTCCGCCGGATCCTCGCTCGCGGCGACGGGAACCGTGAAGTCTTCCGTCGCGGTGACGACCCTCAGCCCCTTCTCGCGCATCGCCGCCAGATGCGGCCCGCGTGCGATCAGGCTCACCTCGGCGTTCGTGCGCGCCAGGAAGCCGCCCAGATGCGCGCCGATCGCCCCGGCGCCGTAGATGCAGATATTCACGCCGGCAGTCCTACTTCACGAGCCCGAGTTTTTCGGCGAGGCCGATGCGCTGCAGCTTGCCGGTCGCGCCCTTCGGGATTTCGTCCAGAAAGACGACGGACCGCGGCACCTTGAACTCGGCGAGACGCTCGCCGGCCCAGTCCTTGAGTTCCTGCTCGGTCAGCGCCTGCCCCTCGCGCAGCACGACCGCCGCGCCGACTTCCTCGCCCAGCATCCGGTGCGGCACCGCGAAGGTCACGACCTGCTGCACGGCGGGGTGCTCGCACAGAACGTCGTCCACCTCGCGCGGGCTGATCTTCTCGCCGCCGCGATTGATGATCTCCTTCAGCCGCCCGGTGATGGTGAGATAGCCGTCTTCGTCGAAGACGCCCTGGTCGCCCGTGCGAAACCAGCCGTCGACGAAAGCCGAGGCGTTGGCCTCCGGATTGCTCTCGTAGCCGGACGTGACGTTGGGGCCGCGGATGACGATCTCGCCGCGACCGCCCTGCGCCACGAACAGCTCCTTCTCGTCCATGATCCGCACCTCCGGGCCGGCCGGGATACCGACCGAGCCGGGCTTGCGCGCGCGCGGCGGCAGCGGATTGGACGTCATCTGGTGCGCCGCCTCGGTCATACCGTAGGATTCCACGACCGGGCAGCCGAACAGCGCCTCCAGTTCGCGCATCACCGCCGGCGGCAGCGAGGCCGAGGACGACCGGATGAACCGCAGCCTCGCCTTCGCCACGGACTCCCGGTTGCGCTCGGCACGCGCCAGGATGGCCTGATGCATGGTCGGCACGGCCGTGTACCAGGAGGGTTCGGCCTCGTCGAGCCAGCGGAAGAAGTGCAGCGCATTGAAACCCGGCGTGCAGAAGACGCTGGCACCCGCCGCGAGACTCGACAGCACCGCCGCGATCAGGCCGTGAATGTGGAACAGCGGCATGATGTTGAGGCAGCGGTCCTCGTGCGTCAGCTTGAGGGTCGCGTCGATATGGGCCGCCGAGGCGCAGACATTGGCGTGGCTGAGCGGCACGATCTTGGGCCGGGACGTGGTGCCCGACGTGTGCAGCACCAGGGCTATGTCGGCCGACCCGGCATAGCCCTGGGACGCCGCCTTCGCGGTGCGCGCCATGCCGCCCTCGGCCAGCAGGGTAAAGCTCCCGGCACCGGCCTCGGCGTCGGCGGCGAGACGCAGCAGCGGGATCCCCAGCTTGGCGGCGACGTCCACGGCCGCGACCTGCTCGCCCTCGGGGACGACCACCGCCTTGGCGCGGAGGTCGGTGACGTAGAACTCCAGTTCGTCGGCGCGATAGGCGGGATTCAGCGGCGCGGTCGTGGCGCCCGTGCCGATGGCGACGAAGGCCGCCGCCATCTCCGGGCCGTTGGGCAGGACGATGGCGACGCGGTCGTTGCGGCCGATGCCGAAATCGTTCAGCGCATCCACCGTTCGGCCGACGAGGCGCTTCAACCCCCGATAGGTCAGGGGTGTCCGCCCCGGCGCGGCCAGCGCCACGGCGTCACTCTCGCCCGCGTCGAGCAGGTCGAGAATGGTCTTGGTGTCCGGCATATATCCTCTCAGGCGATGGTCGGTGGGGACCGACAGGCGGCGAACGATACCAGCGCCCCCGGGCCGCTGCCAGCGTTCGTACCCGAGCCGTTCACGCCCGGTTCACCTTCGCTCTATCCCTGTGCCGCACGCCCGGCTCGGCCAGCTGGTCAACGTCCAGAACCTGGTCCGTTCCGACTTCAACGACGTCCTGATCGGCGGGGCAGGCGACGACACGCTGGACGGCGGCAGCGGCGACAACACCCTGATCGGCGTCAACCGCGCCGACCTCCACCAGGACGATTTCGCCTTTTGAAGGCAGAGCCCGGTTGCGCATCGCGGCACAGTCTCCACACTGCGTGTCCAGACCGAACCGAGGCGAGCGCGATGACCATCGAGACGGAGACCCTGGCTGCGGCCGGGCTGGATGCGGACGCGGAGATACTGGTCGACCGGTGGGGCATCCCGCACATGTACGCGCAGAGCCCGCGCGACGCCTTCTTCGTCCAGGGATTCAACGCGGCGCGCGACCGGCTGTGGCAGATCGACCTGTGGCGCAAGCGCGGCCTGGGCCTGCTGGCCAAGGATTTCGGCCCCGCCTATGCCGAGCGTGACCGGGCGGCCCGCCTCCTGATCTACCGCGGCGACATGGAGGCCGAGTGGGGCGCCTACGGCATCGCCGCGAAGGCCTGGACCCAGGCCTTCGTCGAGGGCATCAATGCCTGGATCGACCTGGTCGAGCGCGAGCCGGAGCGGCTCCCGCCGGAGTTCCGCCTGACCGGCACGGCACCCGCACGATGGGAAGCCGAGGATGTCGTGCGCTGCCGTGCGCACGCCCGCGTGCGCAACCTGGAATACGAGGTGCTGCGTACGACCATCGCCGACCGATTCGGCCTGGAGGCTGACGGCCTGCACCGCAAGCTGGAGCCCAGCCATCGACCGGTACGCCCCGAGGGCCTGCCGCCGGGCCCGGTCCCGCCCGAGGTCCTGAAGACCTATCTCGCCGCAACCGAACCCGTCGCCTTCGGCGCGGACCGGCTCGACCGGCCGCTCGCCCCCGTCGATATCGCCCCCGTCGATATCGACACCCAGGGCAGCAACAACTGGGCGCTGACCCCGGCGCGCACCACGACGGGCCGCGCCATCCTGGCGAGCGACCCGCACCGCGCGCACGAGCATCCGTCGCTGCGCTACATCGCGCATCTCTGCGCGCCGGGCCTCCACGTCATCGGCGCCGGCGAGCCGGCCGTGCCCGGCGTCTCCTTCGGCCACAACGAGCGCATCGCCTTCGGCCTCACCATCTGGCCCGCCGACCAGGAGGATCTCTACGTCTACGAACTCTCGCCGGACGACCCCGACCTCTATCGCTACGGCGAAGGCTGGGAGCGCATGCGCGTCGTGACGGAGACAATCGAGGTGCACGGCGCGCCCGCACGGCATGTCGAACTGCGCTTCACCCGGCACGGCCCCGTGCTGCACCGGGACCCCGAGGCGCGGCGCGCCTGGGCGGTACGCACCGTGTGGACCGCGCCCGGCACCGCCGCCTATCTCGCCAGCCTGAACTATGTGATCGCCACGAGTTGGGACGAGTTCGTGGCCGCCATGGACGGCTGGGGCGCCCCGTCGGCGAACCAGGTCTATGCGGACGTCGACGGCAATGTCGGCTGGATCGGCGCCGGCCACGTGCCGGTACGGCCCAACTGGGACGGTCTGATGCCGGTCCCGGGCGACGGCCGCTACGAATGGGCGGGCTTCCTCGACAAGGCGGCGCATCCGCGCCTCTACAATCCCGAGCGCGGCTGGGTCGCCTCCGCCAATCAGATGAACCACCCGGAAGGCTTTGCCCACGCCACCTGCTACGAATGGTCCGACGGCGCGCGCTATGCCCGGGTCGTCGAGGGGCTGGAGGCCAGGGAGCGCCACTCGATCGACGACGCCAAGGCCCTGCAGACCGATTTCGCCAGCGTCTCGGCGCGTCGCCTGACGGCGCTGCTGGCCGGCCTGTCCGCCGACGACCCGGACACGGCACGCGCGCTCGACCTGCTGCGCGGCTGGGACTGCCGCCTCGGCCCGGAATCGGGCCCGGCCGCGCTGTTCGAGATCTGGTTCATGCAGCATCTGGTGCCGGAGACGCTACGCCGGCTCGGCCCGCCCGGCCTCGCCGAAATGATCGCGGCCCCGGATACGGCCCTGATCGTCGATCTGGTCGAGGCGGCCGGCCCCGCCTTCGGCGGCGACGCCGCGACTGCACGCGATGCGCTGCTGCTCGACACGCTGGCCGCGGCGATGCGCGCCACGGCCGAGCGCCTGGGTCCCGAACCGGCCGGCTGGGCCTGGGGCAGGCTGCACCACGGCTATTTCGAGCACGCCCTGTCGCCCGTCGCCGCGCCCGACTGGCGGGCGAAGCTGGACGTCGGCCCCGCCCCCAAGGGTGGCAGCGGCCTCACCGTCAACAACAACGGTTACCGCGCCGCGGACTTCCGCGTCGTGCACGGGGTGTCCTGGCGCATGGTGGTCGACGTCGGCGACTGGGACCGGTGCTGGACCGTCAACGCGCCGGGTCAGTCAGGCGACCCGCGCAGCCCGCACTATCGCGACCTGTTCGAGGTCTGGGCGCGCGAGGACTATGTGCCGATGCTGTTCAGCCGCGCCGCGGTGGAGGCGGCGGCCGAGCGCCGCATCCTGGTTCGCCCGGCCTGAATCCACCCGCCGCCGACCGGCCGGTCACCGCGACTCCACCGTTCCGGTGAGACCGAGCGCGTTGCCGCCCGGCAGTTCGATCCGCATCTCGACCTCGTCCTTGGTCTGCTGGTCGTAGATGACGTAGCCCATCACCGCCACCGCGACGACAAGGCCGCCGACCAGGAAGTAGAGCAGTCCGCTGCGCTGCATGTCCGTCCCCCGTTTCGCGACCGCAGGCCTGCGGGCGCCCGCGCGCGATCCCCGGCGGCCCTATCCCGATAAGGCCCTGGTCGGGGAAATCGTGTGCGGATCAACGCACGCTGCGGGAAAAAGTGCCGGCGCACGGCGGATCGGCCCGGGGGCGCAATCGCGCGCGCGCCGGCCTATATTGTCCGGATCGAACCCGCTTCCGCGCCCTCCGTCGGCAGCGCCCGGGGGGAGAGAGGGACGCCATGACCGACTCCGCCGCCATCCCGCCCGCCCTGTCTCAGGGATCCCCGGTGGTCGACCCGTTCGGCCGCGCCATCACCTATCTGCGCGTCTCGGTCACCGACCGCTGCGACTTCCGCTGCGTCTACTGCATGTCGGAGAACATGTCCTTCCTGCCGAAGGCGGACCTGCTGACGCTGGAGGAACTGGAGCGGCTCTGCGGCGCCTTCGTGCGCATGGGCGTGCGCAAGCTGCGCCTGACCGGCGGCGAGCCGCTGGTCCGGCGCAACGTGATGAGCCTGTTCCGCGGCCTGGGCCGGCACGTCGCCGAGGGCAACCTCGACGAGTTGACCGTAACCACCAACGGCAGCCTGCTCGCCCGCTTCGCCGACGAACTGTACGATTGCGGCGTGCGGCGGCTGAACGTGTCGCTCGACACGGTCGACGCGGACAAGTTCGCCGCGATCACCCGCTGGGGCCGGCTCGACAAGGTGATGGACGGCCTCGCCGCCGCAGACCGCGCCGGGCTGAAGATAAAGATCAACATGGTGGCGCTGCGCGGCGTCAACGACGACGAGTTCGACCGCATGATCGCCTGGTGCGGCGAGCGCGGCTACGACCTCGTCGTCATCGAGGTCATGCCGATGGGCGACATCGGCGAGGACCGGCTCGACCAGTACATGCCGCTCTCGATGGTGCGCAGCCGCATCGCCCGCAGCTGGACGCTCGACGAGAGCGACTACACGACCGGCGGCCCGGCGCGCTATTCCACCGTGCGCGAGACCGGCGGCCGCCTCGGCTTCATCACGCCTCTGACGCATAATTTCTGCGAAAGCTGCAACCGCGTGCGCCTCACCTGCACCGGCACCCTCTACATGTGCCTCGGCCAGGAAGACGCCGCCGACCTGCGCGCCGTCCTGCGCAGCAGCGAATCCGACGCCCCCCTCGAAGCCGCCATCCGCGATGCGATCGCGAGGAAGCCGAAGGGCCATGATTTCATCATCGACCGGCGGAGGGGCCGGGTGTCGGTGCCGCGGCATATGAGTGTTACGGGGGGGTAGGTGGCGGACGAGGATCGCTACGATCCTTCGGCAGGACGATCGGTAGACAGATCGACCATAATGCTTGACCGGAGATTTGCCCTGGCCTGCTATACGAGCCGCCATGCCGATTCCAGCCTTCACTATCGACGGGGTGCTCCCGCCCTATGTGGGCCCAGGCGGTCCCGGCGGGGCTCCTCAGGACATGTCGCCTTACGCGGTGACGGCACTCGAGGTAGTATCGACGCTCGGTCTGATCGACACGCGGAAGTCCATCCTTCGTGGTTGGCTCCGGCACCGAGCGGCTTTACGGCGCATCGGGTTCGATCGCGGATTCCAATGGCTCGACGGCAGCTTCGTTGAGAGCAAGGAACCAAGAGACCTGGACATCGTGACCTTTCTTCATCGACCGCCGAGTGCTGGAGATCCAGACCAGATTGCAGCATTGATACGGGCAAACAGGCATCTGTTCGACCGTTCCCGAGTCAAAATGAACTTCTCGCTCGATGCATTTCCAGTCGATCTCGACGGCTCTCCGGAAGCACTGGTAGGCTCGGCACGCTACTTCCTGGGCCTCTTCTCGCATCGTCGCGGCGACGATCTCTGGAAGGGCATGCTCCAGGTCAGAATAGAGGACATCGCCGACGACGAGGCCGCGCTTGCAGCGCTCGGCCCCGATACGGCGACCGGCGTGGCAATGTCGGAAGGGAATCCATGAGCAGCGTTAGGAAGATGGAGCGCGATTTCGCTCACGCCGACATCGCCGCCGTCCAGGGCCTTCTCGCTCAACTGAGCGACGAAGACGTGATGACCCGGTTCGGTCTGGAAGCCCGCCTCGACGAGTTGCAGCGCACAGTGGCGGAGTTCGACCGGGCTCGCGAGGAACCGACCGCGTCCGCTGCGCTCTTCTTCGGCGGGCGGCCGGTGATCGGCGCACGCGGGATCGAGAGCGAGTTCGGCGCGGCGGCGGTGTCGAAATTCCAGGACCTAGTCGCCAAGGTACTGGCGCATGAAGCGGGCGGCCTCGGTCAGAGGGGGCTCGTTCCCAACAAGGGCGCGTCGACCCTTCATATCACCAACATCGTGCGAGGCTCGTTCGGATTCCTGTTGGAAGAGGTCCAGCCGCAACAGCAGATGGTCAAGACGCCGCTCAAGACCGCGGTCGAGGAGACGACCCGCCTCCTCGATGCGTTCGGCGAACCCGACGAGGAGCAGTTCCGAACTGCGGTGGAAGCGATCGACCAGCGGGTGTTGGGAACGGCGCGGGAATTCTTCGACCTGATGCGGCAGGACGGCGCCACCCTGCGGCTCGTCGCCGGCGATCGGGACAGGAGCTTCGGCCTCGATGCCGTCGCCCGCGCCGCCGAACGCGCCACGTCCACCACCGTCGAGGATGCCGAAGAGGAGATCGACGGCCAACTCGCGGGCATCCTCCCGGACGCACATCAATTCGAATTCCGAACGGCCGGCGACCGCGGCACCATCCGCGGCAAGGTCGACGGCGCCCTGCCGGCGGACCGGCTCACCCGCTTCAATCGCGAACTCGTGAACCTGAACGCATCGGCGCGAGTACACGTGAAACGCGTTCTGCGCAGTGGCACAGTCGTGCGGGAGAGCTTCACTCTTCTAGCTTTGGTACCCGTCGAACGGGACTGATATGGGACAACATCAGTTGCATCGCTCGACATGCTCGACCCGACCAAAGCAACCGCGTCCGGTTCACCTGTGTCGGCAACCTCTACCCGTGCCTCGGTCAGGACGACGCCGCCGACCTCAGCGCCGGCCTGCGCAGCAGCGGATGCGCGAAAGTTTTACCGTCGAAATAGGTCTCTTCGCCGAGGCCGATATCGTGCTGGAGGCGACGTTGCAGGCTACGCTGACCCGCGAAGCCCTGGGGTTCGAAGCGCGAGAGTAGTGAACGGATGAAGGACCAGACCGACCTGTTCGGCCACAGCCCGGCTCAAGCAAGCCTGTTCGGCCCCGGCGAAGACCGCCTTCAGGCGCCGCGCCAGCAGACGACCCCCGACCCGGACGATATCCGCCGTCGCCTGCGGTCCCTGCTCGACAAGGCGCGGTCGTCGGAAACGATGCCGTGGTCCGAACGGGACGCCCGGATGTGGCAGACGGTGTTTCCGAACATGGCGAAATGGCTGCCCGAGGACGAGGCGGACCAGCTACGCTCCGCGTTCTCGCAGGAGATGGAGCGGCTGCGCAAGGCCGCCTGAACCGGGCCTGCGTTGCGCGCCGCGCCGACGGCCCGCGGTCATGACGGTCGCGGAGCGGCCATCTCCTCCAGTTCCTCGTCGGTCGGGAACCTCCCCAGCTTTTTCTTCGAGAAGACGAGGCGATCGTCGACGGTGATCTCGAAGGCACCGCCGCCGCCCTTTATCAGCGTAACGTCGGATCCGGGGATGCGGCTGAGACGGTCCCTCGCACGGAGGGCGCGCGGCTCATAGTTTCAGACAACGCAGTATTCGATACCAATTCGCATGGTCGCTCCTCCATAGGCTTCTCGCAGATTTGGTTTCCGGGGCCCGGCGTCAACGGCGCCGGCAGCCGGCACCCGACCGGGCGACGGTCATTCGCCGGGCTCGGAGGCCGCGCGGCCGCGGCGCTCGTCGACGCGGAGGCTGACCACGAGCGCGGCGGCGAACAACAGGACGCAGAACAGGATCGCGAGCTGCAGTCCGAGCAGCAGTTGCAGCAGCCCGATCGCCAGCACACCCACCGTGCCGGCCAGCTTCATCGAGAGCCCCCAGAAGCCGAAGAACTCGGCCGACCGTTCGAGCGGCGAGAACAGGCCGACCAGAGTGCGCGTCGCCGACTGGCACGAGCCGAGGCTGAGGCCCGCGACGCAGCCGACGATGACGAAGACGTACTGGGCCTGCCATTCCAGCCCCAGGGTCGCGTTGGCGGCGTCGGCGATCATCGGCGTGAGAAAGATCAGCGTGATCGCCAGCGCCCACATGACCAGCGTGATCCGGTAGGTGACGAGGGCGCCGATGCGGTCCTGGATGAAGCCGAAGCCGATCGCGCCCGCCGCGGCGGTGACCTGCACGAACACGAACATCAGCGTGCGCACGCCTGGCTCCCATTCGATGATCTGGGCGCCGTAGATGAAGGCGTAGCTGATGACGATGTAGATGCCGGACATCGAAAAGAACACGGACACGAGCAGCACGGCGAGGTCGCGGTGCTGGCGCACGCGCGCGAGCGTGCCGCGAACGCGGGCGAAGCCGGCGGAGACGACGCTCTCGCCGGGCGGCATGGGCTGCGGCTTCGTACGCTCCTTTACCCAGACGAAGGTCGGAATGGCGGCGACGAGAAAGAAGAAGGCGGCCCACGGCCCGACCCAGCGGATGCGGTCGAAATTCTCCGCGCTCACCTCGCCGAGCATGAGCAGCACGACCACCGCGGAAAACAGGCCGCCGATATAGCCGAGCGCCCAGCCGAAGCCGGAGATCTTGCCGAGATCCTCGGGCGGCCCGAGCCCCGGCAGGAAGCTCGCGACGAACGCCTCGCCGATCGAATAGGCGAAGTTCGAGACGATGATCAGCAGCAGGCCGAGCATGATCCAGCCCGGCGCCACGAAGTAGAGCATCGACGTCGCGACGACGTTGAGCACGTAGCTCGCGAACAGGAAGCGCTTCTTGGACGCCGTCGCGTCCATGATCGCGCCGGCGATCGGCGAGCAGACGACGACGAGCATGTAGCTGACCGCGAGCCCCACCGCCCACAGCAGGTTGCCGAGCCGGTAATCCGGTGCATCGCCGACGATGACGCGGGTGTAGAGATCGCCGAACACCACGGTGACGATCAGAAGGGTGTAGGCCTGGTTCGCGAAATCGAACATCGCCCAGCCGAAGATCTCGCGCTTCGGCGCGCGTTGTCGCGGGCTCATTCGACGGCTCCCGAGGGCAGGACGGTTCGGACAGGCTCTAAGGATCGGGATCCTATGCACAAACGGCTGGTCTCATGAATCCGAAAACCCTGGCCCGCGATTCCGAGCCGCAGTTGCCCGATGGTAGCGGAGCCGGACGACGATGGAACCTCGGTCTTCGCGGCCACGTGGCACTTCCTGCTCTCGCGGCGGCTTTCGCAACGATCCGGCACCGCCCGCCGAAGCGGGCGGCCCGGGACGCCGGGTCACTCGGGGTGGGACTGGGGCCCTTCGGCCTTCCAGGTTTCGAGGGCTTTCAGCCCGTCTTCGGAGGCCTCGACGGCGGCTGCCGCCTCGGCCGGGGCTTCCGCGCCGGGCATCTGGCAGTGCACGTTCAGCGTGGTACCCCAGGCGTTGTACACGACGCTCGACGTGTTGCCCGAAGAGTAGGGCGAAGGGTCGGGTGTGCACGGCACCTTGCTGGACCCCAGCACGGCCGAAACGACGACCGAATAGGGCGCTCCGTCGACCATGCCGCTGACCGGCAGGGAGACGCAGCGATGCTGGCCGATCGGGAAGCTGCTGGACCAGTAGTTAGGTGTCGCCGAACTTCACTCCCATCCAGGCCGCGTAGCCGGCGCCGACCAGAAGGTTGACGCAAGCCGCCTGCTGCGCGGATGCGGGTTTTTCCGGAACCAATCTTAGAGTAATACCGAAAAGTGCAACAGCCGCACCGGAAAGTACGGCATTTTTTATGTATTTCATTGCAACACCTCGAACGTTTTCGTCATTGACGTCATCGAGATGCCCACGTATCCCCGACCGAATCTCTACACGATCGAACACATGCCCGCAACGTCCGAACAAACATTTTTATTATACTAAAATACGCTAACTGGATGCCGTGAACTGTTCAGGCGGCTGCCCGACTTCAGGCGGACACCCGCCCCTGTCATCGCCGGCGGGCTCCGCTATACTCCCGCGGCCTCCCGCCCATTCGCCCGACGGCCCGGAACCCGCATGCCCGATCCCCGCATCGCCTTCGTCGCGGCCGAGAGTGAAGCGGCACAACAGGCGTTGGTCGAGCTGGAGGCCGCCTATCCGCACGTGCCGCCCGAGGCGGCTGACGTGATCGTGGCGCTGGGCGGCGACGGGCTGATGCTGGAGACGCTGCACCGCTTCATGGGCTCCGGCAAGGGCGGGGCGGGGCGCTGCGTGCCGGGCAAGCCGATCTTCGGCATGCACCGCGGCAGCGTCGGCTTCCTGATGAACGGCTACGGCCCGCTCGGCCTGATCCAGCGCGTGGCGCGCGCCCGGCCTGTGGAACTGACGCCGCTGCTGATGACGGCGCATACGCGCGGCGGACGCACCGTGGAGGCGCGCGCGATCAACGAGGTCTCGCTGCTGCGCGAGACGCGCCAGACCGCGAAGGTCCGCATCCGCGTCGACGACGTGGTGCGCATGGACGAGCTCATCTGCGACGGCGTCCTGGTCGCCACCGCCGCCGGCAGCACCGCCTACAACCTGTCGGCGCACGGGCCGATCCTGCCGCTCGGCACGCAGCTGATGTGCCTGACGCCGATCAGCGCCTTCCGGCCGCGGCGCTGGCGCGGTGCCCTGCTGCCGCGCACGGCGCGGGTCGCCTTCGAGGTGCTGGAGGCGAAAAAGCGACCGGTCAGCGCCGTCGCCGACTATACCGAGGTGCGCGACGTGGTCCGCGTCGAGGTGCGCGACGACGCCGCCACCCGGATGACGCTCCTGTTCGACCCGGAACACGACCTGGAAGAGCGCGTGCTGAAGGAACAGTTCCTGTCGTGACCGCGAAGCCCCGCGGCCGGGCCGCCTTTTCCTGGACCGACTGGCGGCACCGGCTGCCGCTGCTTCTCAAGACCATCGCGATCGGCGCCGCCGGCGGCGCCCTGTTCACTTGGCTGCACACGCCGCTCCCCTGGATGCTGGGCGCGCTTTGCTTCACGTCGCTCGCGGCGCTGGGCGGAGCGAAGCTGTTCCTGCCGCCCGACCTGCGCCGGGTGATGATGGCCGTCCTCGGCGTGCTGCTCGGCTCCGCCTTCTCGCCCGACCTGATGGAGCAGGTCGGCCAGTGGCCGTGGACGCTGCTCGGCATGCTGGTCTTCGTGCTGCTCGGCGGCGGGCTGGCCACGCTCTTCCTCATGCGCTTCGGCAAGATGGACGGCCCCACGGCCTTCTTCTCCGCAGCGCCGGGCGGGCTCAGCGAGATGATCCTGATCGCGCCCACCATGGGCGCCGACGAGCGCCAGGTCGCGCTGATCCATGCGACGCGCATCGTCATGGTGATGCTGATCCTGCCGCCGGCCTTCCGCATATTCTCCGGCTACGTTCCGCCGGAGGATCTGGGATCGGGCGGCAGCATCCTGGGGCTGGCGCTCTGGGACCTGTTCCTGCTGACGCTGTGCGCCGTGGTCGGCGTGGTGGTCGGGCGCCGGCTGCGCTTCCCGGCCTGGCAGATGACGGGGCCGATGCTGGCCAGCGCCATCGTGCACGTCACGGGGCTGACCTCGGCACGGCCGCCCTACGAGATCCTGGCCGTCGCCCAGGTGATCATCGGAGCCGGCGCCGGCGCGCGCTTCTCCGGCATCCCGTGGAGCGCCCTCGCCCGGCCGATGATGCTCTCGGCGATCACCACGGCGGGCCTCGTCGCCCTCGCCTTCGTCTTCGCCCTGGTCCTGGGGGAGGTCACCGGCCTCGACTTCCGCGGCATCCTGCTCGCCTACGCCCCCGGCGGCTTCGCCGAGATGAACCTGATCGCGCTGTCGCTGGGCATCGAGGTCGCGTTCGTCGCGATCCACCACACCTGCCGGATCTTCCTGGTGGTGATGCTGGCCACCTGGCTCTCGCAGTTTTTCTGGAAGCGCCCCGCCCGCGCAGCTCCCGACTGACCGGCTCACGCCGCGGCCAGCCGCCGCGGCGGCCGGTAGCGCATCAGCAGGAAGAGCGCGACCGCGACGTTAAGCAGGTTCCAGGCGAAGCCGTTGAGGAACGCCGCGTCGTAGGACAGGGTCAGGTCGTAGATGGCACCCGACATCCAGCCGCCGATCGCCATGCCGCCCAGAGTCGCCGACAGGACCAGGCCGATGCGCGTCCCCGCCTCCGCCGCCGGGAAGAACTGGCGCACGATCAACGTGTAGCTCAGCACGATGCCGCCCTGGAACAGGCCGAACAGCGCGGAGATCACATAGAGCGAGGTCAGGCTCTCCGAGGTCGTGTAGAGCAGCAGCGAGACTGCCTGCAGCACCGAGCCCAGCAGCAGGGTCGGCAGCGGTCCGATCCGGTCCGCGATCCAGCCGGAAGCGAGCCGGCTGACGATGCCGAAGCCCAGCATCAGCGACAGCATCTCCGCCCCGCGCTGGGCGCCGTAGCCCAGGTCGGCGCACAGCGCCACGATGTGCACCTGCGGCATCGCCATGGCGACACAGCAGGCGATGCCGGCGAAGATCAGCAGGCCCTGCAGCGTGTTGGGCGCCATGCCGAGTGGGCGCGGATCGCCGGTGAAGCCGCCGGGCGAGACGACGCCCGCGCGCGCCGGCGGCGGGGGGCGGCGCAGCGCCAGGACGAGGGGCAGCATGGTGACGAGGCAGAAGAGGCCGATCGCGAGATAGGCGGTGCGCCAGCCGTAGCCGTCGGTGACGTGCTGGATGGCCAGGGGCCAGACCGTGCCGGCCAGGTAGGCGCCGCTGGCACCGATGGCCATGGCGATGCCGCGGCGCCGGTCGAACCAGAGCGAGATGCTGGCGATCACGGGCCCGAACGTGGCCGAACTGCCGAGGAAGCCGATCAGGACGCCGTGGATCAGCGCGAATTCCAGGATCGTATCCGCGCGGCTCGCCAGGACGAAGCCCAGCGCCAGCGCCAGCGTACCACCGACGACCGGCGGAATGATGCCGAACCGGTCGGCGAGCCAGCCCATCAGCGGCCCGCCGAACACGAAGCCGACCATCGCGAGCGTATAGGGCAGCGACGCGTCGGCACGGGCGACGCCGAAATCGGCCTGCACCGCCGGCAGGACGACGACGACCGACCACATCCCTACGCCGCCCAGCGTGCTCAGCGCCAGCGAGGCGAGCAGGCGGAACCAGGCATAGGGGCTCTCGGCCACGCTGGCGGCCGAAGATGCGGGGCGCTCCAGGCGGGAGATTTCCCTTCTCCTCTTCGCCGCGCCGACAGGAAGGATCTCCCCCGGTGCACGGCGGCCGGATCATATCGCCGCCGCGGGCCCCTAGCCAGCGGCCGGCGCAAACCCCACTTCGGCTGCATGAAGACGCCATCGCGATTCGGCGACCAGAAGCGGGCCGAGCCCTATCTGCAGCGGGGCGGCGCCGTGCAGAGCTGGCCGGCCGAGGTCGGCGCCCGCTTCGCCGACCTGCTCGACCGCTTCGACAGCCTGGCGGCGGCGGCCGAAGTCGCCGATGCGTCGACGGAACAGCTCGCCCTCTACGGACGCGGCCGTGGCGCGCCGTCCTTCCCCGTGGTCGCCCGCCTCGCCGACGCCGCCGGGGTGCGGCTCCAGTGGCTATGGTCGGGCGAGGGCGGGATGCTGCGCGCCGAACCGCATCCCGATCCGGAACCCGAGGAGCCGGAGCAGGCGGCGACCGGCCCTCTCGACGGCGAGATCATCGGTGCGGCGGCGCCCCTCGACCTCGCCGGCTATGCCGTCCCGCCGGGTGCGCCGGACGGTCCGGACGGCGACCTGCCCGAGGTGCCGCAGATCACCGACGCCGTCGCCTTCCGCACCGGCTGGCTGGCGGACAGGCTCCGTTGCGCGCCCGACGACCTGTTCCTCTTCACGATCGCCGGCGACGAAATGGAGCCCACCCTGCGGGCCGGCGACCTCGCCCTCTGCGACCGGCGCGACGCCGGCGTGGGCCAGGGCGGCCTCTACGCCTTCGGGGTCGAGGACGGCATCGTCGTCCGCCGCGTCCAGTACCGCTTCGACGGCTCCGTCCTGCTGATCAGCGACGATCCGCGCTATCAGCCCGAGGCGCTCCATCCCCAGGATGCCGCCCGGCTCCGCGTCCTCGGCCGCATCGTCTGGCACGGCCGCACGCTCTGAACGCGTCCCGGTGAAGACCGGTCAGAGCGTCGGCTTTGCGACCATCAGCCAGACGATCGCGAGCACCGCTGCGAAAGCCGGGAAGCCGAAGGCGAACCACCAGCGGTAAAGCCGCCCGTAGGCCGGGGGCAGCGGCAGTCCGGCCGCCGCGGCCGCGCGGGCGAGATCGCGCATCCGCCACTGCATCCAGACCACCGGCAACCAGAACAGGCCGACGACCACGTAGAGCGCGAGGCTCGCCGCGACCCAGCCCTCGAGTAGCGGCCACCCCAGCGCGAGCGCCAGTGCCGCACCCGTCAGCGGCTGGACCACCACGGCCGATGCGGTGAAGAGCATGTCGGCGAGGACGACGACGCCGGCCGTGTGCGCGACGATGCGCGCATCGCCCGTTCGGTGCGCCATGACCATGAAGAAGGCGATCCCCGCGCCCGTCCCCAGCAGAACGGCCGCGCCGACGATGTGCAGTGCCTTCAGCGCCAGGAACCAGAGGTCCATGCCCGCCCCCACCTACCGATCGTCCATGACG
>JBKBLL010000026.1:0-24787 GCA_046296375.1 Alphaproteobacteria bacterium | reverse complement strand
CCCCAGCGCCAACGTGTCCGGCGCGATCAGCCCGACCACGGCCCGACACGTCGAAGCGGGCCTGGCCGGCCGGGTCGACATGATCCTGGACGGCGGGCCCTGCAGGGTCGGTGTCGAATCGACCGTCCTCGATCTCAGCGAGCCCGCTGCCGTGCTGCTCCGGCCGGGCGGCGTGACGGCCGAGGAACTGGCGCGCGTGCTCGGTCCGATCGCTTCTCCGAACCTCGACCTGCAGGCGCGGCCCCGGTCGCCGGGCCTGATGCTGCGCCACTACGCCCCCTCGATCCCGGTTCGGCTGGATGTCGACGACATCCGGCCGGGCGAGGCGCTGCTGGCGTTCGGCCCGGCCGCTCCGCAGGGAGCGGTGGAGACGCTGAACCTCAGCGCGTCGGCGGACCTGACGGAGGCGGCGGCGAACCTGTTCCGTTTCCTCCATGCCCTGGACCGCCCCGGCATCGGGGGCATCGCCGTCGTGCCGATCCCGGAAACCGGCCTGGGCCGGGCCATCAACGACCGTCTGCGCCGCGCCGCGGCCGGATGACGAGCGGTCCAGGCGGCCGCTGCGCCCTCCGCTGTTCGAGCGGCTCCGGCTCGGCGACAATGGCGGCGATGAAGAAGGAAGTGACGAGGAAGAGGGGAGGAGAGGATGCGATACGGTTTCTATCTGCCGACGCGGGGTGCCACCGCCGCACCGGAGGCGCTGGCCACGCTCGTACAGAGGGCGGAGGGGTGGGGCTTCGCCTCCACCATGATCGCGGATCACATCGTCTTTCCGACCGCGATCGAGTCCCCCTATCCCTACACGGTGACGGGCGCCTTTCCCGGCCAGGGCGACGCGCTGGAGCAGCTGACCCTGATGGCGTTCGTCGCCGGCAAGACCAGCAAGCTGCGGCTCGTGTCCAGCGTGATGATCCTGCCCTATCGCAACCCCGTCCTGACGGCGAAGGTCCTGGCGACGATCGATGTCCTCTCCGGCGGCAGGGTCACGGTCGGCGTCGGCGTCGGCTGGCTGGAGGAGGAGTTCGAGGCCGTCGGGGCGCCGCCCTTCGCCCGCCGCGGCGCGGTCTCGGACGAATGGCTGCGAATCTTCAAGAAGCTCTGGACGGAGGATCCGGTCGAGCATCAGGGCGAGTTCTACAGCTTCGGGCCGCTCCACTGCCTGCCGCAGCCGGTCCAGCGGCCGCATCCGCCGATCTGGGTCGGCGGCCACAGCCGGCCGGCCCTGCGCCGTGCCGCACGCTATGGCGACGGCTGGCATCCCGTCGGCGCGACGGCCGCGGTGCCGCTGCCCCCCGACGACCTGCGCGCCAAGCTGGACGAGCTGCGCCGCCTGACGGAGGCGGAGGAGCGCGACTTCGCCGAACTGACCATCTCCTACAAGGCGCCGCTCTACGACAAGCCCGGCGATCTGCCGCCCGGCGAGCGCAAGCGGTTCGCCGGGACGCCGGAGGAGATCGCCGGCGACGTCCGTGAACTCGCCGCGCTCGGCGTGTCGGAGATGGTCTTCGACTTCCGTTCGCCCAGTCTGGCCGAGAGCCTGGAGCGGATGGAGCGGTTCGTGCGCGAGATCATGCCGCTGGCCTGACGCCCGCCTCGGCCGGGGCCCGCCCGCCGTCCGACCGCCCACCGACCGCCTTTCAGCCGCGGAGGGCCGCTTCAACGGCGAAGGGTGCGAGGTCGAACTCGATGAGGGCGAGGATCATGTCGACGCGCTCGCCGTTGGACGGCAGGGGCATCAGCAGGTCCTGGTAGTCGCGGGCGGCCGTATCGCCGCCGACATAGGGGTGTCGGTGAAGATCGGCCGGCGCTCGGCGACGACCTGGACTGCGTTGGCGCGGCGTAATTGCGGCCGACCCGTTCGCGGACCTCGGTGCCGACCAGCCGGTAGCGGAAGTCGATCGGATCGTGCGCCACGTCGACCAGGACGAGGCTGGGCAGCAGGCGCGGGATCTCCACCGCGGGTCCAGGTCGCGTCGGCTCGGCATGCGTCGGCCGGCGCATCTCGAGCGCCAGTAGTCGAGCGGCCGTCAGCCTCTGGGTGACGAATCTCGGCCCGGGCCGCCGCGGTGGACCGTGGATGTGGCTCTCCACTCGATACCGGCTGTGCTATAGGCGGAGGTAACACGATCCGCGAGTTCTGCCTGTATCCGACGCGGCGTGTGGAAGAGGCGTGGGGAATGCCGCAGGTGCATCGGGCGCTGGTGATCTTCAATCCGGCCGCCGGCAGGCACCGGCGGGAGCGGCTCGACCAGGCCCTCGCGCGTTCGCCAAGTTGGGTGTGGCCACAACCGTCCGCGAAACAGCCGGCCCCGGGGACGCCGAGCGTATCGCGGCCGAGCGTCCCCCGGCTCCTTCTGTGTCGTGGTTGCGGCGGGGGGCGACGGAACCTTGCACGAGGTCCTGAACGGGCTGGGACCGGACGCACCGCCCCTGGCGATCTTGCCGCTTGGGACAGCCAACGTGCTCGCGGCGGAGATCGGCTTGCCGCCTTCGCTGGAGGGCGTTGTGGCGATCATCGCGGCCGGTCACACGCGTGCCTTCTGGCCCGGTACCGTCAACGGCCGGCGTTTTGCGCTGATGGCGGGGATCGGATTCGACGCGGAAGTCGTCGCCGCCGTGTCGGCGCGGTGGAAGCGGCACTTCGGCCGCTATGCCTACGTCGCCGAGGTCATGGCCGTCTTGGCACGTGGAAGCCCTCGGTCCTATCGACTGGAGGCCGACGGCTGCGGCTTCGATGCCACTGCCGTCGTCGTGACGCGAAGCCGGTTTTACGGTGGCCCCTTCCTGCTCGCGCCGAACGCATCGCTGTTCGCGCCCGAACTGCATCTATGCATGGCCCGTGGTGGCCGGCGGCGGGACTATCTGCGCTACGCAGCATCGCTTGTGCGAGGCCGTCTGCCGGATCAGCCGGATGTCGCCATACTGGTGGCGCGCCGAATCGAGATCTCCGGACCTGTCGGAGCGCCGATCCAGTGCGACGGCAATCTCGTCGGCCGGTTGCCGGCGGTCATCGCCGTGTCCGACCGGCCTGTTCCGCTCGTCGTTCCATAGGCTTTGGAATGGCGCATGGTGGCACGAGGTGCGCCGGCCAGCGGTGATTCCGTCAGATGCGAGCGCTTCACGATGTCCAGATAGACGGCGCGCATCGCCTCCTGAGCGCCCCATGCCTCAAGGCAATCGATCGCGTCGTCGGTGGAGCAGGCTGGCCGCCCAGGGTCCGCCCGTTCGTAGAAGGCCGTGTTCACCAGCATCAGGCCGGCACGCGCCGGATGCTCGGCATCGCAGACGGTGCAGTGCGTGAGCAGGTCGGCGACGAGATGAGGCAATTCCCAGAGAGCCAGGTTGCGCTACGGTGCCGGCTCGAAGTCGCGCAGCACCAGGAGAAACGTCCTCCGACCGGTGATCGGCTTGGCGCGATCGAATCCACGGTAGCCCGTACGCTCGAGGAAGTCGTCGGAGACTGGTGGAAGATGATCGGCGAAGAGGATGATGATCGACGGGCGATCCATGGCGCGAAGCGCGGCGAGCCATTCGGCAAGGGCGTCGAGCGTGTGCAGGCTGTGATTGACGATCCGATCGGCGAGGTGGTCGGCTGGCTGCGACGCGACGAGGTCTGGCCGCCGGTTCCGATCGCGGTCGAACGGGTAGTGGCCGGCACCGAGGACGACATAGTTGAGGAGGGGCCGGTCGCCGTGCCGGGTCGCGTGGTCGCGGACGAGGTCGAGATTCTGGCCGAGCGCGGAAGGATTGCTGAGCCAGGCGCCGTCCATGTCGTCGAATATGAAGTCGGACGCGAGCAGCTGCTCGTCGAAACCGAGGCTGCGATACGCTCTGCCGATGTTGAAGAAGCTGGCCGGCAGGGCCTGGCTGGCGACGCTGCGGTATCCGTGCGCCGACAGGCGGGCCGGCAGGCAATCGACCTTGCCGCCACCAAGCTGGTTGAAGGTCAGCGAGCCGAACAGTTCGAAGTCCGGTATGCCGCACAGGACCTCAAACTCCGCGCGGGCCGTCTTCCCGCCGGCGGTCGGCGAAAAGGCATAGCTGGACGACTCCCGCGCGACATCGCGCGTCGTCGGCGATCCGGGGAGCCGGCGATAGGAGAGGGCGGTCAGATCCTCGGGCGCGATGAAGCTCTCCAGCAGAACGATGTGGACGTCGGCGGGCTTCTCCGGCAGCGGCAGCGGACGGCCACGCAGATCGTAACTGGGCGGGTGCGCCAGGAACGGCAGGCGGGAGAGATCGGCCTTGAGAACCTTTGTGTTCAGCGCCACCATCGCGAACGACGTGAAGAAACCTCGTGCCTGGAACTCGGAACCGGGTTGCCAGTAGCGCTCATAGTCGCCGGGAAAGAGTGCCGCCTTTACGGCGGCAGGCTGCATCAACGCGATCCACAATCCGCCCGCGATGGCCGCGACGATCGTAGCGCGACTGCGCCAGCGGTCGCGGTTGGCGAACAGGAACGTCACCGCGAGCCCGATGGCCGTGACCAGGACGACCGCCATCCGCACGCCGGAGCCGGCAGCCTGCCAAGTCTCCCCCAGCAACTCCAGATCGGTCGGAACCAGCCCTTCGCGCAGGAAGAAGAATTTCATGTAGTTCGCCGCGAGGACGAGATGGATGACGATGAATGTGGCCAGGACGGACCCGGTCAGGGCGAGGAGGCCGGCAACGGCGAGGGCCGTGGCGCCGAGCTCCGGCAGGGCCGTGAACGGATTGTAGTAGATCCGGTCGGCAGCATAGACGGGTAGCCCTAGCAGCGCCGTGGCCAGCACCAGGGCGACCGCGCAGGCAGGGCGCCGCCCAGCCGCGTGAACAGGGTGCGATCAAAGGCGCGCAGGGCGTTCAAGGCCCCGAGGCACCGTGCAACGACGACCATGTTCCCCCCAGAATGCTGCGTTTCTGCCGCAACTCGTGTCTGTAATTAATATGTAATTATTTCGTAATCGCGGAGCGGGCAACGGACCGGTGCCGCCCGTCGGACTCCTCGTGGACGGCGCTCCCTCGACGGCGGCCGGCGGGGCGCTTATCCTCAATAGGAGAATATGCGCCGGCGGACGGCGTCTCTGGGGAGGTCCTGAATGCTGCGCCGACTCGTCGCGTCCCTGGCCGTCGGGTTCGCGCTCGCCGCTCCCGTTCCGGCGCTCGCCGAACCGATCCGGATCGGCGATCTGAACAGCTACACCAGCCTGCCCGCCTTCTCGGTCCCCTACCGCAAGGGATGGCAGCTCGCGGTCGAGGAGATCAACGCGGCCGGCGGCGTCCTGGGCCGTAAGCTAGACGTGGTGTCGCGCGACGATGGCGGCCGGCCGGCCGACGCCGTGACCGTCGCCAACGAACTCGTGACGCGCGAAGGCGTGGAGGTTCTGGCCGGTACGCTGCTCAGCCATGTGGGCCTCGCGGTCGCCGATTTCGCCAACCAGCGGCGTATCGTATTCATCGCCGCGGAGCCGCTGACCGACGCGCTCGCCTGGTCGCAGGGCAACCCCTACACCTTCCGCCTGCGGCCGGGCACCTATGTCCAGGCGGCGATGCTGGCCGAGCAGGCGGCGAAACTGCCGGCCAGGCGCTGGGTCACCGTGGCGCCCAACTACGAGTACGGCAAGTCGGCCGTGGAAGCCTTCCGCACCCTGCTGAAGGAACTGCGTCCGGACGTCGAGTTCGTCGGCGAACAATGGCCCGCCCTCTTCAAGATCGACGCCGGCGCCACCGTCCAGGCGCTCGCGAGGCTGCAGCCGGAGGCGATCTACAACGTGCTCTTCGGCAGCGATCTCTCGCAGTTCGTGCGCGAAGGCCGCACCCGCCGTCTCTTCGAGGGCCGCCCCGTGGTCAGCGTCCTGTCGGGAGAGCCGGAATGGATAGACCCGCTGAAGGACGAGGCGCCCGAGGGCTGGATCGTCACCGGCTATCCCTGGTATGCGCTGGAGACGCCGGAGCATCAGGCTTTCCGGAAGGCCTATATGGACAAGTTCGACGAATATCCGCGCCTCGGCTCGGTCGTCGGGTATGCCACCTTCATGCTGATCGCCAAGGGTATCGAGAAGGCCGGCGGCACGGAGGCCGAGGCGCTAGCCGCCGCCCTGCGCGGCCTCGAGATCGACACGCCTTTCGGCCCGATCGAGATGCGCGCCGCCGACCAGCAGACGACCATGGGCACCTTCGTCGGCACTCTGACCGTCCAGGAAGGCATGCCGCGCATGGTCGACTGGACCTATCGCGACGGCAGGGAATATCTGCCTGACGAGGAAGAGGCCGCCAAACGCCGTCCCACGCGTTAGCCGTCGGGCGCGAACTCGCGCTGCCTGTCGTCCCGGGCCGGAGGACACCGGTCCCGCCGATCGTCGCGGCGCGCCCCGCCCTTGCGCGGGGGCGCCCGGGTCGCGACAATCCCGGCACTTCAAACCGAACGCCCGTCATGAACGCGGCCCCCGGCGGGGGCGGCGGCGGGCCGCAACGAAGGGAAGGTGGCCCTTGGCCGAAGCGAAAAAGCCGATTCCGAAACCGACGCCCGAGACACAGCATTTCTGGGACGGCTGCGCGCGCGGCGAGCTGATCCTCCAGCGCTGCAAGGACACGGGAAAGGCGTATTTCCCGCCGCGTCCGTTCAGCCCCTACACCGGCTCGAAGAACATCGAGACGTTCAAGGCGAGCGGCAAGGCGACGCTCTACTCCTACGTCATCAACCACCGGCCGGCGCCGGGCTTCGAGAAGGACGCCCCCTACGCCATCGCCGTGGTCGAGCTGGCCGAGGGCCCGCGCATGATGACCAACATCGTGGATTCCGAGCAGACGCCCGAGGCGCTGCCGCTGGACATGGCGCTGGAGGTCACCTTCGAGAAGGTGAGCGACACGATCCACCTGCCCAAGTTCCGTCCGGCGAAGGGGTGATCCGGCCATGATGAAACGAAAGAACATCGCCGTCGTCGGCGCCTCCGAGACCAGCCAGCTCGGCAAGGTCCCCGGCATGTCGCAGCTCCAGCTGCACGCCGACGCCGCGCTCAACGCCATGGCCGACTGCGGCCTGAAGCCGTCCGACATCGACGGCATCGCGACGGCACGCGAGATCCCGACGGAACTCGCCCACTATCTCGGCATCGTGCCGACCTGGGTCGACGGCACGACGGTCGGCGGCTGCTCCTTCATGCTGCATGTCCGGCACGCCATCGCGGCGATCGAGTCGGGCCTGTGCAAGACCGTCCTTGTGACGCACGGCGAGAGCGGCAAGTCGATGGTCGGCAAGCCCATCGTCGGCGTCGGCCCGAGCCAGCTGGAGGGCCAGTTCCAGGCGCCCTACGGCACCTACGGGCCGACGACGATGTTCACCATCCCGGCCCTGCGCTACATGAAGAAGTACAACATCGACGTGGAGAAGATCGCCAACGTCGCCGTCGTACAGCGCGAATGGGCCGCCAAGCAGTCGCGCGCCTCGTTCCGCGACCCGATCACCGTCGACGACGTGATGAACAGCCGGATGATCGCCTGGCCGTTCCGCATCCTGATGTGCTGTCTCGTGACCGACGGCGGCGGCGCCCTGATCCTGACCAGCGCCGACCGGGCCAAGGACTTCCCGACCAAGCCGGTCTACATCCTCGGCACCGGCGAGAGCGTCGAGACGACGATGGTCAGTCAGATGGAGGACTTCACCACCAGCCGCGCCTTCCGCGTGGCCGGCAAGACGGCCTTCGACAATGCCGGCATCCGCCACGCCGACGTCGACCATCTGATGATCTACGACGCCTTCGCCCACCTGCCGCTCTACGGCCTGGAGGATCTGGGCTTCGTCGGTCGCGGCGAGGCCGGCGACTTCATTTGGGAGCGCAACACGGCACCGGGCGGCAAGCTGCCGCTGAACACGAACGGCGGCGGCCTCTCCTACATGCATTCCGGCATGTACGGCATGTACGCCCTGCAGGAGAGCGTGCGGCAGATGCGCGGCACGTCCGAGGCGCAGGTCCCGGGTGCCAAGATCTCGGTCTGCCACGGCGTCGGCGGCATGTTCGCCGCGTCCGGCACCGTCATCTTCTCGAACGAGCCGAACGTCGGCTGACGGTCCGACCGGGCGGCGGCGCGATCCGCCGCCCGGTCTCGTTCGTGCGATGACCGACGACCTGCATTTCCACGATCTGCATTTCCGGCGGGCGACCGAGCGGGACCTGCCGGCCATCGTCGGCCTGCTCGCGGACGACGTGCTGGGGGCGGGACGCGAGAACCCGGCCATGCCGCCGGATCCGCGCTACGTCACGGCCTTTGCCGCCATCGCAGCGGACGCGAACCAGTATTTGGTCGTGGTCGAAGAGCGGGCGACCGGCACCGTCGTCGGCTGCCTCCAGCTCTCCTTCGTTCCCGGCCTGTCGCGCATCGGCCTGTGGCGCGGCCAGATCGAGAGCGTGCGCATCGCCCGATCGCGCCGCGGCGGTGGCCTGGGCCGCCGCATGTTCGAATGGGCGATCGCCGAATGCCGCGCCCGCGGCTGCGGCCTCGTCCAGCTCACCACCGACAAGGCGCGCCCCGACGCCCGCCGCTTCTACGAGAGCCTGGGCTTCGCCGCGAGCCACGAGGGAATGAAGCTGTCCCTGCCGCCGCAGAGCTGAGACGACTTGCGGTTGCACGGGGGTCCGGTCGCTGACACACTCGACCGTCCTTCATCTGCCGGGGGCGGGCTCATGGCGGAGGCGAGCGGGTCGATCGGTGGGGGCTGCTTCTGCGGCGCGGTGCGCTACCGGTTCCCGCGGCCGCCCGTGACGGTGCGCGCCTGCTGGTGTCGGGACTGCCAGTATCTCGCGTCGGGCAATGCCTCGGTGAACGCCATCTTCCGCAGCGAGGGTTTCGCGGTATCCGGGCCGCTCGTCGACTTCGTCAGCGTCGCCGACAGCGGCGCCGTCATGCACAGGCGCTTTTGCGCGACCTGCGGCACGCATCTCTTCAGCGAGGCCGAGAGCAGGCCGCACCTGGTCGTGGTGCGGGCCGGCACGCTCGACGACCCGTTCATGGCGCGGCCGCAGAGCGTCATCTGGGCGGGTTCGGCGCCGGCCTGGGCGGTACTCGACCCCACCCTGCCGACCTGTCCGGGCCAGCCGCCGCCCATACCCGCATCGTAGGGCGCCCGACGCGGACGGCGAGGGGGGCCGGCGCGGGCGGGATCAGATCCGCTCGAAGAGGGCGAGCACGAGGACCACGTCGACGGTCTCCCCGTCGCTCGAGAGCGGCAGGAACAGGGCCTCGCTCTCGCGCAGCAGCGACTCGCGCGACGCGCTGCCCTCCCAGTTGTAGACGAGGTGCCGGGTTTCGACCACGTCGCGGTAGTTCTGCAGCACGGGCTCGCGGTTCCTGCCGAAATAGGCCTGGTCGACGGTGCGGCCGGTCGGATCGTAGCCGCGCGCCGTGACGTGAACCGACCCGACCAGGCGGTAGACCAGGGCGAACGGATCGCGGTGCACGTCGACCAGCGAGATCTGCGACAGCCATTCGCGCATCTCGATCGGGTCGATATCCGTGCGCGACGGCATGCGGCGCCCCTGCCGCAGCCCGTCCCAATAGTCGTAGAAACGCTGCGCCTTGGGCGAGGCCTGGGCCCGGAAGGCGGCGAGATCGGTCGTGCGCGTGGTGCCCGGCGCATCGACGCCGCCCTTTCGGGCCGGTCTGTCGTTCATGTCGTCATCGCCTAGTCACGGCTCGGTCGAACGATCCACTCTTAGTCTGTTCAGCCGGAAACGTCGACGGGTTTACCGCGCGTGGCGTACTCCTTGCTTGCTTCCGCCTTTCAACTTCGCGTTCGCATCGAGGATCGACATGCCCAAGATCAACCCGGAACGGCTGCTCGCCGACCTGCGGCGGCTCGCCGATTTCGGCCGGTACAAGACCGGCGTCCACCGGCCGACCTTCTCGCCGCAGGACGTGGAATCCCGCGCCTGGCTGCAGCAGCGCTTCGCGGAAGCCGGGCTGGACGCCTCGATCGACGGTGTCGGCAACGTCATCGGCGCCAGCCGCGCCAACGGACCCCGCCTGCTGATGGGCTCGCACAGCGAGACGCAGCCCTATGCAGGCTGGCTCGACGGCGCGATGGGGGTGATCTATGCGCTCGAAGTGGCGCGCGCCTTCGCCGAGGACCCGGAGTGTGCCGGCCTCGGCATCGAGGTCGCGTCCTGGGCGGACGAGGAGAGCCACTATGCCAGCATGCTGGGCAGCCATTCCTTCGTCGGCGACCTGACCGAGGCCGACATCGACGCCGCAAAAAACCGCGACGACGAAACCCCGCTGCGGGAGGCGCTGGAGAAGGCGGGCTATGCCGGCCGGCCGCGGGCGCTGATCGATCCCTCGCGCTATGTCGGGTATCTGGAAGCGCATATCGAACAGGGGGACTGGCTGGAGGCGACGGGTCAGCGCATCGGCGTGGTGACGAGTATCGTGGCCATCTGGCAGTACCGCATCCGCTTCACCGGCGTGCAGAACCATGCGGGGACGACGCGCATGGCGATCCGCAAGGATGCCGGCGTGGCGCTGGTGGAACTCGCCCATGCGATCTACGAGGTCTTCCCGAAGGTCGCCGCGGAGCGGACGGTGTGGACGACGGGCCGGATCGACCTCGATCCCGGCGCGCCCAGCATCGTGCCGGGCGGGGCGGAGATGATGTTCCAGTTCCGCGACGTCGACCCGGACCGTCTTCTGCTGCTGGAGAAGACGCTGTTCGACCTGGTGGCCGCCGCCGACGCGGCGGGTCCGTGCGCGGTGACGATCGAGACGGTGTCGCGCAGCGCGCCCAAGGTCATGGAGGAGAGCTTCCTCGCGGCCCTGGACGAGGCGGCGGCGGAGCACGCCCCCGGCAAGCATGTCCGCGTGCCGAGCGCGGCCGGCCACGATGCCCAGATCCTCGCCAAGAAACTGCCCGTTGCGATGCTTTTCGTGCCCAGTATCGGCGGTATCAGCCACCATTATGCCGAGGACACGTCGGACGAGGACCTGGTCCTGGGCTGCCAGGTGCTGGCGGACGCGGCGGAGAAGATCCTGAAGCGGGCCGCGAAATAGGGCGCCGCGCGGTTGTTCCCCTGTCCGCCTGCCCCTACCTCACGGCCGGACAGGGGAGAACAGCCGATGAAGGTCGACGGCACGCACTATCGCAGCATCTGGCTGAACGAGGACGGCTGGTCCGTCGGCGTGATCGAGCAGACGAGGCTGCCGCACGCCTTCGAGACGATCCGCCTCGCCTCGCTGGCGGATGCGGCGCACGCGATCCGCGCCATGTTGATCCGCGGTGCGCCCCTGATCGGCGCGACCGCCGCCTATGGCATGGCCATGGCGATGCGCGCCGACCCGTCGGACGTGTCGCTGGCCGCCGCCTACGAGACGCTGCACCGGACGCGGCCGACCGCGGTCAATTTGCGCTGGGCACTCGACGCGATGCGCCGCGAGCTGCAGCCGCTGCCGCCGGGCGAGCGCGTGGCCGCCGCCTATGCCAAGGCGGCCGCGATCTGCGACGAGGACGTCGCGATCAACCATGCCATCGGCACGCACGGCCTGCCGCTGATCCGCGGCATCGCCCAGGTAAAGCCGGCCGGGCCGGTCAACATCCTGACCCACTGCAATGCGGGCTGGCTCGCGACGGTCGACTGGGGCACGGCGCTGGCGCCGATCTACATGGCGCACGATGCCGGCCTTCCGGTCCATGTCTGGGTCGACGAGACCCGGCCGCGCAACCAGGGGGCCGGCCTGACCGCGTGGGAACTGGGCCGGCACGGCGTGCCGCATACGGTGGTGGTCGACAATGCCGGCGGCCACCTGATGCAGCACGGCATGGTCGATCTCTGCATCGTCGGCACCGACCGGACGACGGCGGAGGGCGACGTCTGCAACAAGATCGGGACCTATCTGAAGGCGTTGGCCGCCCATGACAATGCGGTGCCGTTCTACGTGGCGCTGCCCGGGCCGACGATCGACTGGGGCATCTCCGACGGCCTGACCGAGATCCCGATCGAGGAGCGCGACCCGGCCGAGGTGACGCGGATCTGGGGTGCGACCGAGGCGGGCGAGGTCGTGCCGGTGCGCGTGACGCCACCGGGCAGCCCGGCCGCCAATTACGGCTTCGACGTGACGCCTGCGCGCCTCGTGACCGGCTTGGTGACGGAGCGCGGCGTCTGCCCCGCCTCGCGCGACGGCCTCGTCAGCCTCTACCCCGAGATGCGGCGGACTGCGGCGGAGTAGACGCCGCCGCGTCCGCGCGGGCGCGTTCGCGCGCCAGCTTGGTCTCGCGCCGAAGGATGTAGAGGCCGGAGGCGATGACGATGGCGGCGCCGGAGACCACCCAGACCGTCGGCACGTCGCCCCAGATGACGAAGCCGAGCAGCGCCGCCCAGACCAGGGCGACATAGTCGAACGGCGCCACGATGGCGGCCGGCGCCTGCCTGTAGCCGAACGTCATCATCAGCTGCGCCCCGCCGCTGACCACGCCGATGCCGATTAGCACCGCCCACTCGACGCCGCTCGGCGTCTGCCAGACGAAGGGCAGCAGCGCCCCGCTGACTACCGCGCCGGCAGCGGTGAAGTAGAAGGTCGTGGTCGCGCTGCTCTCCGTGCTGCCGAGCCGGCGCATGCAGATGACGGCCACGGCATAGCCGAAGGCGGAGAACAGGGCGATCAGGATCATCGGGTCGAGCATACCGCCGCCCGGCCGGGTGATCAGCAGGACGCCGCCGAAGCCGACCGCGACCGCCGTCCAGCGCCGCCAGCCGACACGCTCGGCGAGCAGGGGGACGGAGAGGGCCGTCACGAACAGCGGCATGGTGAAGTTGATCGCCGTCAGATCCGCCAGCGGCAGGAAGCCCAGGGCGTAGAAGTACGCGAACATCGAGGTTATGCCCGCGACGCACCGGCCCGCATGCAGGGCGGGCCGCGACGTCTTCAGCAGGTCGACGCCGCTCCTCCACAGAAACGGCGCCAGCGGGACGAAGGCGAACAGGCTGCGGAAGAAGACGATCTGCACGACGTGGAAGGTCGACGCCTCCAGCTTGATCGCGGCGTGGCTGCTGGTGAAGAGCAGCGCCGCACCGATGATGCAGAGAATGCCGTTGCGGATGGCGCGCGGGCTGGGCGCGGCACCCGTCTTCGTGCCGCCGACGGCATCGCGCAGCGCCGACGGCGGAACGGTGGCTGCTCGGCGCAGCCGCATGCGGGAAGGCATCGGGGTGTCAGCGCGCCTCTATCCGCCGGACGAAGTCGCGCAGCACCGTCCTGTAGAGATCGTCTTTCAGCATGGCGTCCTCCACTCCCCGATCGATGTTCGGGTTGTCGTTGATTTCGATGACGAACACGCCCGCGTCCGTCTGCTTCAGGTCGACGCCGTAGAGGCCGTCGCCGATCAGGTTCGCCGCCTTCAGCGCGACGTCGACCACCTCCTTCGGAGCGGCGGCGACGTCCCAGGTCTTGAACCCGCCCTCGGCGATCCGGCCGTCGGCGCGATGGTTCACGATCTGCCAGTGCTTGCGCGACATGAAGTACTGCGACACGAAGATCGGTTGGCGGTTGAGGATGCCCACACGCCAGTCGAACGCCGTGTACATGAACTGCTGCGCCAGGATCAGTTCGGTACGCTGCAGCAGCTTGCGCGCGCCCTCCATCAGCTCCGCGCGGTTGTTGGCCTTGATCACGCCGCGCGAGAACGATCCGTCCGGGATCTTCAGCACCACCGGATAGCCGATCTGCTCTTCGGCCTGAAGGATGCTCTCGCGGTCGAGCACGAGGGTGCGCGGCGCCGGCAGCCGGTTGGCCTGGAGCAGTTCCGCCAGATAGACCTTGTTGGTGCAGCGCAGGATGGACACGGGATCGTCGACGACGACCAGGCCCTCGTGCACGCCCTTTCGGGCGAAGCGGAAGGTGTGGTTCTCGATGCTGGTCGTCTCGCGGATGAAGAGCGCCTCGTACTCGGCGAGCTTGAGGAAGTCCTTGCGCTGGATGAGTTCGACGGCGATGCCCATGCCGGCGCCGGCCGAAACGAACTTCTTCAGCGTCTCCGGGCTGGACGGCGGCATCTTCTCGGCCGGGTCGTGCAGGACGGCGATCCAGTAGCGCGGTTGCGACTTCGCCTTGGCCGGCCGCCAGTCGGCGCGGGTATAGCGCTCCAGCGTGGTGACGAAGAACTCGAACTCGTCCGGGCTGAGGGCGCTCGCCGCGACGTGCTCGATCTGGCGCACCTGCCAGCGTTCGTCGTGCACGATCTGGACGCGCAGCAGCGGTGAGCGGAAGCGGTCGAACAGGCGCCGGGCGAAATTGCGGAAGCGCGAGTCGGTGGGCTGGCCGAAGCAGACCGTGAGGGTGAAGGCGGCGCGCGGCGGTGCCGCCAGCTTGCCGATCTCCTCGCGCAGTGCTGCGTTCAGCTCGGGCAGGTCGACCGCGTAGAGCGTCTTGCGCGAAAGGTTCAGCAGCGTCTCGACCGTCGGCACGACCTTCTGGCCGCGCGCCTCGGCCAGGAGCGAGCAGTAGTAGCCGAGGTCGAGATAGTCGAAGGATGCGCTGAGATTGATCACCCGCGCCTGACGGTTCTTGAAGCGCTCCGGGTTGGTCGCGAACTCGCGGGCCGTCACGGCCGTTCCCGCCGAAGCGGCCCAGTCGCGGTCGGCCTTGTTCTCGACGATGACGATGTGGTCGGTCATGCGTCCGCGTGCACGGCGGTACCGGTCGGTCCGGAGGCGGTCCCCCGCGCCACGATCACCGCCGCACGCACCCGGCGCGAGCCCCAGCGGGCCATGCGGTCGAACTCTCCGTGCGCGACGGGCACGTTGGCACCGTCGCTGGGCGTGCGGTGCTCCTCATAGTTCACATAGGGGTCGTGGATGTAGATGAAGCGTTCGTCATGGCCGGCGACGACGACCCAGTGCGGCTCGCGCGCGCCGTAGAGCCGCCAGGAACTCACCAGGACGATCGGCACCGCACCCGCCTCGCGCGCCGCGATCAGGTCGCGGCTGCCGAGGCCGCGCTCGAAAGCGGGAATGCCCGCCTCGGCGGCGGCCGCGCGGAAATCCTCCTGGACGAGGCGCATCACCTCGCGCTTCTCCGCCGAGCGCACCGAGTCGAGGAAGAGCAGACCGCCGCCCGCGACATGCACCTCGGCCCGAAGGCCGCGCTCGTGCGCGGCCAGCGCCAGCCCGAACGGGTCGCAGCCGCCATGGCCGGACGTCATGTAGACGGTCGTGCTCTCGCGCCAGAGGCGGATCTCCTCGCTGCGGGCGAGGGGGCGGTCGCCGCCCAGCGCGCGCATCGCCATCATCAGCGCGGCCGGTCCGCAGGTAAACTCGGTCGTCTGGGCGTAGTAGGGCACGTCGGAGATGCCCGGCCGGTCGCCGCCGGCCAGGGCCTTCTCCATGCGCAGGGCCGCCGCGCCGTCCTCGTAATAGTCGGCGATGCGCTCGAACGGGACGTAGCCGGCGCGGCGGTAGAGCCGCACCACCGCCGCATCGTCGGCCCGGACCTCCAGGCGCATGACGGCGCGCCCGTCCTCGCGGGCGCGCGCCTCGGCCGCCGCCAGCAGGGCCGAGCCCACCCCGGCGCCGCGCGCTTCGGGTTCGACCGCGAAGGAATAGAGGCGGGCGAGGGCGGTGGCGCCGTTGACCAGGACGAGGGCATAGCCACGTACGCCGCCGCCGGTCTCCGCCACCAGCGTGAAGGCGTGGCCTCTGGTCAGCAGGTGATGGAAGCTGCGGCGCGACAGCCGGTCCCAGCGGAAGCAGCGCTCCTCCAGCCCCAGCAGCGCCGGCAGGTCGGCGAGGACGGCCGGCCGGATCGCAACGGCCGCCGCCTTGCGTTCCGGGCCCCCGGACCCGCGCGGGCCGGCGGCGTCCCGCCGCTGCCGCACCGCGGCGCTCGTCTGCATCGTTCCTGCTCCGTCCCCAGCGGGCAGCGCACATCTTGGCGCAGCGGCGTCGAATTGAAACCCCCGCGCGGCGCGCGGCAGTACGCCGGACGCGGCAGGGCCGGTGGCACGGCGATTGCTGCCGGGAGCGCGCTGGCCGAAAAGAGCGGCGGCGACATGAAGGCGACCTTCCGGACCATCAACGAGATCGGCCTGAAGGGCTTCGAGGGCTGCGCACCCTGCAGAGCGGCGCTTTCGACGTCGTGTCGCTGCAACTCTCTTACGTCGAGCATGTATCTGGGCGTCGCCACGCAGACCGACGCGGCCGCGCTCGGCGTGGTCGGGGCACTCGGCATCGCCGCCGCCATGTGCCGGCTGACCGTGGCGATGCTGCACGAGGCCTTTCTCTCCACCGTGCGCACGACGGCGATGGTCGTGCTGGTGATCGTCGCGGCCTTCATCCTCAACTTCGTGCCGAGCTTCCTCGGCCTGCCGCAGGCGAACGCGAACTGGATCCAGGGTCGCGGGACCCACCGGGAGTGCTTTGTCGAGCAGAATGTTTGTCCTAACCTTCGAGACGTCCCGAACCGCGGCGGCGCGGCCGGTCGCACGCGGGTGCGGCTTCCGAACTCTTCGATGTCGCCGATGGCGCCGGCGTACTGGCGGGCGGCGGCGCCCGTATGGTCGGAGGATCAACGGCTCCGTCGTGTCTGCCATGGAAGGCCTCCCCGCTGATCACCGGATGGGACACGATCGTCGGGCTTACGACCGGTGCGGCTCTCGCCTACACTGACGGGCCCGCTGCGATGGAGCATGCGATGCGTCCGCTCGAGTTCGGCTGGTTCCTGCCCACCTCCGGCGACACGACCTGCTACGGCGACGAGACGAAGCGCGTGGCGCCCTCGCTGGAGATGTTCGATCGCGTCGTGGCTGCGGCGGAGGCCGCGGGGTTCCAGTATCTCCTGGTGCCCGTCAGCGCCGCCTGCTGGGACGCCTACATCGCCAGCGCGGTCATGATCGGCCGCTCGCGCTCGATCCGGATGCTGGTGGCGGCGCGGCCGGGCTATGTGAACCCGGTGCTGCTGGCGAAGATGATCACCGCCTTCGACCAGCTGTCCGGCGGCAGGGTCGCGGTCAACCTGATCGCGGGCCAGAGCGAGGCGGAGACCGCGGCCGAGGGCATCCGCTGGAGCAAGGAAGACCGCTACGCCCTGATGGACGAGGAGGTCTCGATCCTGAAGGCGCTGTGGACGGCGACGCGCGGCGTCGACTTCGAGGGCCGCTTCCACACGCTGCGCGGCGCGCGCGTCGCCCCGGAGCCGTTCCAGAAGCCGCATCCGCGCTTCTACCTGGGCGGCGGCTCGGGTCAGGCCTGGGAGATCTCGGCCAGGCACGCGGACGTGCATCTGTTCTGGGGCGACACGCCGGAGCAGATCGGCGCGAACATGCGCGACATCCGCACGCTCGCGGCACGCCACGGCCGGGCCGACGAGATCGGCTTCGGCATGCGCCTGCAGATCGTCTGCCGCGAGACCGAGGCCGAGGCCTGGGATGCCGCGCACGAACTGGTACGCGACACGACCGAGGGTCAGGCGCGCTTCATCCGCACGCACTATGCGAGCTCGGTCGCGAACCGGCGGGTGCAGGAACTGGCGCGCACCCATGGCGACCTGATCGCACCGCACCTCTGGACCGGCATCACCCGCGTGCGCCCCGGTGCCGGCATCGCCGTGGTCGGAAATCCTCGGCAGTGCGCCGAGACGTTGCAGCAGTTCGTCGACATCGGCTGCCACTCCTTCTGCCTCTCGGGCTACCTGCACGACGAGGAGGCGGAGCGCTTCGCCCGTCTGGTGCGGCCGATCCTCGCGGAGCGGAACAGGGACCGGATGGTCGCCTGAGCCGTCGTGCCACTTAACCCCGCGCATCGGTGAGATCGGCCACGACTTCGGACACGGGATCGGCTCCGGTCACCAGCAGCCTGTCCTTGGCGCGCGTACACGCGACGTAGAGCAGGTGGCGCTCGGTGTCGTAGACCTCCTGCAGGTCGGCCTCGTCCGCCACCGTCTCGTCGCGCTCCTGCAGCGGGACGACCTCGTCGTCGCACGCCAGGACGGCGACGGCGCGGTATTCCGAATTCCGTCAGGGCTGCCCCGCGGCCGTCCCGTTCTCCGCAGCGGTATCCCGCTCCTCGACCACGTCCTCCTGGAAGTGCGGCGCGATCAGGCCGTGAGCGGCGGCGTGCCGCGCCATTTCGAGACTGTCGGCCGCGACCACGAGCGTACTGCCCGACGCCGCCACTTCGCGTGCCAGAGCCTCGATCCCACGATCGCGCTTGGCACTGCGTGTCACGTCACGGATATAGATCGCTGCGACCCGCCCGGGATGTTCCTGCACCACCTGCGCATAGATCTCGGGGTCTCTCTGACCGCTGTCGCCGATCAGTACGAACGGCAGTTCGCCGTAGAGTTCGAGCATGTTGCGGATCAGCGCGAGCTTGTGATCCTTGGCGCGGCGCGGCAGTGGACTGTGCAGGGTCAACCCCCACTCCCGCAGGAACAGGATCGGCCCGATCGGGATCTCATGCTGATTGAAGAACTCGTCGAGTATCTCGTAGATGCTCCACGTCCCGCGCGAGACATCGAGAATCGGGTTCTTCTCGTGCCCCGACGGGCGGCGTTGGTGCGCGTTCAGCACCGCCGCCATGCCCGGAAACGCGACCCGGTCGCCGGCATCCTGCATGAACAGACGCCACAGCATCATCGCCTTGTTGGCGACCCCGGTATAGACGACGGTGTCGTCGATATCGCTGATCGTGACGAAACTGCACGCGGGCGGCGGTATGAAGACCTCCCCCGTGGCGACGATTCTCTCCGGTTCGTTCAGCTCGATCACGACCGGGTGCCAGACGGCATCTGACGGCGGCGGCCGCGTGAGCGGCACATGCAGGCGGAAGTAGCCGTCGCGGTCGGTCGAGATCCGTTCATCCGAACCGTCGAAGCGCACCGTCAGCACGGCGTCCCGAATGCCGCGTCGCATGAAGAGGCGGCCGAGATCGGCGAAGGCATTGCCGGTGGCCGGACCGCCGGGCTGACGGAGCACCCGCCCGATCATGAACACTTCGCGACGCGAGCCGTAGCCCCGATAGGTTTGCAGGGCAACGCCACCCCGGCCGCGCACCGCCCGCCGCACCGGACGGCTCAGGACGCGGGCCAAGCCGCGTAGCGCATGCCACCTGCGCGCGAACCAGCCGCGGTTTCGGCTCATCGATCCGCACGCGACGCGCTTCTGGCGCGGAACGGCTCCGATCTGTCGAACGTGTACATCAAGGCACCTCCTCGTCCCCCGACGGCGCATGCCGGACGATCACTACCTCATAGAACGTCGGCTGAGCCGCACAGGGTTTCCCGGATGCCCTTTCCTGTTGGAAGGGGTGGTTATGGAGAAGCAACGGAAGGCCGGGAAGTTTCCCGCCGACGGTCGCGAGCGGGCGGTTATCGAGGTCACCGCTGTGCAAACCGTCTTTCAAAGCGCGACCGATCGCGGCGCGCCGTCCACCCTGACCCCCACGCTTACCCGGAAAAGCCAAGGGCCTGGCCGATGCCGGCCAGGCCCTTGATTTTATTGGTGGGCGCACAAGGACTCGAACCTTGGACCCGCTGATTAAGAGTCAGCTGCTCTACCAACTGAGCTATGCGCCCGCGGGGAAGCGGGTGGATAGCAAAGGGCGGGGGGTTTGTCGAGGACCGAGACGGGATCGGGGGCGATTTTGTCGCGGGTCGGCCGTGGCGGCGGCGGGCGCGAGGCGCCTCAGGGGGTGGGGCCGCCGGAGGCGTTGCCGATGCGCATGTCGCGGTGGACCGAGATGCTGAGCACCAGGCCCAGGCCGAGCAGGACCGTGAGCATGGCGCTGCCGCCGTAGGAGACCAGGGGGAGGGGGATGCCCACCACCGGCATCAGGCCCATCACCATCGCCACGTTGATGAAGACGTGCACGAAGAGCAGCGCCGCCACGCCGACGCAGACCAGCCGCCCGAACTGGTTCTCGCTGCGCAGGGCGATAGCGTAGCAGAGCGCGATGACCAGCGCGAACAGCAGCAGCACGAACAGGCAGCCCATCAGGCCCGCCTCCTCGGCCAGCATGGTGAAGACGAAGTCGGTCTGCTTTTCGGGCAGGAAGTTGAGCTGGCTCTGGCTGCCCTGGAGGAAGCCGCGGCCGAACAGGCCGCCGGAGCCGAGGGCGATCTTCGACTGGAGGATGTGATAGCCGGCGCCGAGCGGGTCGCTCTCCGGATCGAGGAAGGTGGTCACGCGCCGCCGCTGATAGTCGTGCAGCATGCTCCAGGCGACCGGGGCGCAGGCGGCCAGCACGGCCGCCGCGGCGAAAAACTTCCACAGCGCGAGGCCGGCCACGAACAGGAGCACCGTGCCGACCGCGATCATCAGCAGGGCCGTGCCGAGATCGGGCTGCTTCAGCACCAGGAGCGTCGGCAGCCCGATCATCAGGGCCGGCGGCGCCAGCGCCCAGAGGCGGTTCACGTCCGCCTCGTCGAGGTCGTGGAAGTAGCGGGCCAGCGCGAGGATCAGGCCCAGCTTCATCATTTCCGAGGGCTGGACGGAGACGATCCCGAGGTCGAGCCAGCGCGTGGCACCCATCCCGGTGAGCCCGACCAGTTCGACTGCGACCAGGAGGACGAGGGCCACCAGATAGACGAGATAGGCCCACCGCAGATAGAAGCGGACGTCGACGAAGGCCATCGCCAGCATGAGCGCCAGGCCGAAGGCGAAGCGGTACATCTGCCGGCCGGCCCAGGGGTCGAGGCTGGCGTCGGCGGCCGAGTAGAGAACGAGCCAGCCGACCGCCGCCAGCGCCGAGACGAGCACGACGAGCAGCCAGTTGACCTGCAGCAGCTTGGTGCCGAAGCGCAGCGCCGGCCCTTCCGAGGGCGGCACCTGGAACAGCGACATCATCGCCGCACGACCTCCGTCGGCCGGGCCGGGGGCGCCGAGGGCGGCGCGGCGGCGGACGCGATCCGCGCCGGGTCCCGGCGTTGCGTTTCGATCAGGAGGTCGCGCGCGATCGGCGCGGCGACGGCGGAGCCGCCGCCGCCATGCTCCACGATGACGGCCACCGCATAGCGGGGTGCTTCGAGCGGGGCGTAGCCGACGAACAGGGCATGGTCCCGCTCGTGCCGTTCCAGGTCTTCGTTGCGGCGCACGCCGGTGCGCCGCTCCGCCATGGTGATGCGCCGCACCTGGGAGGTTCCCGTCTTGCCGCCCATCGCGGTGTCGCGGTCGAGGATACGGGCGGCGTGCGCCGTGCCGCGCTGGCTCATCGTCACCGCCGCCATGGCCCGGCCGATCGTCTGCAGCGTCTCCGCCGACACCCCGATCGGTGGCGCCGGGGATACGGGCAGCGGGCTCGGCGGCCCGTCGCCGCCGGTGAGGGCGGTGGCGATCCGCGGCGTGACGGCGCGCCCGCCGTTCACCAGGCGGGCGGTCATGACCGCGAGCTGCAGCGGCGTCGCCAGCACATAGCCCTGGCCGATGCCGGCGATCAGCGTCTCGCCGATGGTCCAGGGCTTGTCGAGCGTCGCCCGCTTCCAGGCCCGCGTCGGCACCAGACCGGTGCGCTCGTTCGGCAGTTCGAGGCCGAGCCGGACGCCGATGCCGAACCGGTGCGACATCTCCGCGATCCGGTCGATCCCGATCCGGCGCGCCACCTCGTAGAAGTAGACGTCGCAGGACTGCACGATGGCGTCGTGCATGTTCATCGTGCCGTGGCCGCCGCGCCGCCAGCAGTGGAAGCGGCCGTCGCCCAGTTCCATCGAGCCGCCGCAGAAAACCCCCTGGCCTGGCGTCACCAGCCCGGCCTCCAGCGCTGCCGCGGCGACGATCATCTTGAAGGTCGACCCGGGGGCGTACTGGCCGGAGATGGCCTTGTTGCTGAGCGGCCCCCGCTCGTCCGTGGAGAGGTCGCGCCACTCCTCCGGCGTGATGCCGCGGGTGAAGGCGTTGGGGTCGTGCGACGGTGCCGACGCCATGGCTAGGATGTCCCCCGTCCGCACGTCGATCACCACCGCCGCGCCGGTCTGCTCGCCGAGGCGGTTGAGGGCGAAGCGCTGCAACTCCACGTCGAGGCTGATCGTCAGGTCCTTGCCCGCCTCGCCCTCGATGCGCCGGAGTTCCCGGATGACGCGGCCGACGGCGTTCACCTCCACCTCGCGGATGTCGGCCTTGCCGCGCAGGGCCACGTCGCGCGCGCGCTCGATCCCGGCCTTGCCGATGCGGAACTCCGGCACGGTCAGGAGCGGGTCGCCGGTGAGGTCCTCCCGCGCCGCCGGCCCGACATAGCCGACGACGTGGCCGGCGATCTCGCCATAGGGGTAGACCCGGCGGGGCACCATCTCGACCTCGATGCCGGGCAGGTCGGGGGCGTTGACCGAAATCGTCGCGATATCCTCCCAGGACAGGCTGTCGACGACGGTGATCGGCTGGAAGGCCCGCTGGCGGCGGGCGGTCTTGAGCACGCGCTGGCGATCGCCGTCCGACAGGGCGACGAGCTGCGACAGGCGGTCGAGGCTCGTCTCCAGGCCGCCGCTGCGCTCGGGCGTCACGGTCACGCGCCAGGTCTTCTGGTTGACGGCCAGCGGCACGCCGAAACGGTCGAAGATCAGGCCCCGCGTCGGGGCCACGAGCCGGGGGCTGATCCGGTTGTCGTCGGCCAGGGCAGCGTAGCGACTGCCCTCGACCACCTGGAGATAGTACATGCGGCTGGCGAGCACGCCGAACAGGCCCGCCTGGGCGGCGCCCAGCAGCAGGGTGCGGCGGGTCAGCGTTCGGTAGCGCTTGTTGTCGCGTCGCATGTCAGGCCTTCCCGACAACGGTGCGCTGCAGGCCGGCGCAGAGCAGGCTGAGGAGCGGGTAGAGGCAGACCCCGAGCAGATACTGGACCAGGAAGGGCTGCGGGGCGAGCAGCGCGAACTGGTACACCGACCCCACCCCCCACAGCGCCGCCTCGGCGAGGGCGGCCACGACGGCATAGCCCCACCACAAGACCACGAAGGGCTGGCGCGCGACCGGCCGGCCGCGGTACCGCACCAGTGCCGCCACCAGCAGCAGGACGAGGGCGTTCAGACCCAGGGGGGCGCCGCCGAGCATGTCCTGGGTCAGCCCCAGCATGAAGACCGCCGGCGGCGTCATCACGTCGTCGCGCTGCAGCGCCCAGTAGTAGACGATGGCGAGCGGCAGCGGCGGCGTCACCGTCGATCCGCCCGGGAGCGGCCAGGGCAGCACCGAGACGACGGCGACCACCAGTCCCAGGGCGAACGGGGTAGACAGCCGCACCCAGAGGTCCATCCGCTGCCAGATCGTGCCCGTCATGTCAGCGCAGCCCGCCGGCGTCGGTGACGAGGCCGCTGCTGAAGTCGACGATCCGCACGAACTCGAGCCGGTGCCAGTCGATCAGCGGCATCACCGCCGGGCCGTCCGACGTCTCGCCGGCGACCACGCCGATCGGCAGGCCGGGCGGGAAGACGCCGCCCTGGCCGGAGGTCATGACGAAGGCGCCGCGCTCGACCTCGTCGTCGCCGACGAAGTGCCGCAGCACCGGGCGGTCCCCGTTGGTGCCGATCAGGATCGCGTGCCGGCGCTGGTCGCCGACCACTACGGGCACGCGCGAGTTCATGTCGGTGATCAGCAGGACCCTGGCGGAGCGCTGCCCGACCTGCACCACCCGGCCGACCAGTCCCTCGCCGGACAGCACGCTCTGCTTGCGCTGCACCCCGTCGAGCGAACCGGCGTTGACGAGGACGGAGCGCGCGAAGGCGCCGCCGGTATCGGCGACCACCCGGGCCGCGATGTGGCGCGCCTGCGGCCCCGGCTGCAGCCGGAGAAGGTCGCGCAGCGACTGGTTCTCCCCTTCCAGCCGGCGGGCCGTGAGCTGCCAGTGGACGAGGCGCTCGTTCTCGGCCCGCAGCCGCGCGTTCTCGGAGCGGAGGGAGGCGAACTCGCCTATATTCTCCACGGCCGCGGCGAAGCCGGCGACCGGCCGCGACAGGACGTCCAGGATCGGGGTGATCGCGTCGGTCGCCCGCGTCCGCAGCCCCTCCACCAGCACGGTCTCGATCTTGCCGACCAGCATCAGGGCGACCGCCGCGCCGACGAAAGCCATGAAGACGGACCGCCGCAGGATGGCCTTCAGCGGCAGCGATTCGTTCAGGGGCGGTTTCGGCTCGCGCGCCACTCAGGACCTCGCCCGGCTGCCGCCTTACCCGATCAGCACATGCTTCAGGAGCTTCATCTCCTCCAGGCAGCGGCCCGTTCCGAGCACCACGCAGGAGAGGGGATCCTCGGCAATCGTGATCGGCAGGCCGGTCGTGTGCCGCAGGACCAGGTCCAGATTGGTCAGCAGCCCCCCGCCGCCGGTGATCACGATGCCCTTGTCGACGATGTCGGCGGCGAGTTCGGGCGCGGTGTGCTCCAGCGCCACGGTCACGGCCTCGATGATGGCGTTGACCGGTTCGGACAGGGCCTCCGCCACCTGGCTCTGCGTCACCGCGATCTCGCGCGGGACGCCCGTCATCAGGTCGCGACCCTTGATCGGCATCCATTTCTCCTCGCCGCGCGGCGGCGGGCACGCCGAGCCGATGTCCTTCTTGATGCGCTCGGCCGTGCTTTCGCCGATCAGCAGATTATGGTGGCGGCGGATATAGGCGATGATCGCCTCGTCCATCTTGTCGCCGCCGGTCCGCACGGAGCGCGAATAGACGATGCCGCCGAGCGACAGGACGGCGACCTCGGTCGTGCCGCCGCCGATGTCCACGACCATCGAGCCGGTCGGCTCGGTCACCGGCAGGCCCGCGCCGATTGCCGCGGCCATCGGCTCCTCGATCAGGTAGACGCGGCGCGCGCCGGCGCTTTCGGCCGATTCCTGGATGGCGCGGCGCTCCACCGCGG
>JBKBLL010000025.1:0-24821 GCA_046296375.1 Alphaproteobacteria bacterium | reverse complement strand
AATTTGAACAGGGCTACTATGACCCGATCGGCCGCGTTCGGCCAGAACCGATGTGAAAGCCGTCGCCCAGCGGTGTCCGTTGCCTTTAATCGGACGCATACCCGGACCGCCGGAATCCGGCGCCCGGATCCGCGGCCTTTTCCCCTCGAGGGGGCGGGAGTGTCGGGACTTCACCTGCGGGGCTGCGGCCGACCGTCCGGGCCGGGGGCTCGATCCCCGGCCCCTGTTCCGGCGCGTGCGCCGCGTCCCCCGTCCGGACGGTCGCCCGAAGGCGGCCGCTACGCCACCCGGTCCTCGCGGTCGAGGTAGCGTCGGAGGGCGTGGCTCACCACCGTGTTGAGGTTCAACCCCGTGCGGCGAGCGAAGATCGCGGTGCGCCGGTGGAGGTCGCGGCCCGGCCGCACGTTGAAGCTGCCCTTCAGCGCAACGTCCGGCTTGCGCCGCTCTTCCGCGCAGAGCGCCGGATAATCGTCCACCGCCTCGTAGAGCGCCTGCCTGATGCTCCTGGCATCCCGTGCCCTCTTGGTCACCAGGTCGCGGATGCACTCCAGCCGGCCGTGAAACACCGGAGCTAATCTCCGGCTTCCATCCACGACCCTACGCGGCGCGGATGTCGCCCAGGAACTTCTCCACCTTGGCCTTGAGCTCGTCCGCTTGGCGGGCGAGGTTTCCCGACGCGCCCAGCACGTCCTTCGCAGCCGTCCCGGTCTGGTTCGCGACGGAGGTGACGGCGACGATATTGGACGAGACGTCCTGTGTCCCCGCTGCCGCCTGCTGCACGTTGCGTGCGATCTCGCTCGTTGCCGCGCCCTGCTCCTCCATCGCCGCGGCGATGGAGGTGGCGATCTCGTTGACGCGGCCGATGGTGCCTCCGATCGCGCCGATGGCCTCGGCGGCTTGGCCGCTCACGCTCTGGATCGCCTGAATCTGGGAGGCGATTTCGTCCGTCGCCTTCGCCGTCTGGGCGGCGAGGCTCTTGACCTCCGAGGCGACGACGGCGAAGCCTTTGCCGGCATCTCCGGCGCGCGCCGCCTCGATCGTGGCGTTGAGCGCCAGCAGATTGGTCTGCGCCGCGATGGAGCTGATCAGCTCGATCACCCGGCCGATCTTCTGCGCGGCGGCCACCAGCCCGACCACCGTCTCGTTGGTGCGTTCGGCCTCGGCGTTGGCGTGCATCGCGATCTCCTGGGAGAGAGTGACCTGCTGGGTGATTTCCCGGACACTCGTCGCCATCTCCTCGGACGCCGAGGCAACCGCCTGCACGTTGCTGGATGCCTGCTCCGAGGCGGCCGCCACGGATGTCGCCTTCTCGCTGCTCTCCGCGGCTGCAACCGCCATCGCCTTGGCGGTTGCCTCCAGCTCGGTCGAGGCGGACGCCACCGTCTTCAGGATGGTGCCGACTTCGGCGTCGAACGCCACGATCATGGCGCCGACGGCACGGGTCCGCCGCTCCTTTTCGGCCTGGTCCGCCTGTCGCTCCGCCTCGAGCCGCTGCCGCTCGGCGGCGTTGTCCTTGAACACCTGAACGGCGGCGGCCATGTCGCCGATCTCGTCCCTGCGGCCTACGCCCGGAACCTCGACATCGAGCTGGCCGTCCGCCACCTGCACGACGGCGCCGCTGAGGCGCGCGAGCGGCGCCACGACCCGACGGCTGAAGACGAAGAACAACAGGCCGAGGAACGTCAACCCCGTCATCGCGATCAAGGCCGATGAAATGGTCGTCATCACGTCGGTCGTCCGCGCCGCGTCGGCCACTTCCCGCTCCGCGCGGGCGTTCATCATCGTCTGGAACTCGGATAGCGGCCCGACGATGATCGCCTTGTTGCGATCGTAGCTCTCGTCGAACATGAGGGAGCGCGCCTTGTCCAGGTCGCCGGCTGCGACGGCTCTCATCGCGGCATCTTCCGTCGCGATCAGCGCATCCGAGTTGTTCTTCGCGGTCTCGATCAGGTCGAGTTCAGTGGCCGGAGCACCGAGTTCGATCAGACGCTCGACGACCCGGTCGCGCTTTCTGGTCTCCTTCACCTCTTTCCAATAGGCGTCGTGGTGCATCTTGTTGCCGAAGATGCTGTAGCGCCGCGCCTCGTTCGTCAGGAAGTCCGATGCATTGGCCAGGTCGAGGCCGAGCTGTTTTAACTCTGCCTGACGCGCCCGCGCGTCGATCTCGGCCTGGGTCGCACCGTGTGCCATCCAGACGGAGACGCCGGTGGCGAGAGACAGCGTGACGACGGCCGAGTATGAAAGCTTCGTGATGGAGGCGAGGCGCATTGAGGTGCTTACCTTCATGAGGTTTTTCGGCCGGGCGTGCAAGCCTGGACTCCAGCCGCCAAGCTGCAGCCTACGGTCAATGCCTTAACCAGGGATAAGCGCCGCGGATGCTCGGTGGGAGAATCCGACGCGGGCACGCAAGGGCTGTCCGCCCAGCAATCGGCGGCGACGGCTTACCCGTCGAACCCCTGCGCCGGTGGCGCGGCGGTGTTGGCGCTCCTCATGGAGCGCGAGCCCACCGTCACTCCCGCATCCGATCGTAATACTCGATCCAATCCGCCGCCCGCGCGTCGCCGTCGCCGCCGCGCCGACGCAGCCCGGCCGCGAGGTTCCTGCGGCCCAGCCCTTCGTCGGCGCCGGGCGGGCCGACCTTGAACTTCACCTGCTCGCGCAGGATGCGCAGGCGCAGCACCGCCAGCTGGCGCAGGCGCGGGCCGTAGAAATCGTCGTCGGGGAACGGCGGATAGAGGGATTCGGGATTGTAGGCGCGGGTGAGGCGCGTGAGCGCCGCCGCGACGCCCGCCGGGTCCAGGTCCCAGGTCGCGTCGCACTCGAAATCGACGGCGCGATATGCCAGCGAGGCGCGGCCCATGTCGTGGGCGTCGACCCATTCGTGCGGATAGGCCGCCAGGAAGTCCGACACCAGGAAAGTCACGCGCGGATTGGCGCGCAGGGCGGCGAAGGTCGGGTCGGCCCGCACGCAGTGCAGCTCTATCGTCTCACCCACGCGCAGGAACGGCAGGATGGTGACGCTGGGAAAGCCGCCGGGTGCCGCCGCCGTCAGCATCCCGTGCCGCTGCCCGGCGACGAACGCGTCGGCGACATCCTGGGGGATGTGGTATTTCGGGGAATCCTTCATGGCTCATCGTTCCCGCTCTGCACCTCGTGCGGGCTCGGTGCCGGAAGCCGCGCCGGGACCCCGAGCCCCCCCTCACGCCGGCGCGAACAGATCCTCTTCGGCCTTGCCGCCGAGCGCGGGCTTCCGGACCGGGCCCGCGAAGGCCGCGTCGCGCTGCAGGGTCGGCAGCGCCGCCCCGGCGAACAGGCGCAGGTTCAGTTCGGCCTCGTGGTGCGGCATGCGGCCGTAGGAGAAGTCGCAGACGATGTGGTCGGTGCCGGTCAGGCGCTGCAGCTCGCCCATCTGCTGGATGCAGTCGTCCGGCGTGCCGACGATCTGGATCGAGACGTAGAAGTCGGTCATCTTCTGCCGCGCCACCGGGTCCTTCATCTTGGCGTAGGTCTTGGCCGTCTTGCCGTAGGACTCGTAGCCCTTGACGTTCGCCAGGTGGCCGTCCGAGAAATTGTAGTGGGCGTCGATCGAGTCCCACTTGGCGCCCAGATACTTCAGGGCCCGCTCGTGCGCCTCGGCGCGGCTCGGCGCGCAGGAGACGTTGGTCAGGATGACCGGCGGCGAGGGCGTGTGGCCGACGCTCATCGCGATGTCGCGATAGGTCTGGATGTCGGCGGCGGCCTTGTTCCACTCGTTCTGCATGATCACCATCATGCCGAAGCCGAGCTTGGCCATGATCTCCGCCGATTCCGGGCTGACCGACGAGGCGTAGAAGCGCGTCTCGGGCCGCGACATCGGCCGCGGGCGGATCGACGTGCGCGGAATCTTGAAGAACTCCCCGTCCCACGCGAACTCCTCCTCGCGCAGCGCGTGCGTCACGAGCCGCGCCGCCTCGGCGAAACGCGGCCGCGCCTCGTCCATGGACACGCGGAACCCCTCGTATTCGCGCGTCGCCGCACCCCGACCGAAGCCGAACATGCAACGCCCGCCGCACAGCAGGTCCAGATAGGCGATCTGCTCGGCCACCCGGATCGGGTCGTGCCAGGGCAGCACGATGACGCAGGTGCCGAGGGTGATGCGGCTGGTCCTGCCCGCATAGTAGGCCAGCAGCTGCAACGGCGAGGGCGACATGGAGTAGCCGGTGAAGTGGTGCTCCAGCGCGAACAGCGAGTCGAAGCCCAGGGGCTCCGCCAAGTCGGCGAGCCGCAGGTGGTCGGCCAGCACGGCCGCATCGGGGCGGCCGGGCTCGGCCAGGACGCTGATGTCGGTTCCGATCTTCATTCTTCGGATGCTCCTCCGGGCGGCGCGGCCACGGGGTCCGCGCATCGGGCTTTTCGCCGATGCTACGCCCGAACCGCGCCGAATCAAGCGCGGGCCCGCACCCGCCCCTGCGGCGAGTCCCCGCCCGCGGACCCAAGGGAATCGCATTTGAGAAAAGAGGAGTGGCGGGTTGGGTTGAATTGGATTCTGTAGGGGGCTCCTGAAGGAGGGAGCCGATGCCGTCTCTGATGATGATCTTGCGTGAGATCCCCGACCCTCGACACGGGAACGCGCAGCGCCACGACCTGCTGGACATCCTGACGATCGCGTTGGTGGCGTCGGTGTGCGGGGCGGAGAGTTGCGTGGACTTCGCCGAGTTTGCGGAGGACCGGGAGCCGCTGCTTCGGGAATTTCTGAGTCTGGAGAACGGCTTACCGAGCCACGATACGTTCTCGCGGGTGTTCCGGATGCTGGATCCGGCCGCCTTCGGGCGCACCTTCGAGGCGTTCCTGACCGATCTGGGGGCCGACGGGGCTGGGGTCCTGGCCATCGACGGCAAGACCCTTCGGCGGTCCTTCGACCGGGCGGCGGCGCGCTCGCCGCTGCACGTGGTCACCGCCTTCGGGGCGCAGGCCCGGCTGAGCTTCGGCCAGCGGGCCGTCGCCCCCGGCGAGAACGAGATCACCGCGGCACGGGCGCTGCTGGCCACGCTGACGCTCGACGGCGCGCTGGTCACGGGCGACGCGCTCCATGCCCAGGCCGAGACCGCGCGACTGGTGCTGGACCGCGGCGGCGACTGGCTCTTCGCCCTGAAGGCCAACCGCCCGGCGATGCTGGGCGAGGTGGCCGCCTTCTTCGCCGATCCGCCCGAGCCGCTGGAGACCTTCGAGACCGTGGACGCCGACCACGGGCGCATCGAGACCCGCCGCCACCGCGTCACCCACTGCGTCGACTGGCTCTTCGGCGACCGCGCCGAGCCCGACGCCCCGCGCATGCCGGGCCTCGCCACGCTCGCCTGCGTCGAAGCCACCCGCGACGGTGGGCCGCCCAGCACGCGCTACTACCTCTCCTCCGCCCGCCTGACGGCCGAGCGCTTCGCCCGCGCCGTCCGCTCCCACTGGGCCATCGAGAACTCCCTCCACTGGGTCCTCGATGTAACCTTCGACGAGGACGGCGCACGCAACCGCGCCGACAACGGCCCCGAAAACCTCGCCATCCTCAGACGCCTCACCCTCAACCTCCTCCGCACCGCACGCCCCAAACTCCCCGTCTCGCGAAAACGCAAACGTTCCGGATGGTCCGACGCCTTCGCTCGGACCGTCATCGGCCAAATGCGATAGCCCTGGGGGTCGGCGGCGCGGGGGTCGCGGAGCGGACGCCGCGCGTCTAGGCTGCACGGGAGGAACCACATTGCGCGAGGAGCAGGCGTATGCCGGATCCGTGGCTGGAGACACCAGCCGGCAAGGCCCGGGCGCGCGCGCTCGGGATCCCGTTTTCGGGCCGTCCCGGACCGAACAACGCGATTACCGACGTTACCGGCGTTGAGGTCGGCTATACGACGCTGATCGAAGGGGAGGGGCCGCTGGTCGTGGGGCGGGGGCCGGTCCGTACGGGCGTCACGGCGATCCTGCCGTGCGGCCGCGACGGCGCGGCTGCCCCGGTATGGACAGGCATGCACGGCATGAACGGTAACGGCGAACTGACCGGAAGCTGGTGGGCGGAGGAAGCCGGGCTCAGCAGCGGGCCGATCACCCTGACCAACACCCACTCCTGCGGCCTCGCCCGCGACGCGACCATCGCCTGGCTGCATCGCCGCTTCCCGCAGGTGGTCGAGGGATCGGGCTGGTGCCTTCCTGTCGCCGGCGAGACCTATGACGGCTGGCTGAACGACATCAACGGGTTCCATGTGCGCGAATCGCATGTCTTCGCGGCTATCGACGACGCGCGCAGCGGACGCATCGAGGAAGGCAGCGTCGGCGGCGGCACGGGCATGCTGATGTACGGCCACAAGGGCGGGTCGGGGACGGCGTCGCGCCTCGTCCCGTTCGAAGGGCGGACCTATGCCGTCGGCGCCTTCGTCCAGGCCAATTTCGGCCGGCGGGCGCAACTCTGCGTCGCGGGCATCCCGATGGCCGATTACCTGCCCGGGCCCGATCCGCTCGCGGTCGAAACCGGCTCGATCATCGCCGTGGTCGCCACCGACGCGCCGCTGCTGGCGCATCAGTGCAAGCGCCTCGCGCGGCGCATCGGCCTCGGCGTCGGGCGCAGCGGTTCGATCGTCGGGCACGGATCGGGGGACATCTTCCTCGCCTTCAGCACCGCCGGTTCGGACGCGCTGGCCAGCGGGGTACCCCTCGCGCGCTTCGACATGATCGCCGACGCCTACCTCGATCCGTTTTTCGAGGCCGTGATCCAATCCGTCGACGAGGCGATCCTGAACGTGCTCGCCGTATCTGAGCCGATGACCGGCCGGGACGGCCACCGTGCCGAAGGCATCGACCGGGAACGGCTGGTCGCGACGCTGAAGCGGTTCGGGCGCTACACGGAGCCGCGCGTTCCGTGACCGGGCCCGGCTTCATCGTCTCCGGGATGCCGGCGGGCGCCGCATGCGTCCACTGACGGGTCCGCGGCTCACCGGCCTGCTCTGCACGGTTGAAGTGCTCACCATGCTCGGCTTCTCGGCCTATGCGGTGCTGCTCTGGCCGTTGCGCGACGCCTGGGATCTGACCAACGCGCAGGCCGGGTGGATCGGCGGCGCCTACTTCGCCGGCTACACCGTCGCGGTCCCCGTGCTCGTCACCCTGACCGACCGGATGGACGCCCGCCGGATCTGGCTGGCGGGCGCCCTCCTGGCAGTGACCGGCAATGCGGGCTTCGCCGCGTTCGCCGATGGGTTCTGGTCGGCGGTCGCCTTCCACGCTCTGGCCGGGGCTGGGCTGGCCGGAACCTACATGCCCGGCCTGCGCCTCCTGACCGACCGCATGTCCGGACGCGACCAGTCACGCGCCGTCGGCTTCTATACGGCCAGCTTCGGCATCGGCACCGCCGCCTCCTACCTGATCGCCGACTGGGTCGCGGAGGCGGTCGGCTGGCGTGCGGCGTTCGCCGTGCCGGCGGGCGCGACCCTGCTGGCGATGCTGCTGGTCCTGATGTTCATTCATGGCTCGCGCCCGCCGGGCGGGGCCGCCGGACGCCTGCTCGACTTCCGCCCGGTGCTGCGCAACCGGAACGCGATCGTCTATTCGATCGCGTACTTTTCGCACAGTTTCGAACTCTATACCGTCCGGGCCTGGATCGTCGCCTTCCTCACTTTCGCAGGCACGGGAAGTGCTGCCGCGGGAGGGCTGGCCGCGCCCGCGAACGTCGCGTTCGGCATGGCGCTGCTCGGCATCGGCTCGATCGTGATGGGCAGCGAGAGCGCGATCCGCTTCGGCCGCAAGCGGACCGTCAGAACGGTCATGGCAGTGTCGGCCGGCACCGGCGTTCTGCTCGGCGCGACGCACGGGGACTACAGCCTCGCGGTCCTGATCGCCCTGGTCTACGGGATGCTCCTCACCGCCGAGAGCGCCGCCCTCACGGCCGGCGCCATCGGCAACGCCGCCCCGGGCCAGCGCGGCGCGACCATCGCCGTCCATTCGATGATCGGGTTCGCCGGCGGCATCTTCGGACCGGCGATCTTCGGCTGGGTCCTCGACCTGATGGGCGGTGCCGCCCAGCCCGGTGCATGGATCGCATCGTTCTGCGTGCTCGCTGCGGTTACGCTCGTCGGGCCGGCGCTGATCCTCATGGCGAGGCCGGCCGAACTGCCGGGCGACGGCCGCTCCGGGACGCGCTCCCGCCGGTGACGCGGGGTCGGACGACGCCGGATTTGACTTGGCTCAAGTGGACGCGGCACCACATCAAGTATAACCCGGAAGGGCGCAGAAGACGGAGGATACGATGCTGGCCAAGCACATCATGACCAAGGATGTTGCGACGATCGCGCCTGACGGGACGGTGCGGGAAGCGGCACGGCTGATGACCGAACGCCGCGTCAGCGCTCTTGCCGTCACGGGCGCGGACGGCCGGTTGCTGGGCATCGTCAGCGAGGGCGACCTCATGTTCCGCGCCGAGACGGGGGCGGAGCGGCCCCGCTCATGGTGGCTGTCGATCTTCTCGTCCAGCGACGGCATGGCCGAGGACTTCGTGAAGTCGCATGCGAGGCGGATCGGGGACGTTATGACCCGCGACGTGGTGACGGTCGACGAGGAGACGCCGATCGGCGAGGTCGCGCGGACGCTGGAGGCACGGCACATCAAACGCGTTCCGGTGCTGAGCGGCGGGCGGCTCGCCGGGATCATCTCGCGCGCCGACATCGTCCGGACACTGGCGGCGGCGCCGGAACCGGTCGGACCGGGCCTCAAGGCCGGCGACGAGGACCTGCGCCTGCGGGTCGAAGCGGCCCTGCGGGACCAGGCCTGGGCACGCAGCTTCCCCGTCGGCGTGAGCGTCAACGACGGCGTGGTCCATCTGTGGGGGTTCGCCGATTCCGAGGCCAAGCGCACGGCGATCCGCGTCCTCGTGGAAGAGGTGCCCGGGGTCGAGCGGGTGGAGAATCATTTGAAGCCGTCGCTCCCCGCCTATGGGGGAATCTAGCGGCCGGCAGCGAGGCTGGGAGAAGGCAGTCGGGTGGAGGCGGGTATTGCGGCAGTGGACCCTGGTGCCGGCGCTGTTGCTTGCGGCGGCCGGCTTCCACGCGACGGGCGCCCAGGCGAGCGGCGACCGTATGGCGGGGGATGCCGCCAGCGGTGAGCGCCTGGCGCAGTCCTGGTGCAGCGCGTGCCATGCGGTGGGCGTCAGCGGCGCCGACGCGGCCGGTCGCGCGCGTTCCTGTACGGATGGCTGAGCGCTCCCCACCCGCCGATGCCGCCCTTGTCCCTCTCGCACCGGGAAATCGCCGACCTCATGGCGTATCTCGATCGGCTCGAGGCCGGGCCCTGACGTTCCGCTCGGGGGCTCGCGATGAGTGTCCCTATGCCGACGGCGCCGTTTCGCCACGGAATCCACTTCTGGGGGTAGTGGCACCCGAGGAAGCGGCTCCATTTGCGCACAAAAAAAAGAGCAAGACACTAGGTCTTGCTCCCCTCATCCCTTATGGCGCTTTTGCACCACCGCTTTTCGCGGCTTTTCCTCCCTCAACTTGGGCCGCATGGGTCGCGCCCAGCGACCTTCTTGATTAATGCAGGTATATTACAGCGTCCGATCGTCGCAGTCACCGACTTTTTTCGGGAGACGACGGATTATGAGCGTCCCGCCTGTCGAGTGGGCAGAATCGATCGGGCAGTTGACCGGTCATCCGCGTAAACCAAACGAGCCATAGGCTGCGCCCCATGACCACCGTGACGAAGCGACCGGCCATGGGCTTGCTCGCCCTTCTCAGTATCGCATTGCCGGCGGCCGATGCCGGTGCGACCGCGCGGTCGTGCGCGCGCGTCGGCCCCACGGTCGAGCACCGGCCCGAGCCCGGCGTCGCCTACCGCCCCGGGCGCGACGTCGGGGGGCGTCCGGTGGCGCCTGCGGATCTCGGCGGTCCGGCGATCGACCTGCCCGAGGTCCCGCATTTCGAGGTGACGGTCGATCTGCCGCGGGGTCGGCGCGGCGGCGGCCGCATCGTCCCCGGCGGCGAAGCCCTCGTCGGCATCCTGACCCTCCTGCCGAACGGAGGCCTCCTCTTCAACGGCCGGCCTGTCGAGCCCGCCGAAGACGCCGCACTCAGAGCCGCCTGCGGTCCCGAACTCGATCGCCGCTGACCCCCGGCTTGTCCGGACCGGTTACGGCCCATAGGATGAGCCAAACGTCGCCGGGAGGATGCCGCCATGCGCTTCAGTGCCGAGGATCAGGCTTTCCGCGAGGAGGTGAGGCGGTTCATCCGCGAGAACCTGCCGGACGACATCCGGCGCAAGGTGCTCTCCGGTATGGAGGTCGCCAAGGACGATTACATGCGCTGGCACCGTATCCTCCACGGCAGGGGCTGGGTAGCCCCCAACTGGCCGCAGGAATGGGGCGGACCCGGCTGGAACGTCGTCCAGCGCTACATCTTCGACGACGAGGCCGGTCTGGCCGGGGCGCCGCGCCTGTCCCCGTTCGGAATCGGCATGATCGGCCCGGTGCTCATGGCCTTCGGCACGGAGGCCCAGAAGCGCGAGCATCTGCCGCGGATTCTTTCCGGCGACGAGGTCTGGTGCCAGGGCTACTCGGAGCCCGGATCGGGCTCCGACCTCGCCTCACTGAAGACCCGGGCCGAGCGCGTCGGCGACCAGTATGTGATCAACGGCTCCAAGCTCTGGACGTCGCTCGCGCATCACGCGGACTGGATCTTCTGCCTCGTGCGCACCAGCCAGGAGCCGAAACGGCAGGACGGCATCTCCTTCCTCGTCTTCCCCGTGACCCTGCCCGGGATCGAGATCCGGCCCGTGATCACGATGAACGGACTGCGCCATGTGAACGAGGTATTCTTCACCGACGTGACGGTGCCGCTCGACGCCCTGGTCGGCGAGGAGGGCAAGGGCTGGACCATCGCCAAGTACCTCCTGCAGCACGAGCGTTTCTCCGGCGGCGCGGTCGGCGAACTGAAGACGGCGCTGCAGCGGGTCAAGGAGATCGCGGCGCGCGAGACGAGCGACGGCACGCCGCTCATGGCCGATGCCGCGTTCCGGCGCAAGATCGCGGAGACCGAAGTCGAGCTGGAGGCCGTGGAGCTGACCACGATGCGCGCGCTCGCCGCCCACACGGCCGACAAGGAGGTCGGCGCGGTGTCGTCACTCATCAAGATCAGGCGCACCGAGGTCCAGCAGATGATCTCCGAACTGGGGGTCCAGGCCGCCGGCTACTACGCGCTGCCGCACAATATCGGCGCCCTGAGGAACGGCTGGAACGAGGAGCCGGTCGGGTCGGAAGAGTTCAACGCGCTCGTGCCCAACTATCTCTTCCTGCGGGCGGCGTCGATCTACAGCGGCTCCAACGAGATCCAGCGCAACATCATTTCGAAGGCCGAGCTGGGCCTGTGACCGGCCCCGCGCGAGCGGGATCGGGACACTCGACTTGCGGCGAGTGCGCGCCAACATGTCCTTTCGTCGTGGAAGGAGATGCGATGTGGCGTTTGGTACGATCGGACCCAGCCGGCGGCGCGTCATCGCCGGCGGCGCCTCCCTCGTTGCCCTCGGCGCGGGGGGGCAGCTGGCGGCGGCACTGATACCGACGCCGCCCCAGACCGAAGGCCCGTTCTATCCGCCGGAGCCGCCGCTTGGTTCCGACAACGACCTGGTGCAGGTGGCCGGGCGTGCGGAGCGCGCCGCGGGCACCGTCCTGCATCTGGACGGGCGCGTGCTCGATGCGGCGGGCCGAGAGGTGGCGGACGCGCGGGTCGAGATATGGCAGGCGGATGCCCGGGGCCGCTACCACCATCCCGCCGCGCGCGGCGATGCCGATCCGAATTTCCAGGGCTTCGGGCGCACCACCACCCGCGCCGACGGCCGCTACCGGTTCCGCACCATCCGTCCCGTCGCCTATCCCGGGCGCACCCCGCACATTCATTTCCGCGTGGCCGCGCCGGGCTTCGGTGCCATGACGACGCAGATGTATGTCGAGGGCGAGCCGCTGAACCGGACCGACCCGATCCTCAACCGGATCCGGGACGAGGCCGCCCGGGCGTCCCTGGTGGTTCCGCTGGTCGACGCGGAGGCGATCGAAGCCGGCGCGCTCAGATGCAGCTTCGACATCGTCCTCGGGCACAACGCGGTGGCGCCTGCCTGACGGCCCGAGGCCGCCGCCGCGGTGCGCATGGCGGGCCGCCTCGTTGTGCGGGCTTCCGGCCTCGTGTAGACACCCGGAAACCCTCGCGCATCAGGGAGTGTCGGCGGGCATGGCTTGGCAGGACGAAATCTACGACGCCTTCGTCGAGGCGAAGATACGGCAGGTGGCCTTCGTGCCGGACGCCGGCCACAAGGAGCTGATCCGGCGCTGCAGCGAGACGCCCTCCATGCGCGCGGTGTCGATGACCACGGAAGAGGAGGGGATCGCCCTGCTCGCCGGGGCTTGGCTCGGCGGCGACCGCGGCGCCATGCTGATGCAGTCGAGCGGGGTCGGCAACTGCATCAACATGCTGTCGCTGACCAAGGTCTGCCAGTTTCCGCTGATCACCCTGGTGACCATGCGGGGCGAGTGGGGCGAATTCAACACCTGGCAGATCCCGATGGGCCGTACGACCGAAGCCCATCTCGAACTGTGCGGCGTCGCCTGCTACCGCTGCGACACACCGGAATCCGTCGGCGACACGGTGCGAACCGGCATCCGTTACGCCTACAACACCAACTCGGCCGTCGCGGTCCTGCTGGGCCAGCGGCTGATCGGCGCCAAGGTCTTCGAAGCCGGAATGCCGGAGGGAACGCGATGAGCGAACTGCATCGCCGCGAGGTCGTGAAGGGCCTGCTGAGCAACCGGGGCGATACGCTCGTCGTGACCGGTCTGGGGCAGGCGACGTACGACGCGTTCGCCGCCGGGGACGATCCGCGCACCTTCTATCTCTGGGGCGCCATGGGCGGGGCGCTCGCCATCGGCCTCGGCCTCGCGATCGCGCAACCCGAGAAGCGGGTCCTGGTCGTCACCGGCGACGGCGAACTGCTGATGGGCCTGGGCAGCCTCTCGGTCGCAGGGGCCGAACAGCCGAAGAATCTGGCCGTCATCGTGCTCGACAACGGGCGCTACGGCGAAACCGGCCAGCAGGCGACGCACACCGCGCGCGGCACCGACCTCGCCGCGATGGCCCGGGCCGCGGGTTTCCGCGAGACCTTCGTGGCCGGAGACGAGGCGACGCTCCGCGACGCCATCCGCATCGCCCGCGAGGGGGAGGGGCCGGTCTTCGTCCTGATCCGCATCTCCGCCGACCCGGTGCCGATGGTGCTGCCGCCCAAGGACGGCGCCTACCTCAAGACGCGCTTCCGTCAGGCCGTCGTCGGGGATGGCGCAGTCGGCTGACCGCCCGCGTCGGGCGGTGCCGGGCCGCCGGCTCGCCCTGGCCGCCTCGCTCGTCGTCGCCATGGCGCTGGCGGCGGGAGGCGCCGTCCTGTGGTTCAGTGCGGACGAGGGCGGTGCGGATCATCCGCCGATCGACACGGACGATGTCCGGCAGGTCGCGCTCGGCCGGACGGTCTATGCCGAGCATTGCGCCGCCTGCCATGGTGCGGATCTGGAGGGAGAACCCGATTGGCGCCGCCGGCGCCCGGACGGGCGCCTGCCGGCGCCGCCGCACGACGAAAGCGGTCACACCTGGCACCATTCGGACGAGTGGCTGTTCGCCGTGACGAAATACGGGCTCGCACCGATCGCGCCCGAAGGCTACGAGAGCGACATGCCGGCCTATGAAGGCATCCTGAGCGATGCGGAGATCGCCGCGGTCCTCGCCTTCATCAAGAGCCGGTGGCCGGCGGAGATTCGGGCGCGCCAGGGCGGCCATCGCTGACCGTGTCGCCCGAGGGGGCGTCGCGCAGCGCATCGGCGAGCCGCATCGCGGCGCTGCCGCGCGGTCGCGGTCGCGGCTGGGACGCGGCCGGCGACCATGCCATCAGCCAGATCACCTGGAAGGTGAGCGGGATGCGGCCCTCGGCGTCGCCGAAACGCTCCAGCAGCAGCGCCGCCGCGCGCATCATCGTGTCGCGCCGGGTCGAACTGCGCCGCCGGGACAGAACGGCGTTCGACTGGGCCATGCCGCGCAGGTCGCGCATGAGCCGGACGGGATCGGCGTAGGACACCGTGATCGTGTCCAGATCGGCGACCGGCAGCGCGAAGCCGGCGCGCTGGAGCAGGCCCGCGGCGTCGCGCAGGTCGGCCATCGGCGACACGCGCGGGCTGACGCCACCCGCTGTCTCCGCTTCCGCCTGGAGCAGCGCGTGACGAAGCTCGAACAGCGTATCGCCGCCCAGCATGGCCGCCAGGAACAGTCCGTCCGGGCGGAGGGCGTGGCGCACCTGCACCAGCGTTCCCGGCAGGTCGTTGACCCAATGCAGGCCCAGACAGCTCACGACGAGGTCCAGCGATGCCGGCGCGAAGGGCAGGGCTTCTTCGTCCGCCACCAGCCGCAGGCCGTCGCTCCTGCGGACCATCGCCTCGGACAGGTCGGTTTGCAGGAGGACGCGGATGCCGGCCCGTCCCGCGAGCGCCTGGGCGACCTGCCCGGTATGGCAGCCGAGATCGACCGCGGTGGGAAAGGCGCGGCGCACATCGTCGAGCCGGTCGCCGAGACGGGCGGCCACCTCGCGCAGAAGGAAGTCGTGGGCGCCGAAGTCTGGGGCCGCGCGATTCCGGTGCCGCCGGACCGCGATGCGGTCGAACACCTCCATCGCGCCGGAGGATAGCGAAGCGCTCATGCGATCCATATGGCCGGCCTGGGCATGCGACGCAAACGTGGCCTCGTCCGGCGGTATCAGGCCGCGAGCCGGCGCTGCACCCAGTCGGCGCACGCGAGCGTCGCTGCGGCATGGCCCGGAAGGCCGACCAGCTGGGTGCCGATCGGCAGGCCGCGCGGCCCCGTCAGACCGGGCACCGTCACGCAGGGAGCGCCGATCAGCGTCCAGACCCGGTTGAAAGCGGCAGACCCCGTGGAGCCCAGCCCCGCCGGTGCCTCGCCGGCGGCGGCGGGCGTCATCAGCGCGTCGATGCGGGCGAAGATGTCCACCACCGTCGCCCGGCATGAGGCCTGGACGGATCGCGCCCAGTCGTAGCGCTGACGCGTTACGCTGCGCCCCTCGATCATCGCCTGCCGCAGGGCGGGGCTCAGCAGGTCCCAGTGGGCTTCGCGCTCGGCGGCGAGGTCCCGCGCACCCTCATAGGCCATGATGACCATCTGCGCCTCCGGCGCGTCGTCGAAGGCGCGGGGCAGAATCACCTCGCGCACGACACCGCCGGCCTTGCGAATGTGACGCACCGCCTCGTCGAGAGCCGCCGCGCCGGCCGGCTCGATCTGCGGCCAGGCCGGGCCGCGGCAGAGACCGAGCCTGGGCGGCCCCTCGAGGTCGAGGAGCGGAGCGACCGGCGTCCCTTCCAGCACCGACGCGAACGCCGCCGCGTCGGCGACGGAGCGGGCCATCACTCCGATCGTGTCGAGCGATTCGGAAAGGAACTTCAGTCCCGCGCGCGGGACGCGGCCGAAGGTCGGCTTGAAGCCGACCACGCCGCAGAACGCGGAGGGCCGGATGACGGAGCCGCCCGTCTGCGTCCCGATCGCAAGCGGCACCATTCCGGCGGCGACGGCGGCAGCGGATCCGCTGGAAGAGCCGCCCGGCGTGTGGCCCGGATCGTGCGGGTTGCGGGTCTTGCCCGGATGACGGTTGGCGAACTCGGTCGTCACCGTCTTGCCCAGCACCACCATGCCGGCCGCACGCAGGAGGGCCACGCATGCTGCGTCCGCATGAGGGACGTGCCCTTCGTAGATGGGCGATCCGTAGGCGGTGGGCATGCCGCGCGTGTCGATGACGTCCTTGACGCCCACGGGAACGCCGTGCAGCGGGCCGCGCGGCGCCTCGGCGTCGCGGCGTCGAGCCTCCGCCAGGGCCTGTTCGGGATCGAGGAAACTCCAGGCATCGATCGCGGGGTCGCGGGCAGCGATCCGGTCGAGACAGGAACGCACGAGCGCTTCCGACGAGAGACGGCCTGTGGCGATGGCGGCCCCCGCATCGAGGGCGCCCAGATCGCAAGGTTCGGTCATGGCAATCTCAACAGGCAATCTCAGCGGGCAAGGGCGGTGTGGATCCACGCGGCGGCGGCCAGGGCGGCGGCGGCGTGCCCGGCAGGGCCGACCACCTGAAGGCCGATCGGCAGTCCGCGCGGCCCCTTCAGCCCCGGCACCGTCACGCAGGGCACGCCCAGGAGCGTCCAGATGCGATTGAACACGGGCGATCCGGTGAAGGCGAGGCCTGCCGGTGCCTCGCCGGGTGCGGCCGGCGTGAGCACCACGTCGATGCCGAGGAACATCTGATAGAACTCGGCACGACAGGCCGCCTGGACCCGACGGGCCCAGTCGTAGCGTTCGCGGGCGATGTCGCGCCCGGGCCCCGTATAGTCCTTTATCGCCTGGCTCAGCTTCTCGGGCTGCTCCAGGAACTCCCATGCCAGCGATCGATAGCCCTCGTAGCTCATGACGACCGTGTGCGCGTCGCCCGCCTCGTCGAAGGATTTCGGCAGTTCGCGCTCGACGATCTGGGCACCGGCGGAGCGGAGCCGCTCCAGCCCCTCCAGCATCGCCGGCTCGAGTTCCGGCTCGGCGTCGGGCCAGGCCGGGGTCCGGCAGTAGGCGACGCGCGGCGGCGAGGTGCGGGGCTCGAACGGCGCGATCGGCACGCCCTCCATGACGGCGGCGAACGCTGCCGCATCGGGGACCGAGCGGGCCATGCAGCCGATCGTATCGAGCGATTCGCCGAGCATCTTGACCCCGGCGCGCGCGATCCGGCCATAGGTCGGCTTGAAGCCGACGCAGCCGCAATAGGAAGCCGGGCGGATGACGGATCCCGCGGTCTGCGTGCCGATGGCGAGCGGCACCATGCCGTCCGCGACCGCCGCCGCCGAACCGCTCGACGATCCGCCGGGCGTATGGCCGGGATCGTGCGGGTTGCGCGTCTTGCCCGGGTGGCGCATCGCGAACTCGGTGGTCACGGTCTTGCCGAGGACGACCATCCCGGCCGCACGCAGCAGCGCGACGCAGGCGGCATCCCAAGCGGGCCGGTGGCCCGCATAGATGGGAGAACCGTTCGCGGTCGGCATGTCGTGGGTGGCGACGATGTCCTTCACCCCGACCGGCACGCCGTGCAGCGGGCTGCGCGGTTCTTCGGCATCCCGGCGCACCGCTTCGGCGAGCGCCATCTCCGGGTCCAGGAATTCCCAGGCCCGCACAGCACCGTCGCGCGCCTCTATGCGTTCGAGGCAGCTGCGGACGAGATACTCCGAGGTCAGGCGTCCGGCTGCTATCTCGGCGGCGGCCGACAGCGCGTCCATCTCGTGTGGAGCGCTCATCGACCGTTTCCGGTCTTATCGGCGTATCGGCGCGGCTGGTTCACGAGAACTGGCTCCGTCGGGACATGCTCGGCTTCGGTGCGGCGGTCGCATAGTAGAGGGATAGCGCCCACGGCCGCACGCAATTCCTGTGCCTCTGCGCGGTCCGTCGTACCCACCGTCAACCGCGCCGACGGACGAGGACGATGATGCTCGCCGCCAGGAGCAGGCCGAAGCACGCGAGCAGTGCGGCGCGATAGTCTCCCGTCCGGTCCCGCAGCAGGCCCAGAAACGCCGGGCCCGACGCGAAGGTGAACTGGTTGACGGCGGCGACGAGGGCGATCACCCGGCTGAAGTGGGCGCGCGGGAACTCCTGCTGGACGATCAGTCCGGGAAAGGTGATCTGGTTGCCGACGCCGAGACCGAACAGGACGCAGCCCGCATAGAGCATCCGGGCGTCGTCGGCCGCGAGCAGGACCAGAACGCCGACGCACTGAAGCAGGAAGTTCGCCGAGGCGCCGGCACGCCGGTCGATCCGGTCGACGAAGAAGCCGGTGCCGACACGGCCGACGACGGCGGCGATGGTCACGAGACTGACGCAGAGGGCGGCCTGCGCCGGCCCCAGCAGCGGCGACAGGTAGGCCACCTGGTGCGTCAGGAAGCCGACCTGCGCCGTCAGGCCGAACGCGAAGGGGAGGGTCAGCGTCCAGAAGTTCGGCCGCCGCAAGACCGTTCGGATCCGCCAGGGGCCGGCGGGGTCCTCCGGTGTGGGTGACGTTGCGGTACCGGGCCGGCCGGCACCCCGTCCGCGCATCCCGTCGCGAGCCGGGCCGGCCTCGGCCGGGTCGCGTCCGAGCACGAACCCGATCGCCGGCAGCAGTACGACGAGCGCGGCGGTCGCCGTCATCCACAGGCCGGCCGAGAAGCCGAACCGTTCGACCAGCAGGATCATCGGCGGGGCCACCAGGACGCCGCCCAAACTGGCGCCGTTGAGTGCCAGGCTGATCGCGAGCCCTCGGCGGTGTTCGAACCAGGGCGCGACGATGGTGTTGACCGCCGCCATGCTCATGCCGGCCCATCCCACCGCCATCAGCAGGAACACCGGATAGAGTTGCCAGACGGTGGAGACGGCCGGCAGCAGGGCCACGCCGGACGACATCGCGACGACGGCGACTGCCACCACCGGACGCGGCCCGAACCGATCGAACAGGCCCCCGATGCCGGCGAGGAGAAGCGCTCCGAAGAAGTAGTAGGCCGTCACGGCGCCGGCGATCGCCGAGGCCGGCCAGCCGTGCCGTTCCTGCAGGTAGTGGAGGTAGACGGCGGCGCCGTAGAAGCCCAGGCCCCAGCCGAACAGCGCCAGCAGGAAGGCGCAGCCCACGACATACCATCCGAAATACGGCCTCGCGCCCATGGTGGCCCCCGCCCTGCGTCCGACGCCGGAGCATCCGCCCCTGAAGGCCGACCGGCCACCCGATGCTTGCGCGCCGGTTTCGCGGCGCACGGTCGTTCTTCCGACGATTTCGGGCGGCGGGCCATCGGGCCGAGCCCGAAGACGCGGCAGGCGACGGCGGGCTCTGGCGCGGGCCGCGCGCTTGGTGCAACGTGCCGCCGGCCGAACGACAAGAAAGGAAGCGTCGATGATCGTCATCTCCGCGGACACGCTCCGCCGCCAGCTCAGCTCCATCTTCCTCGCCTGGGGCATGTCGGCCGAGCATGCCGAGACGGCGGTGACGGTGATGGTGGAAACCGACCTGACCGGCGTCGACAGTCACGGCGTCGGCATGGTTCCGACCTACGACCGCTGGTTCCGCGAGGGGAAGATCAATGTCCGGCCGGACATCCGGGTGGTTCGCGAGCGCGCATCGGTCGCGCTGATCGACGCCGACCGGAGTCTCGGGCATGCGCCGTCCGTCATGGCGATGAAGCTTGCGGTCGAGAAGGCGAAGGCGACCGGCATCGGCGTGGTCGCCGTCGCCCACTCCAACCATTTCGGCGCCGCCGGCTACTACACGCTGATGGCCGCGCGCGCAGGCGTGATCGGCATGAGCGCGACCAACGCCGGCCCCATCCTGGTGCCGACGTTCGGGCGCGAACCGCGCCTCGGCACCAACCCGATCTCCTTTGCGGCACCCGCGCGGCGCAACCGGCCCTTCTGGCTCGACATGGCGACGACCACGGTGGCGTTCGGCAAGGTCAACATCGCGCGCCGCGCCGGCAAGCCGGTGCCGGAAGGCTGGGCGCTGGGCGAGGACGGCCGGCCGGTGACCGATTCGCAGAAGGCCTTCGAACTGCGCCGCCTGACGCCGCTCGGCGGCAACCGCGAACTGGGCAGCCACAAGGGCTACGGGCTGGGCGCGATGGTCGAGATCCTGTGCTCGACGCTGACCGGCTCCTGGCTCGCCGCGGTCGATCCGGCGACGGGCAAGCAGGGCGCGCAGAACGACATCGGCCACTTCTTCCTGGCGCTCGATCCGGATCTGGTGCGCGAGGAGGGAGAGTTCGCCGAGGACATGGACCGGCTGATCGACATGCTGCGCGACACGCCGCCGGCCGACCCGGCGCAGCCGGTGATGGTCGCGGGCGATCCCGAATATGCGAGCTACGCCGAACGCAGCCGCTCCGGCATTCCAATGACGGCGACGCTCTACGACGAAGTGCGCGAGGTCGCGCAGAATGCAGGCGTCCCCTTTCTGCTGGGGAACTGATCCATGATCACCGTCAAAGCCGAAACATTGAAGCGCCAGATCGCCGAAGTCTACAAGGCCTGGGGGATGCCGCCGGAACATGCCGCCGCCACCGTGGACCTGATGGTCGAGGCGGACCTGCGCGGCATCGACAGCCACGGGATCGGCATGCTGCCGCAATATGAGCAGTACCGGCGCCAGGGCAGGCTGAACGTTCAGGCCGACATCCGCGTCGTCAAGGAAGGACCGACCTTCGTCGTGATCGACGCGGATCACGGCCTCGGCCATCCGCCCGGGCGCATGGGCATGGAGGCGGCGATCGCCAAGTGCGAGGCCTGCGGCGTGGGCTTCGCGATCGTGCGCAACTCGAATCACTACGGTGCCGCCGGCGTCTACGCCACCATGGCGCTGGAGCGCGGGCTGATCGGCCTTTCCGTCACGGGGACCTCGCAGAGGGCGGTCGTGCCGACGTTCGCGCGCGAGCCGATGTTCAGTACCAACCCGATCGCCTTCGCGGCCCCGGCGGCCGCGCACGACCCGTTCTCGCTCGACATGGCGACCAGCACCGTGGCGGTGGGCAAACTGCAGATCGCCCGCAGGGCAGGCAAGCCGCTGCCGACCGGCTGGGCCCTCGACGCCGCCGGCCGGCCCGAGCACGATGCCGCGGCGGCGGTCGCCTCCAAGCCGAAGCGGATGACGCCGCTCGGCGGAACCCGCGAGCTGGGCAGCCATAAGGGCTACGGCCTCGCCATGATGGTCGAGGTCCTGGGCAGCGTCCTGTCGGGCTCCTATGTCGGCGGCCGCGACCTCGCCACGCGCCAGCCGGGGCCGTACATCAATGTCGGCCACTTCTTCCTCGCCCTCGATCCCGCCTTCTTCCGCGGCGAGCCGGCGGCCTTCACCGCCGACATGGACCGGCTGATCGACTGGCTGCACGGGACCGCACCGGCCGATCCGGCCCAGCCGGTACTGGTACCGGGCGATCCCGAGCATGCGAGCCGGCGGCTGCGCCTCGCCGAGGGCATCCCGATGACCGACGCGCTGGTCGCGGAGATCAAGGCGGTCGCGCGCGGCTGCAACGCCCCCTTCCTGCTGGAGGGGTGAGGCATGGCGCAACGCTCCTTTCCGGCCGCCGCCCTGCGCCGGCAGCTCGCGGCGATCTTCGCCGCCTGGGGCTTCGACGAAGCGCACATACCGGACATCGTGGACCTGATGGTCGAGTCCGACCTGCGCGGCATCGACAGTCACGGCGTGGGCAAGATCAAGCTCTACGAACGCCACTTCCGCGAGGGGCGCATCAATCCCCGGCCGAACATCCGCCCGGTGCGCGACCTGCCCGCGCTCGCGCTGGTCGACGGCGACAACGGCATGGGCCACCTCTCCTCGAAGTTCGCCATGCAGACCGCGATCGCCAAGGCGCGGGACGCGGGTGTCGGTGCGGTGTCGGTGCGCCACTCCTATCATATCGGCGCCTGCGGCATCTATTCGGGCATGGCGGCGGAGGCCGGCATGATCGGCTTCGCCATGACGGGGGCCACCCAGCTCACCATGGTGCCGACCTTCGGGCGGACGTCGCGGATGGCGACCAACCCGATCGCATTCGCGGCACCCGGCCGCCGCCATCCGCCCTTCTCCCTGGATATGGCGACGACCACGGTCGCGGTCGGCAAGATCGATATCGCCCGCTGGCAGGGCAAACCCATTCCCGAGGGCTGGGCGAACGACGAGGCGGGCCGGCCCGAGACCGATCCCAGCGCGGCGCTCGCCGTGGAGCCGAAGCGCCTGACGCCGCTCGGCGGCACGCGCACCGGCGGCAGCCACAAGGGCTACGGCCTGGCCGCGATGGTGGAGACGCTGGTGACGATCCTGAGCGGCTCGCAGAGCGCCGGCCGCAACATCCGGACCGGCGAGCGTGGACGCTACGTGGATGTCGGCCACTTCTACATGGCCATCGACCCGGCCTTCTTCCGCGGCGAGCCGGGCGCCTTCGAGGCCGATCTCGACGCCCTGGTCGACTGGCTGCATGCGACGCCGCCGGCCGACCCGGCGCAGCCGGTCCTGGTGCCCGGGGATCCGGAGCACAAGGCGCGCGCCGAGCGGAGCATTACCGGCATTCCCATGACGCCGGCGCTGCTGGCGGAACTGCGCGAGGTCGCGGAAGCGGCGGGCGCTCGCTACTTCCTGGAGGACGAGGCATGAGCGGACCGCGTATCGGACTGGTTCACGCGCTGCGGGATTCGATGCCGCCGCTCGACGCGGCGCTCGCCGAGCACTGGCCGGAAGCCGTGGCCCTGCACCTCTTCGACGGGTCGCTCTATGCCGACCGCAACCGCGCGACGGCCACCGAAGCGGAGATCGAGCGCCGGATCGCTCGGCTGCTGCGGCACAGCGCCGAGGCGGGGGCGGCGGGCATCCTGTTCTCCGGCTCGTTCTTCGGCGCCGCGGTCGAGATGGGCAGGGAAGGGCTGTCGGTCCCGGTGCTGACCTCGTTCGACGGCATCGTCGAAGCCGCCTTCGCGGCCGATACGGACTTCCAGGTGCTCTCCTCCGCGCCGGATTCGGCCACCCTCCTGGTGGCGGAACTGGAGCGCCGGGCCGAGGGCCGGGCCGTCCGGGCGCGGCCGCACAGCGTTCCGGAGGCGATCGCGGCCCTGCTGGCCGGGGAGCCCGAGCGCCACGACGAAGCGGTCGCGGCGGCGGCGGCGGCCCTTCCCCCCGAGGGCACGATTCTGCTGGCGCAGTTCTCGATGGGACGGGCCAAGTCTCTCGCCGAAGCGCGCAGCGGCCGGCGCATCCTGGCGGCGGCGGAGGCGGGCGTGCTGCACCTCAAGCGGTTGCTGGCCGGCTGACCCGCGTCAGCCGCCGAACACGAAGTCCCGCAGCATCAGGACGGCGAAGCCGATCAGCACGGCGCCCGTCGCCCAGGACACGGCGCGCTGCACCAGCGGGTGGCCGAGCCAGCGCCGCACGGCGTCCGCCAGCAGGGCGACGACCGTCTGCCAGACCGTGTTGACCAGGATGAGGGTGACGCCCAGCACCGCCGTCTGCGCCGGCACGCTCCAGCCGTTCGGCCGCAGGAACTGCGGCATGAGCGCGAGGAAGAGCAGGACGACCTTGGGGTTGAGGAGATTGGTCAGCATCGCGTCCCGCCAGGCGCGAAGCGGGCCGATGCGCGCCTGGCCGGCGACGCGGTCGAGCGGCAGCACGCCGGCCCGGAAACTCTGCCAGCCGAGCCAGGCGAGATAGGCCGCGCCCGCGGTCGCAACGGCGCCGAGCGCCGCCGGGCTCGCCGCGACCAGCAGCGACAGGCCGGCGGCCGCCGCGAAGGTATGCACCGCGAGCCCCGTCTGCACGCCGGCGACCGTGGCCAGACCGGTGGCGCGCCCGGAACCGGTCGTGTAACGCAGGATCAGCATCGTGTCCGGCCCGGGCGAGAGCACGAGCAGCAGGGTCGCGGCGACGAAGGCCGCCAGGACGGGAAGATCGACCGGAAGGTCGACCGGGACTCCGGCGGCGATCACCGCAGCAGCGCCGACGACACCAACAGCATGCCGCCGGCGTCGAAGCCGATTTCCTCCAGCCCCGCACTCGACCGGTACTCGGTCGGGACGCGGCCGGTGAGGGGGACGCGGTGGAACTGCTGCATGGCCGTGACTTCGGTATTCCTTTCCGGTGAGGACAGAAGGGGCGGCGGGGCGCTGACGGACGCCTAGCGCGCGGCCTCGCGGATCGCCCGCCAGACCCGCTCCGGCGTCGCCGGCATGTCGATATGCGTGACGCCGAGCGGGCCGAGCGCGTCCAGGATGGCGTTGATCACGGCCGGCGGCGCCCCGGTCGCGCCGGCCTCGCCGCAGCCCTTGATGTCGAGCGGATTGGAGGGCGAGGGGCTGACCAGGTGGGTGAAGCGGAAGGAGGGCAGGTCGGCGGCACGCGGCAGCCAATAGTCCATGTAGGAGCCGGCCAGAAGCTGGCCGTCCGCGTCGTAGACCGTGTGCTCGCAGAGCGCCTGCCCGATGCCCTGGGCCACTCCGCCGTGCACCTGCCCGGCCAGCATCATCGGATTGACCGCACGGCCGAAATCGTGGACGGCGGTGTAGCCGACGAGTTCGACATGGCCCGTCTCCGGGTCCACCTCGACCTCGCAGACGTGGCAGCCATAGGGATAGGTGTAGTTCTCCGGCTGGAACCGCTCCGCGGCGTCCAGGCCGGGTTCCGTATCGGGCGGCAGGCGGGCGGGGTCGAGCGCGGCCCGGGCGACGGCCTCGATCGAGATCGCGAGGTCTGTCCCGGCGACGCGGAAGGCGCCTTCGGCGAACTCCAGGTCGGCTTCGGCCGCCTCGATGAGATGCGCGGCGATGCGCTTCGCCTTCTCGATCACCGTATCGGCGGCCAGCGCGATGGCGCCGCCCCCCATGGGGACGGACCAGGACCCGCCGGTGCCCAGGCCGACGGGGATCTGGTCGGTGTCGCCTTCCACGATGCGGATCTTCTCGAACGGCAGGCCGAGCTTCTCGTGCACGATCTGGCTGAAGGCGGTTTCGTGCCCCTGGCCGTTCGCCATGCTGCCGGAGAACACCGTGACGCCGCCGTCCGGGTCGAAGCGCACCCGTCCGGCCACGCTGAGGCGGCCGCCGCCGCCGCGAGCGGTGACGACGAGGTAGAGGTTCCCCTTCGAACGAGCGACGGCGCCGATGGACGGCTCGGTGACGAGGACCGTGTCTGCGGAGTCCGGGAGCCGATCGGATTCGGGGACGACCCCGAGTTTCGTCTGGAGGCGGACGGCCATGCGGTCATGCCCC
>JBKBLL010000024.1:0-24873 GCA_046296375.1 Alphaproteobacteria bacterium | reverse complement strand
GTTCGACGCAGCCGTGTTCGGCTGCCACGCCGACCAGGCGCTGGCCGCGCTGGGCGACGATGCGAGTCCGGCGGAGCGGCGCGTCCTGGGCGCGATCGCCTTCCGGCCGAACCGGGCGATTCTGCATACCGATATCGCGCTGATGCCGCGGCGGCGGCGCGCTTGGGCCAGTTGGAACTACCTGGCGCACGGCGGTGCCGACGGCGCGGACGGCGTGGCGGTGAGCTACTGGATGAACCGCCTGCAGCCGCTCGGCCTGCGCAAGCCGGTGATCCTGTCGCTCAACCCGCTCGACGCGCCGGCCGCGGGCTCCGTACTGGGATCCTGGACCTACGATCACCCCACCCTCGACGAGGCGGCGGTCGCCGCGCAGCGCCGGCTCCCCTCGATCCAGGGGCTGGGCGGCATCCATTACTGCGGCGCTTGGACAGGGTACGGCTTCCACGAAGACGGGCTCTCCTCGGCGATCGCGGTCGCGCGTCGCCTCGGCTGCGCGGCGCCTTGGGCCGCGCCGGTCGAACCCGCTGCGCCCGAGAACGCCTCTGCCCCATCCACGCCGTCGCTGGAAGCGGCATGAGCGCGCCGAACGCCACGGGCGGCGGCTCCGTCTATGTCGGCCGGGTGGCGCATACCCGCCTGCGGCCGTTCCGTCATCGCTTCGCCTACCGTGTCTTCACCCTCCTGCTCGACCTCGACGCCTTGCCGGCCCTGGACCACGGCCTGCACCTCTTCGCCTACAACCGCGCGGGCCTGTTCAGCTTTCACGACTCGGACCATGGACCGCGCGACGGGTCGCCACTGCGTCCCTGGATCGATGCGCAGCTGGCCGAAGCCGGGATCGACCTCGACGGCGGTCGCGTGCGCCTCCTCTGCTTCCCGCGGGTACTGGGCTATGTCTTCAACCCGCTCACGGTCTGGTTCTGCCACGGTCCTGACGATGCGCTGCGTGCGATCTTCTACGAGGTCGCGAACACGCGCGGTGAGCGGCACGGCTACCACGTGCCCTTCGCAGCGCCCGTGCCGGCGCCGATCGGCGGCGCCATGCGGACGGCGGCACCGTCGCACAGGGCGGAGAAATGCTTCTACGTCTCGCCCTTCATCGCCATCGACGGCCGCTATCGTTTCCACCTGCGCGGACCGGGGGAGCGCCTCGACATGACGATCCGGCACGAGATCGCCGCCGGCCCGCAACTGGTCGCCACCCTGAGCACCGCGCGACGCCGCCTCGACGATCCTACCCTCGCACGCCTCTTCCTCTCCCACCCCGTTCTGACGCAGAAAGTCATGGGGGCTATTCATTGGGAGGCGCTGAAGCTGTGGCTGAAGGGCGCGAAAATCCACCCGCACACGCCACGCGGCCCGGCGATCCGGACCAGCGCCGGCGCGGTCCCGCATCGGCAGACGGTTCGATGAACGCCGCCGCCGAAGCAGCGGCGCCCGGCCGGACCGCGACGGGGGACCGCTGGAGCCGCATGCTCGCCGCCCTGCGTCCACGTCCGGCCGAACGGGCGGTGCTACGCGCGGCCGAGCGGCTGCGCTGCGGAACGCTCGACCTGACGCTGCCCGACGGCCGTCGGGTTCTGGCGCAAGGCATCGAACCCGGCCCCGCCGCCAGCCTGACGGTCAACGACCGACGCGCGCTGGCCCGCATCGTCACCGGCGGCGACCTGGGCTTCGCCGAAGCCTATGTTCGGGGCGAAGTGGACACGCCCGACCTGACCGCCTTCATCGCCTTCGGCTCGGCGAACTGGGAGGCGGTCGCGGACGAGGTGGGCGGTTCTTTCGCCGCCCGCCTCGCGGCACGGCTCGGTCACCTGATACGCGCCAACTCGCGCCGCGGGGCGCGTCGCAACATCCTGGCGCACTACGATCTGGGCAACGAGTTCTACGCCGCCTGGCTGGACCCGACGCTGACCTACTCCTCCGCCCTGTTCGAGGACGGAGACGCGGATCTACACGCTGGACAGGTCAACAAGTACCGGCGGGCCGCCGAGGCGGCCGGCCTGGGGGCGAACGCTCACGTGCTGGAGATCGGCTGCGGCTGGGGCGGATTCGCCGAATGGGCGGCACGCGAAATCGGCTGCCGCGTCACGGCGATCACCGTCTCCGACGCCCAGCATGCGCACGCGTCCCGACGCATCCAGCGCGCCGGCCTCACGGACCGCGTCGAGATCCGCCGCCAGGACTATCGCGACGTCGAAGGCCGTTTCGACGGGATCGTTTCGATCGAGATGTTCGAGGCCGTGGGCGAGCGCTACTGGCCGGCCTTCTTCGATACGGTCGCGCGCAGCCTGACCTCGGGCGCGCGGGCGGCCATCCAGGTGATCACCATCGACGAGCGGGCCTTCCCCGCCTATCGCCGCGGCGCCGACTTCATCCAGCGCTACGTCTTTCCGGGCGGCATGCTCCCCTCGCCTACCGTCTTCCGCACGGTGGCCGCCGGCGCCGGCCTCCAGCCCCTCCCCGAGCGCCGCTTCGGCAGCGACTACGCGCAGACGCTGCGCCTGTGGCGCACGCGCTTCGAGGCAGCCTGGCCGGAGATCCGCGCCGTGGGTTTCGACGAACGGTTCCGGCGGCTGTGGCGCTACTATCTCTGCTACTGCGAGGCGGGCTTCGACTCGGGCCGCATCGACGTGATGCAGATCCCGCTGGTCCGGCCCTGAGCCGATGACCGCCGCCGCGGCCACGGGCCGGCCGGCGCGCGTCCCGACGGGCCTGCTGGCAGCCTACGCCCTGCCGGGCCTGCCGCTCGCCGCCCTTCTCCTGCCGCTCTACATCTATCTCCCGAAGGCCTATGCCGACGAACTCGGTCTCGGCTTCGCCGCGGTCGGCGTCGTTCTGTTCACGGCACGGATCGCCGACCTTCTGACCGACCCGCTGGTCGGCTGGGCCTCCGATCACCTGCCGGGGCGCTTTCGTCGGCGCCTGCCGATGCTGGCAGGCACGCCGCTGCTCGTCGTCTCGATCGGCTTCCTGTTCATGCCCGGTGAAGCCGCCGGCGTCGGCCATCTCGTGGGCTGGACGCTCGCGGTCTATCTGTGCGCCGCCGTCGTCCTGCTGCCCTGGTACGCCTGGGGCGCCGAGATATCGCCCGACTATGCCGAACGGAGCCGCATCGCCGGCTGGCGCGAGGCCTCGCTGCTGCTCGGCACGGTCGTCGCCGCGTCGATCGCCACTTTCGCGGGCGACGGGCTCGGCGCGCTGGCGGTGATCGGATGGAGCCTCGCCTTCGTACTTCCCGCAACGATCCTGTTTGCCGCATGGCGCGTGCCGGAGGAAGCCGGACGGGCCTCGATGCCGGCGACGGGGCCAAAAACGGCGACGCAAACAGCGGTGCGGCAGCCATGGCGGCGAAACATCCGGATACTGGCTCGAAACCGGCCCTTCCTGAGGCTTCTCGGCGCCTATCTGCTGAACGGCATCGCCAACGGCCTCCCGGCGACCCTTTTCCTGCTCTATGTGGAGCATGTCCTCGCCGCGCCCGGATGGGCCGGGCCGCTGCTACTGGCTTACGTCGTCTCCGGGGTGGTGGCGATCCCGTTCTGGCTGCGTCTATCCGTGCGCATCGGCAAGCACCGCGCCTGGACGGTCTCGATGCTCGCCGCCTGCCTCCTGTTTGCGCCGGTTCCCTGGCTCGGAGAAGGCGATACTCTCTGGTTCCTCCTGGTATGTATCGGCACCGGCCTCTGCCTCGGCGCCGACCTGGCTCTGCCGGGCTCCATGCAGGCCGACGTGACCGACCTCGACGCGGTGCGCAGCGGTCGCGCGCGCGCCGGGCTTCTCTTCGCCCTCTGGGGCATGGCGACGAAGCTGGCTCTCGCCGGCGCAGTCGGCATCGCTTTCCCGCTGCTGGCGCTGGCGGGTTTCCAGGGCGGGCCGGATGCGGCCCACCCGCCCGGCGCGCTGTTCGCCCTTTCCGCCCTCTACGCCCTGCTGCCGATCGGCTTCAAGCTCGCGGCGGCGTCCCTAGCATTGGGATATCCGATCGATGCCGCTCTCCAAGCCCGGATCCGCCACATCCTCGATCGCCGCGACGCGCGCGCCGCTACCGGAGGCCGGCCGGCGCCTGCCGCGTCGGGCGGGACTGGCCGCCCGCGCGATGGCGGGCGCGCTGGCTCTGGCGGGATGCTCGGGCATGAACATCGAGGACTTCGCCGGACGTGAGCCGGAACTGCGGCTCACGTCCTATTTCGAGGGACGGTCCAGGGCGTGGGGGGCCTTCTTCGACCGTTTCGGCACAGTCCGCCGCCAGTTCACCGTCGACCTGGAAGGGACCGTCGAGGGCGACACGCTGACGCTCGTGGAGGATTTCGTCTACGACGACGGCGAGACGGAGCGCCGCGTCTGGACGATCCGCCGCACAGGTCCCGGGATCTACGAAGGTACCGCCGCGGGCGTCGTCGGCACGGCGACCGGCGTCGCGCGCGGCAGCGCCGCCAACCTGCGATACCGCTTCGATCTCCCGGTCGGCGATGGGGTCTGGCGTGTCTCCTTCGACGACTGGTTCCTGCTCCAGCCCGACGGCGTCCTGATCAACCGCGCCCGGGTCAGCAAGTTCGGACTCGCGATCGGCGAAGTGTACGTGACGTTCGTCAAGACGCCCTGACCCGCCGACGTCAGGCGTCGACCAGGCGTACCCCATACCTGTCGCCGGCCTCGTCCAGGAAACGGACAGCACCCGGCAAGAGGCTTGGTCGAGGACGGTCCGAGGCCCGCGGCCTCGCCACGTGGGCGAGCGGGCAGGCCTTCAGCCGTGGGAGTGGGACAGTTCGCGTCGAGGACGTTCGCGCAGCAGTGCGGGGACGGCGAGCAACATGACGCCGGTCAGAGCGATCAGGGTCTTCGTCGCCTCGTTGAAGGGGCCGATGCCGTGGTCGACCGCCTTCAGGAGGTAGACCAGGATGACGTGCCAGGCGTAGACCTGCAGAGAATGCCGGCCGAGCAGGCGCAGGAACGACAGGGTGAAGAGTCCGCTCAGCAGCCCGGCCATGCGCCGGACGGGGGCGTGGGCGGCGTCCGGTCCGGCCCGGATCGTCCAGGTCACCAGATAGGCGAGCGCCGCGAAGTTCAGGAGGTAGATCAGGCCGAACTCGCCGCGGTTGCCGTGCGCGACGAACCGCTCCATGAGCGGGTCGGGAATGGGGAAGTAGCTCGTCCAGATCCGCCAGATCAGGAAGAAGAGGAGCGCGACCGACGCGACGACCGCGAGGTGCGGTCGGTCCGGCCGGAAGACGCGCTCCCAGTCGATCTGCCCCGAGACGGTAAGGGCCCCCAGGATCATGCCCCCGATAAACAGCACCTGCCAGGTCAGCACGTTGAAGTGCGCGCGCAGTGCCCACGCGTCGTGGATCGCCGTGGCCGCGGGAAGGTGGAGGCCGAGTTGCGTCGCGAGCCAGGCGACGACGCAGCCTGACGCGACCCAGTGCCACCTGCCCCGCACGCACAGCCAGACGAGCGGCGGCGCCACGATGAGGTAAACGATGTACTGGGGCAGGATGTCCATGTAGGTGGGCTGGTAGAGCAGCGCCGCCGCCGCCGTCATCAGGCGGGCGGCGCCCAGATCGAGATCGTGGAGCCACGGGCCCCAGTAGATGTCGGAGTCCGGCAGGAGGCGGTGCAGGACCAGCACGACGACGAGACAGCCCAGGGCGTAGCCATAAAGCTCCGACGCACGGCTCCAGATCGCGCCGGCCGCCGGCCCGAATCCCTGGCGCGCCATCTTGCGCGAATAGACCATGCCGATCAGCAGGCCGGAGAGAAAGACGAAACCCTGCGCGTCTTCGACGAACCCCAGTTCCGCATGGTTGATCTTCACAAGCATATAGCCGCCTGCGAACCTGAGATGGTTCAGCAGCATGAAAACGAGGAAGTATCCTCGCAGCCCATCCAGTATCTCGAGGCGGTTCATGAGGGCACACCACACTTCCTCTGCGGAGACGCCTTCAACCAGCTCCCCGCAGCCAGATGATGCCCCCGTAACACCCCGTAAAGATTGCGAGGCTATGCGGCAAGAACATGGCAGCCGCCGGCGGTTTCCACCGGCGGCGGCTGCACTCCGTGGACCTGCAAGCCGCCGGCGCGCCGGCCGCCGTCCGGCTTCAGTGCGCGACCTCGAACAGGCCCGCCGCTCCCATACCGCCGCCCACGCACATGGTGATCACGACATACTTCACGCCGCGCCGGCGTCCTTCGATCAGGGCATGGCCGACCATGCGCGCACCCGACATGCCGTAGGGATGGCCGATGGCGATGGCGCCGCCGTCGACGTTCAGCCGGTCGTTCGGGATGCCGAGCTTGTCGCGGCAGTAGATCACCTGGACGGCGAAGGCCTCGTTCAGCTCCCACAGGCCGATATCGTCGACCGTGAGGCCGTTGCGCTCCAACAGCCTGGGAACCGCGAAAACGGGACCTATGCCCATCTCATCAGGTTCGCAGCCGGCAACCGCCATGCCCCGATAGACGCCGAGCGGCTTCAGCCCCCGGCGGGCTGCCTCCTTCGCCTCCATCAGCACGCTGGCCGAGGCCCCGTCCGACAGCTGGCTGGCATTGCCGGCGGTGATGCAGCCGCCGTCGCGGACGGTCTTCAGGCCCTTCAATCCGTCCAGCGTCGTGTCGGCGCGCATGCCTTCGTCACGGTCGAGCGTCACCTCCTGCTCCGACTGCGCACCCGACGCCTTGTCGACCACGATCTTGCGCGCGGTCACGGGGACGATCTCGTCGGCGAACCGCCCTGCCTGGTGCGCCGCGGCCGTGCGGGCCTGACTCTGGGCACCGTATTCGTCCTGGACGTCGCGCGAGATGCCGTAGCGCCTGGCGACGATCTCGGCGGTGTCGATCATCGGCATGTAGAGGTGCGGACTGAGTTCCAGCACCGTGGGGTTGGCAGCGCGATAGGCGTTCCGGTGCTCGTTCTGGACGAGGCTGATCTGCTCGAGCCCGCCGGCGACGCAGACGTTCATGTTGTCGCAGACGATCTGCTTCGCCGCGGTGGAGATCGCCATCAGGCCGGAGGAGCACTGGCGGTCCATGCTCATGCCGGCGACCGAGGCCGGCATGCCGGCCGCCACGGCGACCTGGCGGCCGACATTGAAGCCGGTCGAACCCTGCTGCAGGGCGGCCCCCATGATCACGTCGTCCACCTCGGCCGGATCGAGCTTCGCCCGCTCCAGCGCTGCCTTCACCGCATGGCCGCCCATCGTGGGCGCGTCCAGATTGTTGAAGGCCCCGCGATAGGCCTTGCCGATCGGCGTACGCGCCGTCGCGACGATGACTGCTTCCCTCATGTCCTGTTCTCCGCTCGTTGGGCGTTGCGGCGCTCCGCCGCACGGCAGGCCCGGCCGACGGCGCACCGTGGCGGTGGCAGCACGAACGCTAGTGCGGCGGCCGCCGACGGGCAAGCCGCGCCGCGGCCGGAGCGGTCAGCGGCGACGCAGGCGGCGGGCATTGGCCCTGGCACCGCGCCGCCAGGGCGCCAGCATCGCGACACCTGCGGACGCGCCGAAGGCGGCCGGAGAAGCGAGAACGGCCATCGTCTCCTGTGCCGCCCGTACCTTCTCGTCGACCATCCGGGCATATTCCGTGGGCGTGCAGCGCCCCTCCGCAATCAGCAGGCTGCGCCGGAGGATGGTCTCCCAGGAGGACAGTGACAGGTCGAACATCGCATCGGGCAGCGAAGGCGGATGCGACCCGCCACGGCTCTTCTTCACGAAAGCACTCTCCCGAAAGGGCATCGGCGGTGGAACGCGGGCGGCGCCGTCCCGCACGCCATGGGGCGCGGATACTGGCACGGATCGCCTCGCGCGCGAAGCGTTCGCGCCGGCTTGCGTCGCCGCAGCCCTTGTGCAATGTGCGCCCAACGCGAACCGCGCCAACGGGTGATCATGCCGCCGACGACAAACGGCCCGAGCCGACGCTCCGTCCTGCGCACCGCCGCGGCGGGTGCAGCCGTCCTTCCCTTTCTGGCCGCCTTCGACGCCGCCGCGGCACGCCGCGCCGGCCTGGATCTCGGCGCGCCCGAACCTTTCGACTTCGAGGTCCTGACCCGCATGGCGCGCGAGCGCGCCGCCCGGCCCTATGCCGAACCCTACCGGCCGGCGCCGGACGTCACCGCCGCCATCGACTACGACGCCCACGGCAGGATCCGCTTCCGCAGCCACGTTGCACCGTTCGCCGAGGGATCCGTCGGCATCTACCCGGTCAACTTCTTCCACCTGGGCATGTTCTTCCAGAAGTCGGTGCAGATGCACCTGGTACAGGGCGGCCAAGCTCGCGAAGTCCGCTACGCAGCCGACTATTTCGACATGCCGGCCGACAGCGTGGCACGGAAGCTGCCGCCCGATTCGGGCTTCGCCGGCTTCCGCTTCCAGGAGGCACACACTCGGCCGGACTGGCGCACCCAGGACTGGCTCGCCTTCCTGGGCGCGTCCTATTTTCGCGCCATCGGCGATCGCGGCCAGTACGGCCTCTCGGCGCGGGGCATCGCCGTCGACGTCGCCGCGCCGACACCGGAGGAGTTCCCCGATTTCGTCGCCTTCTGGATCGAGAGCGCGGCGACGCCCGAGGAACCCTGTTTCGTGCATGCGCTACTCGACGGGCCCAGCCTGGCCGGTGCCTACCGGTTCGAGATCAGGCGCACGGAAGGCGTGCTGATGGACGTGGATGCACGCCTTTTCCTGCGCCGTAAGGTCGACCGCTTCGGGATCGCGCCGCTGACCTCGATGTTCTGGTACGGGGAGCACGACCGACCCTACAAGGTCGACTGGCGCCCCGAGGTCCACGATTCCGACGGCCTCGCCCTCTGGACGGGGAGTGGCGAGCGCATCTGGCGGCCCCTCAACAATCCGCGCCGGGTGGTGGCGTCGAGCTTCGTCGACGACAATCCGCGCGGCTTCGGCCTGCTCCAGCGCGACCGGGACTTCGAGAACTATCTCGACGGCGTGAACTACGACCTGCGGCCCAGCCTCTGGGTGGAGCCGCTCGGTTCCTGGGGCAAGGGGGCGGTGCAGCTGATCGAGATCCCGACCGACGACGAGATCCACGACAACATCGTGGCCTTCTGGGTGCCGGCCGAGCCGGCCGCGGCCGGCAACGCCTACGACCTGCGCTACCGGCTGCACTGGTTCGCGGACGAACCCTATCCGGGCGCAGTGGCGAAGTGCGTCGCAACCCGCATCGGCCGGGGCGGCGAGCCCGGCAAACCGCGGCCCGAAGGCCTGTCCAAGTTCGTGGTCGAGTTCGAGGGGGCGGCGCTGCGCGACCTGCCGGACGGAGCCAAGCCGGTTCCGGTCCTGACCGCGTCGCGCGGCGCCCTGTCCTACAGCTTCGCCGAGGCGCTTCCGCGCACGGGGCGCTGGCGGATGCAGTTCGACCTGGCGGTCGATGGCGACGAGCCGGTCGAACTCCGGGGCTACATCGCCCTCGACGGGCGGCCGCTGACGGAGACCTGGCTGTTCCAGTACCACCCGCGCCGGGCCTGACGGCGCCATCCCCGAGGAAACGCACGATGCCGGTTCTGTACGAGAAGCGCGGCCATGTCGGTCTCGTCACCCTCAGCCGTCCGGAGGCGCGCAACGCCTGGTGCGCCGCCTTCGACGAGGAGCTGCTGCGCATCTTCACGGAGATGGAAGAGGACGACGCGGTCCGCTGCGTCGTCCTGACCGGCGATCCGGCCGGCCGCGCCTTCTCGGCCGGCGCGGACCTGAAGGACCCGCGCACCCACACGATCGATTCCGCCGGGGAGCTGATCAAGGACGTGCCGCGCTGGCGACGATTCGTCGCCAATCTGCTGACCGATTTTCCAAAGCCGGTGATCGCCGCGGTCAACGGCTACGCGATCGGCATCGGCTGCATCGTCACCTTCTGCTGCGATCTGATCGTCGCGTCCGACAAAGCCGAATGGCGTCTGCCCCAGGCCAATCTCGGCATCATGCCGGCCTATGGCGGCCCGGTGCGCCTCGCCCGCTGGATCGGCAAGGGGCTGGCGATGCGGCTCTCGCTCGGGTTTCCGCTGGAGGCCGAGGAGGCCTTGCGGATCGGCCTCGCCCAATGGCTGGTGCCGCACGACGCGCTGATGGAGAAGGCACTGGCGGTGGCGGAGCACGTCGCCGCCCAGTCGCCGCTCGCCACGCGCATGGTGAAGGAGTCGCTCAACCGCGGCATGGACATCCCCAACGTCGGCGACGCGGCTCTCGTCGACGTCTACCGCTTCCTCGCCCTCACCCTGACCGAGACAAGGCGGAAGGCCATGCCGCCTGGCTCGAAGGCCGCAACCCCGGCTTCGAAGGGCGATAACAATCCAGGATCGCGATACATCCGATTTGATCGCTTTATCGCACAGCCGATCCCTCCGTGCTATGGTCGCGCGTGTGAGGCGTTGTCAGAGGGGGCCCTTGCCGTTTGAACCGGATCTGCCGCTTGAATTCTTGGTCCCCGGGATTGCACTCAGCTTGGGAGCGTCGACGACGTCACGGAACGCATGGAAGGACCGCATCCGCAGCTCTGCGCAGCCCTCTCTTCCTCAAGATCACTGGGCTCTGACAGTTCCGCTCGCAGTCACGATCTACCTGTTTCCGGACGGGCCGCTCGCGGGCGATGTCGATAACCGCGTCAAGCCCATTCTCGACGCCCTGTCCCGGTTCATCTACGTCGACGACAGGGTCGTCGAGCGGGTGGTCGTCCAGAAGTTCGAGCCCGACAGCGGCTTCCCATTCGAGAACCCGAGTCCCACTCTCTTGAAGGCGCTGCATTCCGACACTCCTGTGGTGTATCTGCGGCTCACAGACGATCTGCATGGAGAACTGCCATGACGGCCCGAACGGTGAGTGAACGGATTGCCATGGACCAGCTGGAGCCGCAGTGGCGGCGGCTGGGTTATACCCTCATCCGCGAGCCCTCAGCCGACCAGTTGCCGGACTTTCTGAGCGCATCGCGGCCGGATGCGATCGGCGTCGGCAAGTCTCCCGGACTTGTAATTGCCGTGGCCGGCCGCCGAGATCGGTCCAGCGAGACAAGGCTGAACCGCATGCGTGCCTTGCTCGATGGCCGTCCGGACTGGCGGCTGGTCGTAGTCTACGCCGCGCCGGAGAATGTGGCGGTCGAACCCGCTTCGCCGGCTGGCCTCGAAATCGCTCTCGCCGAGGCTGACCGACTGGCGGTAGCGGAACCCAGGCCGGCCCTTCTTCTGGCCTGGGCTGCACTCGAAGCGGCCGCGCGGGCTCGTCATCCGGACCTGGCCCCGGAAGCCATAGCACCCAGCACGTTGCTGGATGTCCTCCTGTCGTCCGGAGACCTGCCGCAGGACGTATACGAGGAACTGCGCGAGACCGCGCGAATGCGTAACGCGATCGCGCACGGTCAACTGGACCTGACGCCGCCGCGTGAGGCGGTGGCGCGCCTGACCGCGCTGGCTCGGACGGTCGGGCGCGTCGCAGAGGCCGCCTGAACCGACCTCCGGCCCCCTTGGCGGCTCCAGCCCGCCTACGCCGCGGCGGCCTCGGGCGCCTTGACGCGGCGCGCCAGTTCCAGGGAGTCGTGCCGGATATGGTTGCGGCGCATCTCCTCGCGCAGAAAGTCCTCGGTCAGCAGGCCCTGATCGAGACACTCGCCGACCAGCCCGAAGAAGAAGGCTTCCTGGCGGGGGTCGGGGTGCCGGCGATAGAGGCCCCCGGCGGGTTCACCCCGCAGGAGCGCGTCGGCCGTGTAGAGCCAGCGCGTCGGCAGAACGCCGGCGATCATGCGGTCGCGGATGGTGAAGTCGACGGGCAGCCCGGTCTTCCAGGGCTGGGTCCGTCGCTTGGTGTTGTGGATCAGCTTCGTGCCCGGTTCCAGCCTGTCGAAATGGTTCCACTCCTCCTCGAACAGGCCGATATTTTCGCGGGGCTCCGATTCCAGCGAGATCCACGGCTCATAGTCGCGCTGCATCGCGAACATCTCGCGGAATTGCTCCTCGCAGCGCCAGTGCGTGAGCCTGGCGCAGTCGAGCAGCATCACGCTGGAGGCGAGATATTCAGCGCGCCGGTTGTGTCCCGGCCGGGCGCGGCACATCATCGCCTTGCCCTGCATGTCGCGGGCGAGCAGTCCGCCGATATCGCCGACGGCGAAGACGTCCGGGTCGATGACGACGGCGCGCCCCTTCCAGCCCATCAGCTCCGGCGGCATGAAGCGCAGCGGCGTGAAGGACTGGAGGTCGTCGTTGCGCCAGACGCGGGTGCCGCCCGCGCGCAGGAACGGCCGCCCCTCATGCTCGCGGAAGAAGGGATAGTCCTCCTGCCGGATGATGCGCACGTCGAACGTGTCCGGATCGCGGGCGTTGCGGCGCAGCGAATAGGCCGACACGATCGCGCCGACCATCTGGCGGTCGTTGGTGTGTACGAAGACGACAGGCTTCATCGGCCCCGGCTCCTACCTCGATGACGGAAGCAATCTGCGCATCGGCCCGGCGATGCTCAAGCGGCGAGATGCCGCGTCAGAAGGTCAGGCGCTTCTCGATCCGCAGCGGCACGTGCGCCAGCACCGCGGCGATCCGCTCGCCCGCGTCGCCGTCGCCGTAGAGCGGATCGCTCGGCAGCCGGCCGCGACCGGCCCGGTCGCGGATCGCGGCCAGGATCTCCGCGCGGTGATAGCCGACATCGGCGACGTTGCGCCCCCGGTCGCGTTCGGCCTGCCGGTTGCCGATATTGACCGCCGGCACACCCAGCCAGGACGCCTCGCGGATCGCCATGCTGGAATTACCGACGATGCAGCGGCTGTTGTGCACCAGCCGGACGAAATCCTCCGGCGGCAGGTTCTTGATGAAATGCACCTGTGGCAGCGCGTGGCGCTCGCGGAAGGCGCGGATGCCGCGCGAGGTGCCGTCGGAGCCGGCGTCGACGTTGGGCCAGAACCAAACCGCCGGGATCCCGCAGTCGGCAACCGCATGCAGCGTTTCCTCGATATGCGCACGTGAGCGGTCGTGCTCGGTCGTCACCGGGTGCTGCAGGACGACGATATAATCGCGCGTCAGGTCCACATGTCCCCCTACGCCGCCGAAGGCCTCCGCGTCGCGCAGGGCGGCGGGCTGCGCGATCGCCTGCTTGGCGAGGTCGATCGACGGGCAGCCGGTGACGAATACGCTCTCCGGGTCCTCGCCCAGCCGAACGACGCGGCGGCGCGCATTCTCCGAAGCGACGAGATGGACGTCGGCGAGCTTGGTGATGGCATGGCGCACCTTCTCGTCGATCGAGCCGGTGACCTCGCCCCCCTGCACGTGCACCAGGGGAATGTTCATGTACGCCGCCGAGACCGCCGTCGCCATGGTCTCGAACCGGTCGGCGATCGTCACCACGGCATCGGGCCTCAGATCGTCGAACACGGTGGCGAGCTCGGCGAGTCCGAGGCCGGTGGACTTGGCCGAGGTGACGAGATTCTCGCCGTCGAGGATCATGTAGACGCGGCGGTCGATGCGGAAACCCTCGCGCTCCATGACCTTGTCGGCGTTGCCGTACCGGTCGAGCAGGGCCGACGCCGCGACGACCAGCTGGAGTTCAAGGTCGGGGTGGTTGCGGATCGCCGTCAGCGCGGTGCGGATCCGGGCATAGCTGGGGCGCGCGGTGACGACGACGCAGATGCGGCGGCGGCTCATGGCTGTCCTTCCAGGTCCGCGCGGGCGAGCTGCGCGTCGTGCGCCAACGGCCGGACAAGGCGCTGCCCGACGATTTCGGCCAGCGCCGCTGCGGGCAGGCCACCGCCGGGCTTCTTCAGCGCGAGGTCCTCGCGCTGCAGCACTGTCCCGGCCGGAAGGTCGCGGGCGGCGACGATGCTTTTCATGAAGATATCGCGCAGCGGTGCCGCGACTGCGAGCGGTTCGGTCCGATCGACCGGCGAGGCGCGCATGCGCTCCACGAAGCGCACGCCGTCGACGAGCTGGCGCAGTTCGGCAGGCGTGACCGACGCGACCACGTCCGGGCCGAACGCGTCGCGCGACAGGGCGACATGGACCTCGACCATCTGCGCGCCCAGCATGGCCGACGCGACGGCGGGATAGATCGTCGCCGAATGGTCCGACAGGCCGACGGCGCAGCCATAGCGCTCGCGGAACATCGGCAGCGCGTTGATGCCGACGGCTTCGGCCGGGGTCGGATACATGGTCGTGCACTGCAGGACGGCGAGTGGCGCCGGCGTCCGCCGCACCCGTTCGACGGCCGCATCGACCTCGGCGAAGCCGCTCATGCCGGTCGATAGGATGACCGGCTGGCCGGTGGCGGCGGCGGCATCGAGCAGTTCGTCGTTGGTGATCTCCCCCGACGCGATCTTCCACCCGGCCACGCCGACGCGGCGCAGCAGCCGGAACGCCTCGATCGAGAAGGGCGAACTCAGGAAGAGCAGGCCCTTCGCCTCGGCGTGCCGCCGCAGGCCCTCCCATTGCGGCTCGGTAAACTCCATCCGCCGCCAGTAGTCGAGCCGCGTCTCGTCCTGCGGGCTGAAGCGCTTGCGCCAGGGTTCGGCCGCAGTGCTCTCCGCCGCGGCGATGTGCGTCTGGAACTTGACGGCATCGGCGCCGGCCGCCGCGATCGCGTCGATATAGGCATGCGCCGTCCCGAGACTGCCGTCATGCGCCTGCGCCACCTCGCCGACAATGGTGCAGGGCGCCTCGGCGGAGGGTTCGTGCAACCAGGTACTCATCGCAGACGCGCCGTCCCCCTGTGGTAGCTTCGCGGAATATAGGGAGCGCGGCCGCCGTCAGAAGCGGTAGCGCATCCCGACCGACGGGAAGTTGGAGCCGCCGCTCACCCCGTCGAACAGGCCGAACACGCCCGAGCGATGATGCAGCCGGAAGACGTAGGCGAACTCCGGCCTGTCGGGATCGGCCAGGGTGATCTCAGGCGAGAAGAAGTTGAGCAGCTTGGAGCCGCGATTGTCGTTGCCCGCCTTGCGCCGCTCCGTCTCCGAGATGCCCGTGGCGAAGGACGGGCCCAGCACCGCCACGCCGACCGTGGTGTGGACCCGGTGATTCCAGGGAAATCCGTCGTAGCGGACGAAAAGCGCGCTCGCGAACTCCCAGCTGTCGTCGTCGCCGAAGCGCTTGCCGACATTGACCTCCAGTTCGGTGTCGACGTGCTCGCCCAGCGAGAACAGCCGGCGCGACACGGAGAGGTTCAGCAGGTAGGTATTCTCGAACTCCGCGCGCCAGGGCGAGTAGAAAAGCGAGGTGAAGTTGCTGGGGCTGGACTTGCCGGCGTAAACGGCGACGCCCCAGTCGTATTTCGGGCTGGCCGGGCGTGCGGGCGCCGGGGCTTCGCGAACCGGCGCCCCGGCGGCCGGCGCGGGTCCGGCTGGCGGCGGCGCGCTCGCCTCCAGCCGGTCCGAAGCGGTTGCCACCATCGGCCGCCAGTCCTCGGCTCCGGCGGCCGGCCCCGTCAGCATCATGCAGGCACAGCAGAGCGCGGCCGGCCAACCGGTCGCTGACTGTCGTCCGTTGTGGTTCGTCACGGGGTTCCGCCGGAGTATCGTGGACTGGGCCATAGCAGGCGCAGCGGCATCTGGCGAGGGGGTTTTCCCGCCATCGGGACACCGAACCCGCTCGCGACGTTTGCGCGACAGTCTCGGGGGATTTGTTGCGGAGATGCAACAGGGCGCTGCAGGCGACGCGGCCACGGCCGGTCGAGGCTTGCACCGGAGGAGTTTGGCATACCGGCAGTGGGGGTGGCGGTCTATCTGTCCGAACAGACGGGCCGTTTCACCAAACAGTCATCGAGATGAACGCTCCTACACCGACGATCAATACGACGCTTCCGCACGTCGCGTGCCGCTTCGAAACCCTCACCGAGGGGCTCGACTACGCAGCGCGTGGCGACACCGGGTACAACTACTATTCGGTTCGCGGCGATCTCGTCCTCGCCTTGCCGTATCGCGAACTGCGCGAGCGCAGCATCGCCGTGGCCCGACGGCTCGTAGGTCTGGGACTGCCGCGCGGGGCGCGCGTCGGCCTCGTGGCGGACACGTCGCCAGCCTTCCACGCCTTCTTCTTCGGCTGCCAGTATGCCGGTCTCATTCCGGTGCCGCTGCCGCTGCCGGTCAATCTCGGCGGCCGCGAGTCCTACGTGCGCCAGTTGCGCCGCATGCTGGAGAGCGCCGATGCCGCCGCCGCCGTGGCGCCGCCCGAGCTGGTCGAGATGCTGCGCGAAGCGGCGGGCGACCGGATCGCGCATGTCGGCGGACCCGACGACTTCCTCGCCTTGCCACAGACCGGTGAGTTGCGGCCGCCCGACAAGGACGACCCCTGCTACATCCAGTATTCGTCGGGCAGCACCAGCGCACCGAAAGGCGTGCTCGTCACCCAGCGCTCCGCCCTGGCCAACACCGGGGCGATCAGCAGGCACGGGCTGATGCTGCGCCCCGGCGACCGCTGCATCTCCTGGCTGCCGCTCTATCACGACATGGGTCTAGTCGGCTTCTGCTTCACGCCGATGCTGAACCAGATCACGATCGACTATATCGCCACGATGGACTTCGCCCGGCGCCCCCTGGCCTGGCTGCAGCTCATCGCGCGCAACCGCGGCACGGTGGCGTTCAGCCCCTCCTTCGGCTACGACCTGTGCGCGCGCCGCGCCGCCAACGGCGCGGCTGCCGGCCTGGACCTGTCCTGCTGGCGGGTCGCAGGCATCGGCGGCGACATGGTGCGCGCCGACGTGCTCGACCGCTTCGTGGAGATGTTCGGCGCGAACGGCTTCCGCCGCTCGACCTTCGTGCCGAGCTACGGCCTGGCCGAGTCGACGCTCGCGGTGACCTTCGACTCCCTCGACGACGAGTTCCGCACGGACACGATCGACCGTGAAGAACTCGCCACCTCCGGCGAGGCGGTTCCGGTCGGCCCCGAAGCCGGTTCGCGCGGGCGCACCTTCGTCGTCTGCGGCAAGGTGATGGCCGGCCACGAACTGCGCATCGGGCGCGACGACGGCGAGGCCTGCGCCGACCGCGAGGTCGGGCGGGTGCTGATTCGCGGGCCCAGCCTGATGCAGGGCTATTTCCGCAACCCCGAGGCGTCAGCCGCGGCATTCACCCCCGAAGGCTGGCTCGACACCGGCGACCTCGGCTACACGATCGACGGCGGACTCGTGATCACCGGGCGCAGCAAGGACCTCATCATCTCCAACGGCCGCAACATCTGGCCACAGGACATCGAATGGGCGGTCGAGCGCCTGCCCGGCCTGCGCCAGGGCGACGCGGCCGCCTTCTCGGTCGTCGACGAGGACGGAGACGAGTCGGTGGTGGTGGTCGTGCAATGCCGCCTGTCGGACCCGGCAGCGCGGGACAGGCTGCGCCGGCAGGTCCACGCCATGGTGCGCGACAGCGTCGGAGTCGAGGCGAACGTCGTGCTGGCGCCACCGCACAGCCTGCCGCACACCTCGTCCGGCAAGCTGAGCCGGGCCGGGACGCGGGCCAACTTTCTGTCGGGCCTCTACACGCCCGCCTATCGCGATGCCGGCCTGAAACTGGCGGCCGAGGGATAAGGCGGCCATGGGCGCTGCGGCTTCGGGCGCGCGCCCTGCGGCCGACCGCTGCGCGGCGGTCGGCCGGTGCGCGGCAGACATGGCCCCGTCCCAGCCGGAGGGGGCCACCGACGCGACCATCGCGGTGACGGGGGGCACCGGCTTCATCGGCCGCAGCATCGTCAGTGCGCTACGCAACCAGGGCGCCCAGGTGAAGGCGCTGGCGCGGCGCGCCGACTCCAACCTCGCCGTCGATGCCGCTCTCGTGCCTGGAACGGTCGAGGACGTGACCGCGATCGAGACTCTCATCGCCGGCTGCCCCGTCCTCGTCCACTGTGCCGGTGCGGTGCGGGCCCGCTCCGCCGCCGACTTCCACCGGGTCAATGCCGCCGCTACGGCGGCCATCGGCCGGCTCTGCGCGGAACGCGGGGTGCGCCTCGTCCTCGTCTCCTCTCTGGCAGCGCGCGAGCCGCAGCTTTCGTCCTATGCCGCGAGCAAGCGCGCGGCCGAGGAAGCCCTGGCGGCGATCCCCGGTCTCGACTGGTGCGCCATCCGGCCGCCGCTGGTCTACGGGCCGGGGGATCGCGCCACGTTGCCGCTGTTCCGGCTCATGCGCCGCGGCTTCCTGCCGGTGCCGGCGGTACCGAACGCACGCTTCTCCGCCGTCTACCGCGACGACCTGTCCGCGGCGGTCGCCGCGCTCGCGGCCTCCGCGACGGACGGCATCTTCGAGATCTGCGACGGACACGCGGGGGGGTACGGCTGGGCCGACCTGGCGGCCACGGCCGCCACCCATCTCGGACGGCCGGTGCGGTGCGTACCGATCCCCCGCGCGGCAATGCGGCTGGCTGCAGCGGCGACCCAGGCCGTGGCGCGCCTGACCGGCGGGGCGCCGATGGTTTATCCTGGAAAGGTGCGCGAACTCTACCATATCGGCTGGGTTTGCGACGCCGGCCCGCTGACTGAGGCGACAGGCTGGCAACCGCGCGTTTCTATGGACGAGGGCATCCGGCGGACCTTCCGCTGGTATGGCGCGAACAACTGGCTCTAGCGGTGATCGCAGCCAAAGGACGGCAGCGGAGCGAGCGTAGAAGATGACCCCTTCGGCGTTACAAGAGATGCAGAACGATCCCGTCTTCGCGCGCGTCTGCGCATTGCTGGCACCGTTCAACGCGCGCGGCATCACGATCGCGCCCCAGACGCACATCACCACCGACCTGGAAATCGATTCCGTCGCGGTCCTCGACCTGATCATGGAAATCGAGGACGAATACGGCATCTCCTTCCCGATGAACCTCATCTCCGAGATCCGGACCGTCGGCGACCTCGTCGGGGCCATCCGTCAACTCAGCGGCGCGAAATAGCCATGGATCTGTTCGACAAGCTGGCCGCCCTTCCGGAACTCCGGGAGCGGCTCGCGGGCGCGGGCGCCGACCCGTTCGGGGTCTGCATGGACGAGATCTTGTCGGCGACCGAAGCCCTGTCGGGCGGGCGCCGCATTCTGCTCGCCGGGACGAACAACTATCTCGGCCTGACCTTCGACCCCGCCTCCATCCGCCGCACGCAGGAGGCTGTCGCGGCGCACGGCACCGGCACGACGGGATCGCGCGTCGCGAACGGCACCTACGACCTGCACCGCACGCTCGAGCGCGAACTCGCCGATTTCCTGGGCGTGCACTCGCTGCTCGTCTTCTCGACGGGCTACCAGGCCAATCTCGGCACCATTGCCGGACTGGCCGGCCCCGACGACACCATTCTCCTCGATGCCGACTGCCACGCCAGCATCTACGACGGATGCCGGCTCAGCGGCGCCACCGTCATCCGCTTCCGACACAATGCCCCCGGCGACCTGGACAAGCGGTTGGAGCGCCTGCCGCCGGGCACCAACAAGCTCGTCATCGTCGAGGGTCTCTACTCGATGTTCGGCGACGTGGCTCCGCTCGGCGAGTTCGCCGAGGTGAAACGCCGTCACGGCGCCTATCTCCTCGTCGACGAGGCGCATTCGGTCGGCGTCTACGGCGCGAACGGCCGCGGGGTGGCCGAGGACCAGGGCGTGCTCGACCAAGTCGACTTCATCGTCGGTACGTTCAGCAAGAGCCTCGGCTCGATGGGCGGTTTCGCCGGCTCGAACCATCCGCGTTTCGAGCTGCTGCGTCTCGCCAGCCGGCCCTACATGTTCACCGCCTCCCTGTCGCCGGCGAACCTCGCCGCCGCGTCGGCCTGCCTGCACGAACTGCGCACGCGGCCCGAACTGCGCGCCAGCCTCTGGCGCAACGCCCAGGCGCTGCACCAGGGGCTGAGCGCCCTCGGCCTGCCGCTGACCGCGCCGGCCAGTTCGATCGTGGCGGTGCGGATGCCGACCATGGAACTCGCGGTCGAATTCTGGCACCGCCTCTTCGCGGCAGGGATCTACGTGAACCTCGCCATCCCGCCGGGCACGCCGAACAGCACCTCGCTGCTGCGTTGCAGCGTCTCGGCCGCCCAGACGCCGGAGCAGATCGCCCGCATCTGCGCCGCCTTCGAGCAGGTCGCGCGCGACATGGCTCTGCTGGAGCCGGCCGCGACCCCTTGAGGACCACACGACGTACCGCGCCGCCCGGGCGCGTCCCTTGAGCCGGTCTCAAGGGGGGCAGCGGATAACTCGTTTGCCCCGGCGGTGCATTTGCGGCCTGATCCAGGCCGACGTTGCGCGAAGGAGGAGAAACGCCTCCGTCGACGTGCGCGCACGCGGCACCGAGCAGGAATACGCCCCATGGACCCTGAGCACGGATCGGAACTCGTCCGCCTCCTTGCGGCCCTCCGCCGGGAACGGCGCCAGCAGAGCGGGCTCGATCCCGCCCTCGTCCCCGCGGACGAAGCCGCAGCCTATCGCGTCGCCGGACTGGTGGCGGCGGAACTCGGATGGGCCGTCGGCGGCTGGAAGATCGCCGCGATCAAGCCGGAGATGCAGCGGGCCCTGCGCACGCACGCGCCGATCTACGGCCGCGTCTTCCGCCAGTTCGTGACGGAGAGCCCGGCCACCCTGCCCGGCCCGGTGCTCCTGCGGCCGATCACCGAGTGCGAATACATGGTCCGGCTCGCCGCCGACCTGCCGCCGCGCGCCGCCCCGTACACCGAGGACGAGGTCGCCGATGCGGTCGCCTCCGTCCATCCGGGCATCGAGGCGGCCGAGTGCCGCTTCGCCCATGACGAGCGCTTCCCGCCGCTGCCGGCGATCCTGGCCGATGGCAGCGGCTCCGGGACGCTGATCCTCGGGCCGGCCATCCCGGACTGGAGGAGCGCCGGCATCGCCGGCCAGACGATCGTGCTGACAGTCGACGGCCGCGAGCGGCGCCGCGGTACGGCGGCCGAGGCGCTCGACCATCCGCTGGTGCCGCTGACCTGGCTCGCCAACGAGCTGTCGCGCACCGGCATCGGCCTGCATGCCGGCGAGGTCGTCAGCACGGGCACCTGCACCGGTATGATTTTGGCTCGGCCCGGCGAGACGCACATCGCCGACTACGGCGCCCTCGGCACGGTCACCGTCTCGTATTCCGCATGAAGCCGGGATAGACGGGGCGGCATCACCGGAACGGGAGCGCTCCATGACCTACGAATTCATCCGCTACGACATCGTCGACAAGGTCGCCGAGGTCACCCTCGACCGCCCGCCGGTCAACGCCATCACCCTCGTGCTGATCGAGGAACTGCTCGACGCCGTCGCCAGGGCCGGCAAGGACGACGCGGTGCGCGCCGTGATCATCCGCAGCGCGCACAAGGTGTTCTGCGCGGGGCTCGACCTCGACATCGTCCGCGGCAAGAGGGGTGTGGAGGTGAAGGGCTTCGTCGAACGGCTCTATTTCGCCCTCAACGACATCCAGTACCGGCTCGGCAAGCCCAGCATCTCGGTGGTCGACGGGGCCGCCCGCGCCGGCGGCATGACCATCGCCATCTCCTGCGACATGCTGATCGCCGGCGACAAGTCGACCTTCGGCTATCCCGAGATCGACGTGGGCCTCATACCCGCCATCCACTTCGTCCAGCTGCCCCGGCTGGTCGGCAAGCATCAGGCGTTCGGCCCGCTCTTCCTCGGCGAGCCGTTCGACGCCCAGACCGCCTTCCGCATGGGTCTGGTCAGCGAACTGGTGCCGGCGGGCACCGCCCTGGAGCGCGCCCGCGCCATCGCACAGAAGCTCGCAGCGAAGTCGCCCATCGTCATGAAGCTCGGCCGCGACGCCTATGCCCGCGCCTGCGACGCCGACTTCCGCCGCTCGGTCGAAAACGTCGCCGAGACCTTCGCGCTCATCGCCGAGACCGATGACTGCCAGGAAGCCCTGACGGCCTTCGTCGAGAAGCGCCCGCCGAACTATAGGGGCCGGTGATCCGCGCGGGCCTGCACCGGCCTCTCGTTCAGTGCACCATGAGCGTCGGCACCCGCGCATGGGCGAGTACATGGCGCGTGACGCCGCCGAGCAGGAGTTCGCGCAGCCGGTTGTGGGAGTAGGCCCCCATCACCAGGAGATCGGCCCGCAGGTCGTCGGCATGCTGGAGCAGCAGTTCGCCGACCGAGGCGGAGGCGCCGGGCACCCGATGGGTTTCGGCCGATATGCCGTGCGATGCCAGATAGAGCGCCGCCCGGTCGACATCGGGCCCGGCCTTCGAGCCCGTCTCGATCTGCAGCAGGTGGACACGCGAGGCTTCGCGCAGGAGCGGCAGCGCCCGGCTGAGCGCCCGCCCCGCCTGCGGACTGCAGTTCCAGCCGACCAGCGCGGTCGCGCACGCCGCCCCGGTGCCGGTCGCGAACAGCGTCGGCCGGCCAGTCGCCAGCAGCACCCCGTCCACATCGGCCGACGCGCCGCCGCCCGGCTGCCCGGACGGCGCGGGAAGGACGACGAGATCGTGGACCGCGGCCTCCCCCACCACGGCGCCGACCGCGTCGCCCTTCAGGATCCCCCAAGAAACGGAGGGTCCCTCCATGTCCGGCACATCGCGCAGCGGCACGCCCGCAGCGGCGGCCATCTCCTCGGTCAGCGCCCGTCCGGCATCGCGATACTGCTGTGCCACGCCCCGAAGGCTGGCGAGCATCGCGTCCGTCATGAAGCCTTCGCCGGCCTGGCCGTAGCGCAGCGAGTGCGGTGCCTGCGACGGGTCCACCAGGACCGCTCGGACGTGAGCGTTCAGTCGGCGGGCGACGGCCAGCGCATCGCCCAGGGCGATCCGGTCGGCGGCGGCGCTCCCCAAAGGCACCAACAGCGTCCTGATCTCCATGGCGTCCTCCATTATTCGCCTGTTTATTTGTTGGACTTGGGCATCATCCCGGCATCGACAATGGCGGATTCCGACCGCCCGTGTCTTCAACGACCGATGCTCGCGGCCCGGGCCGTCCTCCGCCGGCTCGCACTGGACCGGCGGACTGCGTCGACCATCGACAGACCGGACCGCCTGCGGGTAGAGATCGTCGATCCAGGGGATCTTCCGGACCGGGACGATCCCACTCTGTCGACGGGCCGCGCCGGGGCTACGCCCGGCTGGCTTCCCTCAGGAAGGCGGTGCTGCGCGTACCGCCGGCGGCAATGAAGATCGACCGGAACGTGCCGATCAATCCGAATCATCCCGATGCCGGCGCCGCCACGCCGGATGGCCCGCGTCCCGTGCGCCCGGACGGAAGGCGGCTCGCGCGATGACGGTGGCCGACCTCGCTCGACGCATCCGGGACGGCGACCGTCGCGCCCTGGCGCGGGCCATCACCCTGATCGAATCCACCAGGCCGGACCATCGCGAACGGGCCGAATCACTGCTGGAAACGCTGCTGCCCCATACCGGCAAGTCCGTGCGGCTCGGCATCAGCGGGGTGCCGGGCGTCGGCAAGTCGACCTTCATCGAGGCGTTCGGCCTGCACGTCATCGAGCGCGGACACCGCATGGCGATCCTTGCGGTCGATCCGTCGTCGAAGCGCAGCGGCGGCTCCATCCTCGGCGACAAGACGCGCATGGCGGAACTCTCGCGCCGCGAGGAAGCCTATATCCGCCCCTCCCCGGCCGGCACGACACTGGGCGGTGTCGCGCGCCGGACGCGCGAGGCGATGCTTCTGTGCGAGGCGGCCGGGTTCGACGTCCTCGTGATCGAGACGGTCGGGGTCGGCCAGTCGGAGACCGCCGTCGCCGACATGGTCGACATGTTCCTGCTGCTGCTGCTGCCGGGCGGCGGCGACGAGTTGCAGGGCATCAAGCGCGGGATCGTCGAACTGGCGGACCTCGTCGTGGTCAACAAGGCGGATGGGGACCTCGCCGCGCAAGCGGGCCGGACGGCCGCCGAGTACGGCCACGCGCTTCGGCTGCTGCGTCCGGCCACGACCGAGTGGCAGGTCGAAGTGCTGCGCTGCTCGGCCCTCACCGGCGCCGGCGTGCCGGAGGTCTGGCAGACGATCGCCCGCTATCGCGAGACGCTGGGGGCGAACGGCGAGATCGGCCGGCGCCGCGGCGAGCAGGCCCGCGCCTGGATGTGGAGCGAGATCGGGGAGACGCTGCTGGCCGCGCTGAAGGGCCATACGGGAGTGCGGGCGCGCCTCGGCGTGCTGGAGGCGGACGTGGTCTCCGGCCGCATTCCGCCGGCCAAGGCAGCGCGCGCGATGATCGAAACCTTCCTTGCGGCACCCGAGGCGGCCATACGGACTTGACCTTTGCGGTACCGGCCCGTACATAGCGCCTTCCTTGCGGGGACCCCGCTAGAACAGTCATTTCCGAGGACTATCCATGGCTCGGCGCTGCCAGATCACGGGCAAGGGCGCATTGGTCGGCAACAATGTCAGCCACGCCAACAACAAGACGAAGCGGCGCTTCCTGCCGAACCTGCAGGAAACCTCGCTGATGAGCGACGTGCTGGGCACGGCCGTCCGCCTGCGCCTCACCGTCAACGGACTGCGGACGATCGAGAAGAACGGCGGCCTGGACGCCTGGCTCGAGAAGACGCCGGCCGCGAGGATGACGCCGGAGATCCGCCGCCTGAAGCGCCGCGTCGCGCGCTGTGCCGAGACGCGGCAGGCCGCCGAGGCCTGACCCGACCCGACCCGCCGCGTCCCGTCCCCTCGGGACCGGCCGGCAGGAATGAAAGTCAGCCGAATGACAGGGAGTGCGCCGATCGTGTCGGCGCACTCTTTGCGTTTTCGCGTGAACCGCCCCCGCCTGAACGACCTTCCGTATGGCCCGCGGTCCTGCGATGCTTCGTCGTCGACGGGAGGGGCCGGATGGCGGGGGATTTGACGGAACTGCTGCGGGTGGCACGGCGTGCCCTCGCCGACATGGACGCACGCGGGTTGTTCGCGCGCGAGCCCGGCGGCGCGCGCCTCCCTGTCCCGACCGCCGTCGCGGCGGCGTTCCTGCACCAGGACATCCGCCGGCACCTGGGGCATCTCGAAGCGCTGAAATGGCGC
>JBKBLL010000023.1:0-25217 GCA_046296375.1 Alphaproteobacteria bacterium | reverse complement strand
CTGCTCTGCTTCTGTTCGAGTGCCGGCCAGACGTACTTCATCTCCCTCTTCGGCGGTGAAGTCCGAGCCGAATTCGGCCTTACCAATGCCGGTTTCGGTTCCATCTATGCGGTCGGGACGCTGGCGAGCGCCGCCACGCTGATCTGGATAGGCCGGCTCATCGACCGGGTGCCGCTGCCCGTCGTCGCGGCCGGCGTCCTGGGCATGCTGGGGACGATGTGCCTGCTGATGGGCGCGGTCTGGGGCGTCGCCACTGTGACCGTGGCGATCTTCGGACTGCGCCTTTTCGGGCAGGGTCTGGCCGTCCACACGGCGATGACGGCGATGGCACGCTATTTCGAAGCCGAGCGCGGGCGCGCCATCAGCATCGCGGCTCTCGGCAACGCCGCCGGGGCCGCGCTCGCGCCGATCATCGTGGTCGCGGCGCTCGCCATCTTCGACTGGCGCACCGTCTGGATCATCACGGGTGCGGGGCTGATTCTCCTCGTCCCGGTGGCGTTGCTGCTGTTGTCCGGGCACGCCGAAAGGGACCGGGCTCTCAGGGCGCGCAGCACCCCCGAAGCCGGGGCCTCGCGCGATCGTACGCTCGGGCAGGCGCTGAGAGACGTTTCACTCTGGCTACTGCTTCCGGCCCTGCTGGCCCCATCGTTCATTTCCACGGGCCTGATCTTCCACCAGGTGCATCTGGCCGCCGTGAAGGGCTGGCCGCTGTCGCTGCTGGCGGGGTCGTTCTTCCTCTACGCGGCGGCGTCGGTCACCGCGTCCATCATCGCCGGCCCGCTCGTGGACAGATGGTCGGCGCGCCGCCTGACGCCGTTCTTTCTGACCCCGCTGGCCCTGTCCTGCATTGTCCTGGTGCTGAGTGACGCCCACTGGGCGGCGCCCGCCTTCCTGGCGCTGCTCGGGACGAGCACGGGAGTCACCGCCGTCGTCAAGGGCGCGATCTGGGCGGAACTCTATGGAACGGCACATCTCGGCTCGATCCGTGCCTTCGGACAGTCCGCGATGGTGTTCTCCTCCGGTCTCGCGCCGGCGGCGATGGGCGTACTGATCGATATCGACATCTCGATGGGTACGATCGCGGCCGGTTCGGCTGTCTACTGCCTCGGAGCATCCCTGCTCGTCGCGACCCTCGGTCGCCCCGGAACATCCTCCGCGCGCCGACACCAGAGCGCACCATAGTCCGTACGCGTCCGCGTTTCCTTCGGCGTCGAACCGCTCGACCATGGCCCGCGATGGCGTCATCCTCCGGTTGACGTGGCTACGAACAACGACGCCGCCGGGCGTATGCGCAGAGGCTAGGTGATGCGACCGGGCGGTCATCGACAACGTCTGCTGCGCGCCTGCAATCGGCACTTCTTCGTCGGCTGGACGATGCTCGCCGTCGCGGCGCTGGGCATGTTCGCCAGCGGTCCCGGCCAGTCATACACGTTCGGCGTGTTCCTCGGCCCGATCGGCGACGAACTCGGCCTGTCGGGCACCGCCCTTGCGTCGGCGTATGGTCTGGCGACGCTGGCCGCGGCGTTCGGACTGCCCGTCATGGGCCGCTTGGTGGACCGCTTCGGAAGCCGGCGCATGCTCCTGGTGGCCGTGTCCGCCCTCGGGATCGCCTGCGTCCTTTTCGGCACCGCCGGAAACGTCGTCACCCTGGCGCTCGGGTTCGCCGCCCTCCGCTTCTTCGGGCAAGGGGCCCTGATGCTCACCTGTTCGAATCTCGTCTCGCAGTGGTTCAGCCGACGGCGCGGTTTTGCACTCTCCTTGATGGCGCTCGGCTTTTCCGCGTCGATGGCGGTCTACCCACCGCTCGCGCAGTGGCTGATCGAAACCGCGGGATGGCGCCAGGCATGGATCTGGCTCGGGGTCCTGACCATCGCGCTGCTGTTCCCGCCCGTCCTCGTCCTGGTTCACGACAAACCCGAGGATGTCGGGCTGCGACCGGACGGCGTGTGCGATGCCGAGCCTGCTACCGGCAGCGGCGCGACGAGTGCCGCGACCGCCGGGCTGACGTTGCGGGAAGCGCTGCGGACCTCGGCCTTCTACATCATCGCCGCCGGGCTGTTCTCGCTTTCCATGCTGCTGACCGCCCTGCACTTCTTCCAGGTCACGATCTTCGCCGCGCAGGGGCTTGCTCCACAGGTTGCCGCCAATGTCTTCGCGGTCTCGGCGGCAACGATGGTGGTGGCGATGCCCGTCATGGGTCGGCTCCTGGACCGCCTGCCGACGGCGCGGATGTTCTCGGCCGGGCTTCTGGTAACGGCGGCCACTCTGGTGAGCGCCGCCATGGTGCAGGGCCTCCCCAGCGCCCTCGCCTACGCCGTGATGTTCGGGCTCAGCAATGCCGTCAGCATGAGCTTCTTCGGCTTTCTCTGGCCGCGCTATTTCGGCCGCCGACACCTCGGCAGCATCCAGGGGACCGGCCAGATGCTCCTCGTCATCGGTGCTTCCGTCGGACCGCTACCCTTCGGCCTCGCCTACGACCTCTCCGGAAGCTTCGCGGGAGCGCTTCTGGCAGCGGCCGTCCTGCCGTTGGGATGCGCCATCTTCGCCTTGTCGCTTCGGCCACCTGCTCAGCCGACGGCATCAGCGGACTGACCACCCCCACTCCGAACGAATACGGCGTGCGACATGAGAGGGTGGTCCGAGCCGACCAAACGGACGCGCCGACGCTGCAGGCGGAAGCTCACTTTCCACCTACCACCGAGCAGGGAACCTGCATTGCCGATCGTGCTGCCAGTTTCTGAATAAGAACGGCCGCATCGATCGGCTTGGAGATGTAGTCGTTCATGCCGGCTGCCAGGCAATCCTCACGAACGCCCTTCATCGCATGCGCCGTCAATGCGATCACATGCACGGCGTTTCGGGGCGCCGGTAGCTCCCGGATACGTCTGGTCGCGTCGGCCCCGTTGAGAACGGGCATCTGCAGATCCATCAGCACGACGTCATAGGCGGCCGCACGCGCAGCCTCGACGGCCTGCTCGCCGTTCTCGACGACGTCGACCAGATAGTTGCTCGTTCCCAGCAAGGCCACGACCACCTTCTGATTGATGTGGTTGTCCTCGGCCAGGAGAATCCGCAGCGGCCGCCCGGCTCCGTTCGACGGTGGCGGGGGCGCATGCGCCTGGGTCTTGCGCGCGGTCGCACGGCTTCGGGCGGCACCACGTCGACGACCCGCAGGAGGGTGTCGAGCAGTGTCTGCTCTCGGAGAGGTTTCGCGAGAATGGCGTCGATGACGCCGTGGATTTCGGGGGGGACCCCCATCGGACCGGCCGAGGAGGAGATCAGCAGCTTCACCCGGCCGGTGCCGGTCATGCCGCGTATCCGATAGGCGAGTTCATCCCCCGGCATGCCGGGCATCATCTGGTCGATGACCGCCAGATCGAACGGCCGCCCCTCGGCGAGCGCGCGCTCCAACGCGTCGATCGCCTCCGGCCCATCCCCCACCGCCGTCGGCTGCATGCCGAATCCCGCGAGTTGACGTGTCAGGATGCGCCGGTTCATTTCGATGTCGTCGACGATCAGTGCCCGAAGCCCGCGCAATGCATCGGGTGCCGGTCGTTGGTTGCCCGCGGCATCGGCAACCGGCAGCGGAATCTCGAACCAGAACCGGCTGCCCGTTCCGGGGCGGCTGTCCACCCCGATGGTCCCGCCCATCAGCGCGACCAGCTGCCTGCTGATGGATAGTCCGAGACCGGTGCCGCCATAGCGGCGCGTCACGGAGCTGTCGCCCTGAACGAAGTTCTGAAACAGGCTGCCGCGCACCTCGTCCGATATTCCGATGCCGGTATCGCTCACCTCGAAGCGGATCAGCGCCCTTCCGTCGATCGGCTCACCTGCGGTGACTTCGACCGCCACGCCACCCGTCTCGGTGAACTTCACGGCATTGCCGGCGAGATTGAGCAGCACCTGGCGCACGCGCAGCGGGTCGCCGCGAAAACCGCCGCGGGCCGATGGGTCGACATAGACGGAAAGATCGACCCCCTTATCATGCGCCGTGGGACCAAGGAGGTTCACCGCGCCCTCGACGGTGTCGGCCAGATCGAAATCCAGGACCTCGAGCGCGAACCCGCCCGCCTCCAGCTTGGACACGTCCAGGATATCGTCGATGAGGGAGAGCAGCGCCTCGGCGCTGTCGTTCACCGCGATGGCGAACTCGCGCTGATCGTCCGACAGCTCGGTCTTCAGGAGCAGTCCGTTCATGCCGAGGATGCCGTTCATCGGCGTGCGGATCTCGTGGCTCATGTTCGCCAGGAACCGGGACTTGGCCTGGTTGGCACGCTCGGCCGCGTCCTTCTGGGCCTGGGTTATCTGCTCCGCCGCCCGCAGCTCCGTTACGTCCCTGAAAATCACGTGGATGCGCAGAGCCTGACCCGCGATACCCACCTCGACGTCCATGTCGCAGAAGATCCGGCGGATCTCCCCGTCCGGACGCAGCAGCCGGAACTCTCCCGGCCGGGGACGCCGGCCCTCCTCCGCGATCGCGATGGCCCTGCGCGCCAGCGCGCGATCATCGGGGTGAACCATCTCGATGACCGTGTAGGTGTCCGGTGCGACCTCGGCCGGGTCCAGACCGACGATCCGATAGTACTCCGCCGACCATTCCTCCCGGCCCGTCACCAGGTCACGCTCCGCACTGCCGATCGCGGCGACCTGTTGAGCCCGCTCCAGGTGATGCCTGCTTCGCCGGAGCTGGTCGGCGCTTTCCTGCAGTGCGCCTTCGGCCGCGATCTGTGCCGTCACGTCGACGCTGACGCCGCGATACCCCTGAAAAACGCCATCCTTGTAATAGGGCACGCCGCTCGCTCGAAGGTAGCGCGCGCGACCGTCCTTCAGGTGGATGCGATGGACATAGTTCCGATAGGGGCGATGCGCCGCGAGGGTATTCATCCAATCCTGGAATCCCTCTGGATCGTATGTCCGGTCGGTCGCCGGGCCCGGCCACTCGGTCTGGAACTCGGTCAGCGTCACCGCGCCGTTCTCACGCTTCGGCACGAAGATCCTGATCTGACCTTCGGGCGCGCCGTGCAGCTCGTGAAAGACGTCCGAGACCGCGCTCATCATGTCCAGGTAGCGCTCGCGCTCCTCGATCAGGGCTTCCTGGGTGGTCCTCCGCCCGGTCTGATCGACGCCGACGAGAAGGGTCGTCGCCGTCGGCAGGTCGCGTACGGCGGAGAGCTCGAGCCAGCACGTCCTCCCGCCTCCCGCATGGAACGCCAGCTCGCCTGTAGTGCCCGAACGCAGAAGCTCGTCGAGCTTCTGCGGCTCCAGCGCCATGACACGCACGGCCTTCCCCGGCAGGTTCTGGACGGCGCAAGCGAAACACGCCGCGACGGCTGCATTGGCGCTGATGATCACACCCCGATCATCGACGACCAGCGCCGGGATCGGCAGTCGCTCGATCAGCTCAAATCCCGAAGCGGGTTCGCGGGCCATCTCTGGTTTCCAAGGGAGCGTTCATCCCGGCAACGTCCATGGCGCACCGCCGGTTCAATTTCTAGCCACTCTAAGCCCTACAGGTTGAGCGGACATTAACCGGTCGGGCCGATGACCCGTCGTCGGCGCCCCTCCCGTTTTCCGGCGCCGGTTTCGTCGAGCCGGAATCGGAAACAATTTCAGTTCGTTAAGTCGCTTCGGCAGTCCGGCGCTCCCCTCGCACGAAGAAACCGTGCTAACGTGTGACCGTGAGCGTCTCGTCGAGCGTCGTAAAGGAACACCATCTTTGTCCGCACAAGGTCCAGGATCCCAAGTCTGGCGGCCTGAACATCTCCGGATCGCGATCGATGCTGCCAGGGTTGCCTTGTGGTCCTGGAACGTGAACAGCAACCGGTTCACGATGGACGAGCGGGGCTGCGAGTTGTGGGGTTTGCCGTGGGCCGACGAGGTCTCGTTCGAGGCGCTTTCGGCGCATATTCACCCGGCCGACCGTGACCGCGTTCGAGCGGCGTTCATAGCGACGCGTTCCGTCGCCGGACCCTACGAGATCGACTTCCGCATCAAGCTCGGCGACGCAGTCCGCTGGATTTCCGCACGCGGCCAGGGCGCCGACGCCGACATCATCGACGGTTTGATGTTCGGAATATTCCTGGATGTGACCGGACGCAAGCAGGCGGAAGAGGGCCATGAACTCCTCGCCGGGGAGATGAGCCATCGCGTCAAGAACCTGCTGGCGATCGCCTCGAGCATTACGCAGATCTCGTCGCGTTCGGCGACGACCATCGAGGATATGGCCAAGGGCCTGACAGCGCGGCTCACGGCGCTGGGCCGTGCTCATGACCTGGTTCGACCCCTGCCCGGAAACGAGGGGAAGGCCGCGCTGCTGGGCGATCTGTTGTCCGTGCTGCTGGCACCCTACGACGACCAGGGTGCGTTTGCGGGTCGCATTCGTATAGCCGTTCCCCGGATGGGCGTGGGAGAGCGAACGGCCACGACGCTGGCGATGGTCATCCACGAGCTCGCGACCAATTCGGTCAAGCATGGCGCGTTGTCCGTAAACGAGGGGACGCTGGATGTCTCCAGCGACACCGACGACACCCACATAAGCCTCATCTGGGCCGAAGCTGGCGGACCCCCCATACAGGCCGCACCGGAGATGACAGGGTTCGGGAGCAAGATGATATCGCGCAGCATGGCGCAGCAGTTCGCGGGATCACTGTCCTACGACTGGCAACCGACCGGGCTTGTGGCGACCCTGGGCATGCAAAAGGACCGCCTCGCGACCTGACTTGCTGCGCAGGGTCGTTTAGTCTCATGCGCAGTTCATGTCGACGAGGGCCGCGGCCGGCGAGGCCGAGGGAGCGGATCGCCGGCCGCATGATGACCTTCCGATGGGCAAAGCATGCCCTCGGGCTGGCGAAGCCCGATCGTCGGGCATGCTCGACGGCTCCATCGGTCAAAGATATCCCGCCAGTGCTTCGAGCTGGGTCAGACAGGTGCCCCAGCCGTCATGGAAGCCCATCTGCTCTTGCTTCTCGCGATCTGCGGCGGACTTGTGCCGGACCAGTGCCCGGTAGAGCGTGCCGCCTGTCACCGCCTGCATCGTGACGTCGACGGTCATGAAGGTTTCGGCATTCGGTCGGAACTCGGGGCCGACCGCATCCGTCCAGACGAGCCGCTTCCGGGGCTCGGCCAGCAGAACACAGCCCGGCGTCTCATCCATTTCCACCCCCTCAGGGGAGGCCATCACGACCGAAAAGATCCCTCCCGCGCGGGGCTCGATTGCCGCGCGCGCCACAGTCCAGGGCTTCGGCGCGAACCATTGCTTGAGGAGGTCGGGCTCGGTCCAGGCACGCCAGAGCTGTGTGGGACTGGCACTGACCTCGCGCTCGAGAAGGAGGTCGAGTGTCGGATCATGCGTCATCATCTTCCCTTTCCTGGCTCATTGCCGTGAGAAACGCATCAAGCCGGTCGAGGCGTGCCTCCCACAGTGAGCGCTGCTGATCGAGCCAGCCCTCTGCCGCCTGCGCCGCCTCCGGCCTGAGCCGGCAGGTGCGGACGCGGCCGGCCTTCTCCGACTCGATCCAGCCTCCCGCCTCCAGCACCTTGAGATGCTTGAGGAAGCTCGGCATCGTCATGTGGTGCGGCTCGGCCAGCTCCGAGACCGCCGCCGGCCCAGCCGCCAGGCGGGCAATCACCGCACGCCGAGTGGGGTCGGCGAGCCCATGAAAGATCGAATCAAGGTTAGCCATATGGCTATCTAAACTACGCTATGACGCGGCGTCAAGACAGCTAGCTGAATAGATAGCTATCATCATCCGGGCTGGCGGATCGGCAGTTCGCCTTCCCGATGCATGAACGGCCGGATTTCGGCGCCGGACCGTCTCGGCCGATGGAACTCGCCGCCTCCTTCCGGTTTCCCGTCGGCGTCCGATGCGACGGAAGGTGGCATGGCGGGAAGCGAGGCGGTCGTGTGTGTGCCGGTGCACAACGAAGAGGAGCGGCTGCCGAGACTCTGCCGGGCGCTGGCCGAGCAAGTCGGTCTCGACGGGAGACCGCTGGCGCCGGAAGCGCTTCGCGTCGTCTTCCTGCTGAACAATTGCAGCGACCGGTCGCGACAGGCCGCCGACGCAGCCGCCGCGCGCCACGGTTCCCTCGCAATCGAGATTGTCGACGTCGTGCTTCCCCCACACGCGGCCCATGTCGGAACCGCGCGCCGGATGGCCATGAACATCGGCGCGCGCACATTCCATCGCGCGGGCATCCCGTGCGGCGCCCTTCTGGCCACGGACGCCGACGCAATCCCCGCATCGGACTGGGTCGCTGCGAATCTGGCGGCGCTCGCGGAGGGCGCGGATGTGGTGGGCGGCGCCCTATCCCACCTTCCCGACGAGGAGGCCCGCCTACCGGATGCCGTGCGGCTGCGGGGGCGCCGACTGCGCAACTATCGCGCCGCGCTCGATACGCTGGAGGCCGCCATAGACCCCCTACCCTACGATCCGGCCCCCCGCCACTGGGACCATACGGGTGCCAGCCTCGCCATCGCCGCGGCCACCTATCGACGCGTCGGCGGACTTCCGCCGCTGCGCTGCCGCGAGGACCTGGCACTCGTGGCCGCCGTGCGACGGGCGGGGGGCCGCGTACGGCATTGCCCGGCCGTCCGGGTACAGGTCTCCGCCCGCCTCGCCGGCCGCGCTGCAGGCGGCATGGCGCACACGCTCAGTGCCTGGGCGGACGCGGCACGCCGCGGGACGCCGGTTCTCGTCGAGGACCCGGCCGCGTCCGAGGCCCGCTTCCGCAGCCGCGCGGCGCTGAGGTCGCTCTTTGCAGCGCATCGCGACGGTCGCAGTAACGCCACCGATGAACTTGCCGCGCAGATCGGACTGGCGCCTCGTGCGATGGAGCGCGCGGTCCGTCATGCGGTGTCGGAGGGTGCACTCCTCGAAACGCTCGTGCCCGAACCGGCCGACCCTCCCGCCACCATGCCGCTCGCCGGTGCGCTGGCCGCGATCGAGGCGCGCCTGCGCCTCGTGCGCGGCAACCCGCACGGCGCAACCTGATCGGCCGTCGCCATGTCAGAATATGCCAAGGGCTTCGCGCCGACGATCGAGGGACATACCGCCCTGCAGTCGCTCACGCGCGCGATCGTGGCTGCCGCCTCCGACGACGATGAGCGTGCTTTTCCGGCCGCTACCTTTTCGGTGCTGCGGCGCCATGGGATTCTCGCGCCCGCCCGTACCCGCGTACCGTCGACCCTGCCCCTCCTGCGGCTGCAGGCCGCCGTCGGCCGCGGCGACCTCGGTACGGGCCGCATCTTCGAAGGGCACGTGAACGCGCTGGATCTCATCGGCCGTTTCGGCACCGCGGCGCATGCAGCCGATGCATACGGCGATGCGGCGGCGGGACATCTTTTCGCCGTCTGGAACACCGATGCGCCGGGCCACCCTTTGACCGTCGCGGCCGACGGGGACCGGCTCCGGCTGAACGGCGCGAAGAGCTTCGCCTCGGGGGTCGACGGCGTCACCCGTGCCCTCGTCACCGCCTCGGACCAGCAGCGTGGCCGCGTCATGCTGCTACTGCCGCTCGAGCCGGATCGCGAGCGGGTGGACCGATCATGGTGGCGCCCCCTCGGCATGAGGAACTCGGTCAGCCATATGATCGATCTCGACGGACGTATCGTGACCTCCGGTCAGGTCGTCGGCACTGCCGGAGACTATCTCCGCCAGCCCTGGTTCGGCGCGGGCGCGATCCGCTTCGCGGCCGTCCAGGTCGGCGGCATGCATGCCGTCTTCGATGCCGCACGCGAGCATCTGGTCGGGGCCGGACGTGCCAGTGCGCCCTATCAGCGGCACCGCCTCGCCCAGATGGCCATGGCGGTGGAGAGTGGATATGGCTGGCTGGACCGTGCGGCCGCAGCCTGGGATCGCGGCTGCCGCGGCGCGATCGACGCGGACAGCGCGGACGCGGCAGCCGCCGTCGCCTACGCAAACCTCACCCGATCGGCTGTGGAGGAGTTCTGCATGCGGGTTGTCGAACTGGCCCAGCGTGCGGTCGGCTGCGCCGGCCTGATCGAACCCCATCCTCTCGAGCGCCGCCTGCGCGACCTGATGGTCTATCTGCGGCAGCCCGATCCGGACGGCGCCCTGGCGCAGGCCGGCGACGCCGTCGCCGAGGCCGCTCTGGAGCCGGGAGGATGGTAACGCTGGAGCGGGGCGACCCCGCCTTCCTGCTGATGGTGCGCCGGATCGTCGCCATCGCCCCACACCCGGACGACGAATCGATCGGCTGCGGCGGCCTGCTCGCCCTGTCGGCGGCGCGCGACGCCCGGATCCGGGTGGTGGTGGCCACCGACGGCGGTGCCTCGCATCCGAACAGCGGACTCTGGCCGCGCCCCCGGCTGGCGTGCGTGCGCCGGGCCGAAACCGTGGCAGCCCTCGCAACGCTTGGAATAGCGGAGACGCAGGCGACCTTTCTCGCGCTCCGCGACGGCGATGCCCCTTCGCCCGGAACAGCCGCCTGGGATCAGGCCCGGGGAACGCTGGCGGCGGTCCTGACGTGCGAACGGCCGGACGTCGTGCTAGTGCCGTGGCGGCGCGATCCGCACGCCGATCACCGCGCCGTCGCAGGGCTCGCGCTGGAGTGCGTCCGGGGGCTTCGGCCGAGCCCGCGCGTCCTCGAGTATCCGGTCTGGCTGGACGAGAACGGCACCGCCCACGACCTGCCTGATCCCGCCCGTTATCGCTGCGTCGCGATCGACGTCCGGTCTGTGATCCCGGCGAAACGCGCCGCCATCGCGGCACATCTCAGCCAGACGACCGGCCTCATTCACGACGATCCGGACGGCTTCCGCTTGGACCCCGCCTTCATCGAACGGGCACTCCGTCCCGAGGAACGCTATTTCGAGGCGATCGGGCCATAGCAGACCAGCGCAAGACGATCGGTCCTGCCGGCTTCGAGGCACTCTATCGTGCCGATCCGGACCCGTGGGCGACGCGGACGAGCCGGTTCGAGGCCTACAAGCGCCGCATGCTGCTCGCCGCCTGCGGCGCGCGCTGCCATGGACGCGTGCTGGAACTCGGCTGCGGCTCCGGTGCGAGCACCGCCGCCCTCGCAGCCCGCTCCCTGCGCCTCGATGCCGTCGATGCCTCTGCGTCCGCCCTCGCCGCCGCCGAGCACCTGCTGGCCGCCTGCCCGAACGTATGCCTGCACCGCGCCATCCTGCCGCACGGCATGCCGCGCGGCCCGTACGATCTGATCGTCGTCTCCGAACTGGCCTATTACCTGACGCGGCGCGATCACGACCTGCTCTGCGACCGCATCGGCCGCGCACTTGCACCGGGCGGCAGGCTGGTCCTCCTCCACCACCATCGCCCCTTCCACGACGCCACGCAGCGGCCCGGCAGCGTGCACCGACGAATGCTGTCCCGGCTGGGCCCGGCACGCTTCCGATGCGTCCGGACCGTTCGGACAGAACGCTGGGCGTGCCTCGCGCTCGGGCATCGGCGCAGTCACCACTAAACCGCGCCCGGGTCAGCGGAGGTGTCGCCGAGAGTCTTTTTGAGAATGGATGTCGCTCAGGGATCAGCTCCCAGCGATGACGGGCGAAACCAGGCCGCGCAGCGCGGCCAGGATGCTGGGCGCGACGATACGGCTGGTGCGCGGATTGGCCGAGGGCCGGTTGCGGCTGATCATGGTGAGACCGACATCCTCGCTGTCGACCTCGACCTGATGGATCGCCCCCTCGATGTCGGCGTCGACCCAGATCTCCACCGTCGTGCGCTCGAAGCCGATGCCGCCCAGGCTGAGCGCCACCGCGACGTTGAAGTGCCGCGGAAAGGCGGCTGCCGCCGCGCCGGCGCTGCCCTCGAACACCTTGACCGGCGCCGTCGGCGGCCGTTCCGCGAAGTCGAAGCCGCGCTCCAGCACATAGGGTTCATGCGCCATCGAACCCGGCTTGATGCGCGACTTCAGATGGACCGACCGGATGCTGCCCTCGGCGGCGCAGCGCAGTATGTCGAGCCCCGGCAGGGCACCGGAGGCGATGCGCACGCGCCCGCCGTGCCGGCGTGCCAGATCCTCCATCTCCGGGCAGTTCGGCACGCCGCCGGCGCTGACCGCGATCAGATACCTGCCTGCCTCGAGAACCGCGTGCGCGATCTCCGGGAAGCTCTCCGCCGTCGCGCATTCGACGACGACATCGCAGAGCCCGGGCAGTTCGGCCAGGGGGACGACCTTCAGCGTCGGGGCGATCGCGCGCGCCGTGGCCTTCGCCTTCTCCAGGTCGCGCGCGCTGGCGGCGACCAGCGTCAGGCCGGGGATCGGCGCTGCCGTCAGCCGCCGGGCGAGGTCGCTGCCGACATTGCCGAAGCCGGCTAGGCCGACCGTCAGTGGCCGGTTCATCGGTGTGCTCATGCCTTTTCTCCGGCCTGCGGATGACACAGGGCTCCGGCCAGTGCAGTCACGTTGGGCGCATCCCAAAGCCCGTCCAGCGCCGCACCCAGGCGCTCCAGCCCGGCCGGCGAGGCGACGGAGCCGGCTAGCTGGCTGAACTTCTCCGCCAGCGCCGCCTCGCTCAGCGGGGTTTCCGGATAGCCGCGCGCAATGTCGTTGCGCCGGCTGCGGCGCTCCCCCGACGTCAGGTCGATATCGACGATCGAGGCATAGAAGTCTGGGAACAGCGGGTCGAGTTCCGGATCGGAGACGACGGAGACCCGCCGGCACATGGCTGCAATGGCCGGGTCGCTCAAGCGGCGATCGATGAAGATATCGGCCACTTTCAACTCGCCGTTCACCACCGCCACCGGCAGGATGTACTGGGCGCAGTGGCTCTTGAGCGGGTTGTCGTCGACGCAGTGAATGCCGTCCTTCGGGAAGCGCAGGGTGATCGCCGCGATGTCCTGCGGCCGGATGTCGTACTCGCGGATCAGGCCGAACAGCGCATCCAGGGCGGGATGCAGGAACGAGACGCAGGAATAGGGCTTGATCGCCAGTTCCATGATGCCGTCGTAACGCGTGCCCAGTCCGGCGGTCAGCCGTTCCGGCCGGGGATCGCGGCTGAAGGCGCGGAACACCGTGTGCCCGTGATCGAACACCGCCGTCGGGCCGCCGAAGCCGGAGGCGGCGAGCAGGGCCGCGGTCACGCCGTTGCGTGCCGCCATCCCCATCTGGAACGGTCGGGCATTCTCCGTCGGGTCGGATTCCCACGCCATCATGCCTGATGCCTGGCAGGCGGCGAGGCCGAGGGCGCACACCACCGCCTCCTCCGGCAGGCCGAGCAGGTGGCAGGAGGCCGCCGTCGCGCCGAAACAGCCGCACACCGCCGACGGGTGGAACCCCAGCGCGTACTGCTCGGCCGGCCCCAGCGCCATCGAGACGCGGTATTCCACCTCGCACCCCAGCACCACGGCGGCGATCAGGTCCGCGCCGGCGGCACCCGTGCGCTCGGCCATGGCCAGCGCCGTCGGGACCATGACGGCGATGGGATGCAGAATCGCCTCGGGGTGGTGCGGCTCGACATCGCACGCATAGCCCATGGTGCCGTTGGCCAGGGCCGCCATGCTGGCGGAACTCTTGAAGCCATGGCCGACGATGCTGGCTTCCGGCGTACCGCCCTGGTCGCGGGCGAAAGCGGCGGCCAGCCGGCCGGTCGAATAGTCTGGATTGGCGGCCGCCAGCAGGGCGCCGGTGCCGTCCCGAATGACGGTCCGCGCCATCGCGATCACCGGCCGAGGGATGGTGCGGGCCGCGCTTTCGGCGACGAAGCGGGCCAGGGCGCGGGTCAGCGGCGCCGCGGCGGAACTGTCGTGCGTCATGTGTACCTCGCCAATCGGTCGGTCCGCTGCGCGGTGGATCTCATCGCTCCCCCCAGGCGCGCGCGGCACTGGCCGGATGGCCGAAATCGCGCGGGCCGAGGCCGGCATGGAACCAGGTGATGAAGCTGTAGATGTCGTAGACCGGCAGACGCAGCGCGTCGCCGAGTGCGCGGGCATAGGGCGACATGTTGGTGCATTCCAGCAGTACGGCACCGACGTCCGGGTTCTGCGCGACCAGGCGACGGCCGGCGTCGAGTATGTCCTGTTCCGCCGCCGCCACGTCGAGCGTCGGGAGGTTGCCGATGATCGCCCGGCTGAACTCGCGGCCGTCTTCGGTGCCGATCACCGGGGTGTCGGGAGAGACGCCGGCCGCCGCAAGATGCTCGGCCAGCAGCGTGCGCGCGCTGATGGTCAGGATGCCGACGCGCCTGCCGGGCGGCAGGACGCTCTGGATGAACGGTGCCTGCATCAGGCTGGAGGTCGCCACCGGCACCCCCACGTGCGCCGCGATCTCGCGCTGGTAGATCGACAGGAAGCCGCAGTTGGTGGTGATGCCGTCGGCACCCATCTCGACGAGGTCGCGCGCCGCATCCAGGAAAGCCGGCAGCATCCCGGCCGCCTTGTGGATCACCACTCGTTCCGGCGAGGCATCCTTGACCACCCGGTACAGCACCGGAAACGGCCATGTGCCGGCGTTGCCCATGTCGCCGGGGATGCGGGGAAAGCGCGCCTCCAGCATCAGAATGCCCAGCCGGGCGCCGTAGACCGCCTTGCCGCCATGCGCGGTCCGGGCATTCGCGGGCGGTGCGTGGGAGTCTAGTGCCTGCGGGTCGGGTGCGGTCATCGATCGGGAACCTGTGCTGGCGGTGGAACTGCGACGGAGGCGAGGTGTCCACGGGGTGTCCGTGACACGATCATGCCGCAGATGCGGCGCCACGCCCACGCCCCCGCCCGGCACGCCCCACCCTGCACGCCCCTGGGCTCAGCCGATCGCGAAGATCGGCTCGCCCAGCATGCCCATGATCGGCTCGACGCCCAGACCGGGACCGTCGTTCGCACGGGTCCGCCCGTCGACGACGACGGGCCCGCCCGCGGCGATCGTCTCGGTCACCTTCAGATAGGAGGAGGTGACGGAGAACCGGTACTTCTCCGGCGTCGAATGGGCGAGGTGCAGGATGGTGGCGCCGGTTATGTCGGCGCCCGGCATGTCCTCGATGGTCAGGCCGATGCCCAGCGACACGCACAGGTCGCGGATCTGCCGCGCGCGCGTCAGGCCGCCCACCTTGCCGATCTTCAGGTTGACCACGTCCATCGCCCCGTCGGCATGGGCACGCAGCAGCGATGCGACGTCCTGGATGGATTCGTCGAGAATGAACGGAAGGTCGGTGTGCCGCCGCACCGTCAGGCACTCTTCATAGGACAGGCAGGGCTGCTCTATGTGGACGTCGAGGTCGCGCACCGCGCGGCAGAGGCGCAGCGCGTCCGCCGTCAGCCACCCGGTATTCGCGTCGCAGATCAGCCTGCCGCCGAGCTGCATCAGGGCCGCGACGGCGCGGATCCGCGCGATGTCCTCGTCCGCCACGCCGCCGACCTTCAGCTGGAAGTGACGGAAGCCGTTCTTCTGGTGCGTCGCGACCCAGTCGGCCATCGTCTCCGGCGGCTCCTGCGAGATCGAGCGGTAGACCGCGAAGTCCGGCCCGAAGCGCCCGCCCAGCAGGCTGCACAGCGGCAGCCCGGCATGCTTGCCCAGAATGTCCCAGCAGGCGATGTCGAGCGGGCTCTTGCAGTAGGGGTGGCCTTTCAGCGTGGCGTCCATGACGGCGTTGACGGCGTCGAGCTGCAGCGGGTCGCAGCCGATCAGCGCCGGCGCGATCTCGGCGATGCCGGTACGCGCGCCCTCGGCATACGCCGGAAGATAGACCGGCCCCAGCGGGCAGACCTCGCCCCAGCCGGTGATGCCGGCATCGGTGTCGACGCGCACGATCGTGCTGTCATACCGGGTGATCGCCTTCGAATCCGACCAGCGATAGCTGCCCTCCTCCAGCGGCAGGAGGACCCGATAGGCGGAAATTCTGCTGATCTTCATGCTGCCTCTCCCGCCCCACCATCGCTGCGGGCGCACCGCGGCGAGCCCGCAGCGCCCGGTAGCCGACCGATCAGACCGCACGACGATGCGACAGGCAACCGTGTGTCGCTGAACGCTACCTGATCGAGGGCGAGATCCGCAGCCGCTCCGCCGAGGAGCGCCCACGCCACCCGCCAAGCGAGGCCGTCGCCGCTTGGTGGTTGGTTCTGATCAAAAGAGTGCTGAGGTGGGAATTCCACCGGATGCGTTTCGGTGCGAGTCTACGGGATGCGCACTGGGATCTCTTGCACGCTGTGGGCGACCGTAGGCTGCTGCGTACCATCTCGATCGATCCGAAGAGCCCGCAGAAGCACGTCTGGCGTGCGCCGATCGTCCTCCTCAGCGGCGATGGCGTCGGCTCACCGGCACGTGAGCCTTCCCGCCTCCCCGCCCGCTCACGCCTTCGTCCTGACTTGGTCCTGTCGATCCACCAGAAAAGCCCGCTTTCTGAAAAAGAAACTTCATCTAAATCCAAATTATCCTTATGACCAAGGAGAAAATCCGTGACCGATCGCAATTCACAGCCTGTTACGGATGAGGCGGAGCGGTGGACCGTTTTGCGGCAAATGGAAGAATGGCTTGAAATGCCAATGATCATTTTGAGTTTTGTTTGGTTTGGTATCGTACTTGCTGAACTTGTTTGGGGTCGATCTGGATTACTAGAATTATTTGGTACCGCTATATGGATAATTTTTATTGCCGATTTTACACTTCGCCTTGCCATTGCTCCGCGAAAAATGATTTTCTTGCGCAACAATATCATTTCCATTGCCGCTTTGGCCATACCCGCGTTGCGCATGTTTCGAACGTTACAGTTATTCCGCCTGGCACGTGCGGCGCGTGGCTTTCAGCTGATCCGAATTCTCGGAACGGCCAATCGAAGCATGAACGCTCTCAAAAACAGCCTTTCGCGGCGCGGCCTTGGCTATGTTCTGATGATTACGGTGCTCGTCGCATTTCTCGGTGCCGCCGGGATGCTTACATTCGAGTCGGCACAAGAGATCGAGGGGGGTTTTGGAAGTTATCCTGAAGCTCTCTGGTGGACGGCGATGTTGCTTACAACAATGGGATCCGGCTTCTGGCCGCTCACCGCCGAGGGTCGAATCCTCGCATTACTGTTGTCGATCTATGGCTTTGCCGTTTTTGGGTACATTACCGCAAGCTTCGCAGCATTCTTTATCGGAGAAGAAGCTCAAGCCGCGGACAGCGAAATCCCTGGAACGCAGGAACTGCGGGCTTTGGCGCAGGAAATCGCCGCGCTCCGCGCCGCCCTGCCGCCATCAACCGGGCAAGGCAGCGAGGTCGAATAGTCAGGGCATCTCGATCCGCGCGGTGGACGAGCTGGTCGACGCGATGGGGATGAGCGGGATTTCCGCGAGCTACTTGCCCTATCGCCACTATTGAACTTGGGCACATGGGGCACAAACAGGCTCACCGCATTCTTCATCGATAATCTGAGTATCGAAGAAGAACAGGAACTCTACCTGCTCGATGCCCTCGGCCACCCCACCCCGGCTTCCCTTCGAGCAAGGGAAGAAGACCCTCGGCGCGGACGATGCGCCGCAGGGAGGGGTCACCAGGCGTCGATCATCGGGCGCTTCTTGCCCGCGCGCGGCGGGCCGGGGCGAATTGCGGCCAGCAGGTTCACGATCCAGGTCCGCGTCTCGGCCGGATCGATCACGTCGTCGACCATGAAGTTGGTGGAGCGGTTCAGCGCCTTCCCGGCCTCATAGGCTTTCGCGACCATTTCTTCGAAGAACCTGAGGCGCTCCTCCGGGTTCTCGATTGCCGCGAGTTCGGCGCGATAGCCCAGCTTGACCTGTCCCTCGATACCCATCGGCGCGAACTCACCGGTCGGCCAGGATACGTAGAAGTAGGGCGCGCGATAGTTGCCGCCGGCCATCGCGCTCTGCCCCAGGCCGTAGGCCTTGCGCAGCACCACCGTAAAGTAGGGCACGGTCATATTGCTGCTCGTCAAAAACATGCGGGCGGCATGCCGCACCAGGGCCGTCTTCTCCGCTTCGGGGCCTACCATGATGCCAGGCGTGTCGCAGAAATTGACGACCGGCACGTCGAACGCGTCGCAGAGCTGCATGAACCGGGCGCCCTTGTCGGACCCGTCGGAATCGACCGCGCCGCCGAGATGCTTCGGATCGTTGGCCAGCACGCCGACCGTCCGTCCCTCCAGCCGGATCAGCGCCGTCACCATCGTGCGCCCGAAGTCGCGGCGCAGCTCCAGCACCGAGCCTTCGTCGGCGAGCGTCCGGATCACCTCGCGCACCTCGTAGGTGCGCAACCGGTTCTCGGGCACGATATGGCGCATCCGCCGCTGGTCGGGCGCGGTCCAGTCCTTCAGCGGCCCCTGGAAATAGGCGAGGTACGTCTTGGCGACGGCCACCGCCTCCGCTTCGTCGGCGACGGCGATGTCGACGACGCCGTTGCGCGTCTGCACCGCCATCGGACCGATCTCCTCCGGCGTGAACACGCCGAGCCCGCCGCCTTCGACCATGGCGGGTCCGCCCATGCCGAGATTGGTGTCGGCGGTCGCGATGATCACGTCGCAGCAGCCGAGCAGCGACGCATTGCCGGCGAAGCACCTGCCGGCGACGATCCCCACGACCGGCACGAGACCCGAGAGCTGGCCGAAGTGGTGGAAGGTGTCGAAGCCGATGAAGCCGCCATAATCGTCGTCGCCCGGGCGCCCCCCGCCGCCCTCTGCAAACAGCACCAGCGGCATGCGCCCGTCCTCGGCGAGGTCGATGATCTTGTCCGTCTTCCAGTGGTTGTGGACGCCCTGGGTTCCGGCGAAAACGGTGTAATCGTAGGCCATCACCGCGGTGCCGGAAGCGGGGGCGTCGAACAGGTGCCCGTTGACGCGGCCGACGCCGGTGATCAGGCCGTCGGCCGGGCTTCGGGTCAGCAGGTCCTCGAAGCTCCGGCGCTGCCGCTGTGCCGCTGTGACGAGGGGGCCGTACTCGACGAAGGTACCGGGATCGAGCAGGTCGGCGACATTCTCGCGCGCGGTCCGATGGCCGGTCCTGCGCCGGCGCCTGACGGCGTCCGGCCGCTGCTCGTCGCGCGTCAGCGCCCGGCGCGCCAGCACCTCGGCGAGGTCCGGGCGGATGGCATCGAGATCGAGGTCGTCGGCGGCGCCCAGAACCTGCGCCGCGACATCGGACGGCTCCAGCGTCAAAAGCAGCTGGCCCTCCCAGAGCGTGTCGCCGGGCTCGACATGAACGGCGCGGACCAGGCCGCCGGCGTTCGCCGCGACCGGATGTTCCATCTTCATCGCTTCCATCACGGCGACCTCAGCCCCCGCCGGGACGGCATCCCCGACCGCGACGGCAATGGTGATCACCGTGCCCTGCAGCGGCGTCCGGATGGCGATCATTCCCTCGGCGAGATCGACGGCACCGGCGGGTGGTGCATCCGGGCTCGACCGGTCGCGATTGGACTGTCCGTAGGCGAGCACGGAAAGCGGGTCGCCGGTGTCGACCCTGGCGCCGGCGCGGTCACCGCCCTTCTTCTCCTCCTTCGACCCCGCGTAGAGACGCGGATGCGTTGCGGCGTCCATGGCCGTCAGCGCCGGCGCATTGCCCTCGACGAAGCCGGTGTCGAAGGCGCCGGCCCGAACCGCGTCGTCCAGCAGCAAGGCCTGAAGGAAGGGAATGTTCGTCGGCGCGCCCGCGACCTGAAACTCGCAGAGCGACCGATAGCCCTTGGCCGCCACGTCTTCGAGGCGGCCGCTGCGGGCGAAGACGATCAGCTTGGCGAGCAGCGAGTCGTAGGCCGGGTTGGTCGTATAGCCGGCATAGCCGTAGCCGTCGACGCGAAGGTCCGGGCCGGCGGGCGGCTCATACGCGGTCAGCACGCCGCCGCCCGGCTTTGCCGAGCCGTCGGGATGCATCGTCTCGGTGTTGACGCGCAGCTGCATTGCCATGCCGCGCGGCTTCGGGCCGGCGCCATCCGTCAGGCCCAGATCGCCCAGCGTCGCACCGCCCCCCAGCCGAAGTTGCATCTCCACCAGGTCCAGGCCGGTGACGACTTCCGTCACCGTGTGCTCGACCTGCAGGCGCGGGTTCGCCTCGATGAAGTAGAAGGCGCCGCTGTCGCGGTCCACCAGGAACTCGAACGTGCCGAGGCTGCGATACTTCGCGGCGCGGGCGAGTGTCAGGGCTGCGTCCAACAATCGCGCGCGAACGGCCTCGTCCAGGTTCGGTGCGGGTGCGAACTCGACGAGTTTCTGGCGCTGGCGCTGCAGCGAGCAGTCGCGTTCCCAGAGATGCGCCACCATGGCCCCGTCGCCGATCACCTGGACCTCGACGTGGCGTGCGTGCCGTATGAGCTGCTCGACATAGAGATCGCCCGAGCCGAACGCGGTCGTCGCCTCCGACCGGCAGCGGGTGAAGGCGTCCTCCAGCCCACAAGCTGTCAGGACGGGGCGCATGCCGCGGCCGCCGCCGCCGGCCACCGCCTTGACCATCACCGCGGCGTCGGCGCCGAGTTCGGTCATGAACGCTCGGGCGTCCTCCAGGCTCGTCGGCGCCGCCGTCCCCGCCAGCGTCGGCACGCCGACCTCGCGCGCGAGCTCTCGGGCCTGGTGCTTGTCGCCGAACAGCTCCAGGATCTCCGGGGTCGGGCCGACGAAAGTGATGCCGGCATCGGCGCAGGCCCGCGCGAAGGCCGCATTCTCCGACAGGAAGCCGTAGCCGGGGTGGATCGCCGTCGCGCCCGCCTCCCTTGCCGCTCTCAGAATCGCCGCCCCATCCAGGTAGGCGGCGACGCCGCGTCCCGGCAGGGCGATCGTCTGGTCGGCCTTCCGGACATGCAGGCTGGCGCCATCGTCAGCGGGATAGACCGCGACGGTGCCCATGCCGAGATCGGCGGCCGAGCGAAAGATGCGGATGGCGATTTCGCCGCGATTGGCGACGAGCAGCTTCTGTCCGGTCATTGGGGGCGGCGCTCTGGAAAGTGGCGGAGGGGCGGGCGTCGCATTCGGCAATATCACATTCCCGGGTGCGATGCCGCCTGCACGCCCCCCTGCCCTTCATCCGCCGACAAATTCACGTCCTGCCGACCCTCTGCCGGGCGGCCGACGGTGCACGATGATCGCGCTGGCGGGCATACTCTGAGGTCAACGGGCAACCACACCGACGGATAAGGGAGGCACGTCGTATGATTCCGAGGGACCAGGTGGCGATCGTCACAGGCGCTGGACGCGGCATAGGTGCGGCGACGGCTATAGCACTATCGGACGCCGGAGCGACCGTGGTCGCGGTGGACATCGACGGCGATCTCGCCGCGCACACGGCCGACGCCATCACCCGCCGGGCGGGCCGCGCGCTGGCGGTTCCGGCGGATGTGGGCGACGTCGCCGCGATCCGATCGATGGTCGACACGGTCATGGCGGCTTTCGGCAGGGTGGACATCCTGGTCAACAATGCCGGGGTCACCCGCCGCGCCGACATCATGGACCTCACCGAAGCGGACTGGGACCGCATCCACCGCGTCAATGCGAAGGGCGTCTTCTTCTGCCTCCAGACCGCGGCGCGGGTGATGATTCCGCGCCGGAGCGGCCGCATCATCAACATCGCGTCGATCGCCGGCAAAGGCTATGCCGGCACGTCCAACGCCGCCTATGCCGCGAGCAAGGGCGCCGTCATCAGCCTCACCCGCACCGCCGCCCAGCAGCTGGCCAGACACGACATCAACGTCAACGCCATCTGCCCCGGCGTCACCAGGACGGAACTGTCGGACGCGAACCTGCGGGTGCGCGCCCAACAGGAAGGCGTGAGCATCGAGGTCATGGAACAGCGCCGCGCCGAGGCGATTCCCCTGAGGCGGGTCTGCGAGCCGTCGGACATCGCGGCCCTCGCGGTTTTTCTCGCCTCACCCGGTGCGCGCAACATAACCGGCCAGTCCTACAACGTGGATGGCGGCATCATACCGGAGTAGGCCGGGCGAGGCGCCGCCGGTCGGTGGCACTGGCCCATGCGATTCGAGCGGGCGGACGAGTGCGGGTGAACTCCCGGTACGGCCGCCCTGCGTGTAGATGGGGTGACCCGTGACGCCGCCATGGCGGCGCGGAGGTCGGCGGTCGCCTCTCACGGGGGCGTGGATCCCGGTCGCGGCCATGATGGGCATTGGTCGCGACGCCATCGCCGCTGAGTAAGGACGATCCGCGCCCGCCAGCCGTGCTTCTGCCGGCTCGTCGGAGCGAGCGAGATGGCTCGCAACCGCCTGCGACGGCATCGGGCAGCTTCTCGAAGACGGAGATCACGTCCGACAGCGCCGGGCGCCAACCATGAGCGAACAGCCGCGCGGAACCGTCGACGCAATATTCGTACCCTTGCGCTTCAGATCAGCGCCCCCCTGGCCAGGAAATAGGCGATCCCGGCGAACGCACTGCCTGCCAGGACGGTGAAGACACCGAGGCGGAAGTGGAACACCGCGAGGAGCGCGGCGGCCACGAGCACCGCGGCTGCCGGATCGAGCGTGCGCCACACCGGCACGTCCATGTTCATTCCGAGGCCGCTGAAGACCCGCACCTCATCGAAGAGGACATGGAGGCCGAACCAGATCGCGAGGTTCAGAATGACGCCGACCACCCCCGCCGTCACCGCCGCCAGCGCGCCTGAGAGAGCCTCGTTCTGGCGCAGACGCTCGATCCAGGGGGCGCCGAGGAAGATCCACAGGAAGCACGGTGCGAACGTCACCCAGGTGGCCAGCAGACCGCCCAGGGTACCCGCGAGGAGCGGCGAAAGGGCGCCGGACTCTCGGAAGGCGCCCATGAAGCCGACGAACTGGGTCACCATGATGAGCGGCCCGGGTGTCGTCTCCGCCATGCCGAGGCCGTCGAGCATCTCGCCGGGTGAGAGCCAGCCGAAGGTGCCGACGGCCTCCTGGGCGACCCAGGCGAGAACGGCATAGGCTCCGCCGAAGGTCACCACCGCCATCGCCGAGAAGAAGAGCGCGATGTCGGTGAAGACGTGGTCAAAGCCGAGAAGCACGAGGAGGCCGAGGACCGGTGCCAGCCAGAGCACGAGACAGATCGCCGCCAGGCCAAAGGCCTGCCCCCGCGTCGGGCGCGCGTGCTCGGGGATCTCTTCGCCGAGCGCGCTCTCCGCATCCGCGACCTGGATCTCGCCGAGCTTGCCGTGACCGCTCCCGCCCCCGAAAGCCTGCCAGCCGCTCCGGGCGCCGAAGAAGCCGAAGAGTCCCGCCACCGCCACGATCAGCGGGAACGGCATGTCGAAGGCGAAGATGGCGACGAAAGCAGCGGCGGCGATGCCCATCATCGGCCCGTTCCTGAGCGCGCGGCCCCCGATCCGGATCACCGCCTGGAGCACGATGGCGAGTACGGCGGCCTTCAGCCCGAAGAAAATCCCCTCGACGAGGCCGACATTGCCCCAGATCGCGTAGATCCAGCTCAGGACCATGATGGCGACGACACCGGGCAGGACGAAGAATACGCCCGCAATGATGCCGCCGAGCGTCCGATGCAGCAGCCAGCCGATGTAGATGCAAAGCTGCTGCGCCTCCGGACCGGGGAGCAGCATGCAGAAGTTCAGAGCATGAAGGAACCGGTTCTCGCCGATCCACCGTTTCTCCTCGACGAGGATGCGGTGCATCACCGCGATCTGCCCCGCCGGTCCGCCGAAGGAGAGCAGCGCGATCCGCGCCCAGACCCGGACCGCCTCGCGCAACGACGGGAAGGTGGCGGCCTCCGAGGCTCGGTTCGCTTCCACGGGATGACTTCCCGGCGCCGCGGTCATGGTGTGCTCCGGTTGGTCGGCCAGTTGTGGGTCTCCCCGGTCGCGTCGCGGGACCAGCGGTAGAGGGCATCGTAGACGAGCATCCCCGCCTCAAGCTGCTCGATGTCGTCGGCGTACATCCTCGAAAGGCCGAGCGAGACCGCCAGGAGCCCCGCGGCCTCCGGCGCCAAATCGGGCCGGGCCGTATCCGCCCCGCGAACGATCCTGGCGAGGTGGCGGAGCGGCTCGATGCCGAGGCCGAACTCCTCGACCATCACGTCGAAGCTGCAAAGATCGCCCCGATGGGTCCAGAAGATGTCTTCACCCTCCACATCGAACGGCGTCGCATCGAAGCGCGCCGCGACCGAGCGCACTTCGGCCGGCGCCACGAACAGGAAGCGAGCGCCGGGATCGACGAAACGGCGGATCAGCCAAGGACAGGCGATGCGGTCGATCTTCGGCCGGGCGCGCGTGACCCAGAGCGTGCTCCCATCCGAACCGCGAGCGGGAATGCGCGCCATCGGCACGAGCGGGAAGCCTGCCGCCACCCAGGCGGCATAACCACCCTCGAGGATCTCGGCATGTGCGCCGGCCTGCCGCAGCCATGCGGCCGCACCCTCGCTCCGCGAATGTCCTTCGGCGCACGCGGCGATCACGGAGCGGCCGGCGTAGCTGCAGGCCCAGAAGGCGACATTCTCCACCGACCGCCGCACAGCGCCCGGGATCAGACGGGGCGCGGCATCGGCGTCGTCATCCGACCGCACGTCGATCAGGACCGGCGTATCAGGACGACCGACAAGACGTAAGAGTTTGTCCGCAGTCAACGAATGAGGACCAGGCATGGCGCGCCCCGCGACGAGAGTTGGCTGGACGCGATGCTTCGGCCGGAGCCTCGTGGGGCGACCGCAAAGCCCCATGCACTAAGTATTCAAGCACCCAAACCGGTGTCAACCCGCCGCGCGCGGAATCGACTTCCCGCTGATGGCGTTCGCAAAGACCAGTTGCGATACTGACCCTCAGATGGCGCGATAAGGCCGGCCATCGTTCGCGCCGCGGCCCCGGGCGTCGAGGTCACGCCGGAGCAGGTCGGGCTGTATGCTGGGCGTGAAGCTGGCGCGGGGCGCGGGAGCGTCGCACCACGACAGCGCAGGCGATCTAGCGGCTGCGCCAGACCGCTCGTCGCGCCGGCAGACTGACTCACCGCCGTCCGGCGGCACCGAACAGGCTTGTGCCACTGAGGCTGCGTTGCCCTACGCGCGGCCGCAACGGCTGCCCCGCGATGCGCCTCATGAACGCCTGACCACTGATCCGCTCCGCGCCCGGGATGACCAGCTGGTCGCCGTCGCGCGCATACACGACCCGCGTTGCCCGGGCCGGCCTCGATCGTGTCCACCCGCGGCCATCGCGGCTTCGGCCGGCGTCCGCGACGCACGGTCTTCGACGGAATGGCTTGCCGGGCCTGCTGACCGGGCCCGATCCGCCTGGCTATGCCGGAGCGCGCCCGGGCGATCGGCTGGATGCGGTCGCCATGGCCGTCGCCGGTCCGCGCTGGCGCTATGGGTGGCGGTGCCGGGGCACGTCCTCGTCGGAGCCGCC
>JBKBLL010000022.1:0-25589 GCA_046296375.1 Alphaproteobacteria bacterium | reverse complement strand
GGCCGACCTGCCCGGCTTCACCGCCGGCGCCTGGTGGGTCCAGGATGCCGCCGCGGCGCTGCCGGCACGGCTGCTGGGGCGCGTGGCCGGCCGCCGGGTGATCGATCTCGCCGCAGCGCCCGGGGGCAAGACGGCCCAGCTCGCCGCCGCGGGCGCGGCCGTCACCGCGGTCGACCGTGCGCCGGCCCGCATGCGGCGGCTGCACGAGAACCTCGCGCGTCTCGGCCTGATCGCAGAGACCGTCGTCGCCGATGCCGCGGCCTGGCGCCCGGACGCACCGGCCGACGCCGTCCTGCTCGACGCGCCCTGCACGGCGACCGGCACCATCCGCCGCCACCCGGACGTCGCGCGTGTCAAGGCGCCGGCGGACGTGGCGCGCCTCGCGGCCGTGCAGGACCGGCTGCTCGCCGCCGCAGTCGAAATGGCGGGGCCGGGGTGCGTGATCGTCTATGCCTGCTGCTCGCTGCAGCCGGAGGAGGGGCCGGAGCGCATCGCGGCCCTCCTCGCCGCCGATGCGCGCGTCGCGCGCGACCCGGTGCGGGGCGAAGAGGTGGCCGGCCTGTCGGAACTGCTCACGGCCGACGGCGATCTGCGGACCCTGCCGTCCCATCTGGCGGATCGCGGCGGCATGGATGGGTTCTTCGCCGCGCGCCTGCGCCGGGTCTGATCCCCGCTGCGCACGGTCGCTCCCGATGGCGCGGGCGGCGGGCTCACCGCCATCACCCGCGCGCCGATTCCAGGCGGGCGCCGAGGCTTCCGCGGCAAGAAGGACGGTTGTGTCAAGGTGGTCTTGACGCCAGGCGGTTGATCGCGGCCCGGACTGCGGCGGGAACCGGCGCAGTCGCGCCGGGTTCTCCGTGGCGCTGCTGTTGCAGTAGGCGCAACGGCTCGCCGCAGGGCACGTGGAGACCGATTATGTTCATGCACAATAAGCGCCTTATGTACACAGTCCGTGTTTCGGAGACGAATCCGAAATTGGCCAGTCTGATGCTGGAACAGTTCGGAGGGCCGCAAGGAGAACTCGCGGCTGCTATGCGCTATTTTACCCAGGGAATTGCTGAAGAGGACCCGGGGCGGAAGGATCTGCTCATCGACATCGCAACGGAGGAACTGAGTCACCTGGAGGTCATCGGCACCATCGTCGCCATGCTGACCAGGGGAGCGAAAGGAAAGCTCGCCGAAGGCGCCGAAGAGACGGCGGAGATGCTGACAAGCATGACTGCCGGCGGCGAGAGCCATACGCTCAACCTTCTCTATGGTGGCGGACCCGCGCTGATCAATTCGGGGGGCGTCCCGTGGACGGCGGCCTATGTGGACTCGATCGGGGATCCTGCATGTGATCTGCGCTCCAACATCGCGGCAGAGTCCCGAGCCAAGATTGTCTACGAACGCCTGATCAACATCACCACCGATCCCGGGATTCGCGACGCCCTCGGCTTTCTGATGACGCGCGAGATCGCGCACCAGAAGTCGTTCGAGAAGGCGCTCTACTCCATGGAAAACAACTTCCCACCGGGGAAGCTGCCGGGAGATCCTTCTTTCGCCGACAAATATTACAACATGAGCCAGGGAGACGGCGACATGCGCGGCCCCTGGAACGACGGGGACCAGTGGGAATATGTCGACGAGCGCAAGGATCAGGCCGCTGTGGACGGCGGGGACGGCACGGCCTCGGTCAAGCTCGCCGCGGACGAGGCCAAGGCGGTGAAGCAACTGGCCGGCCGCACCATGTCGCGGGTTGATGTCGATCCGACCACGGGAGCGGATTTGGGTGCCGGAGCGGGGCCCCCCACGACGAAATCCGTCGACCGAGCGCCCGCACCGAAGGCGAAGAAGTAGCACCAACCCGGCGGTCCTGTCGCGTTCCGACTGGAGCGCGACCGGCCGCCTGACAGGGCCATCGACGGATCGGCTGCACGGACGCCACGCGCGGCCAGGCTTCTCGCGGGTCCCGTCCGGTGGCCGAGTGCCCGACGCAGGTGGCGGCCGCTGACGCGTCCCGATCGAGGCGGACGACGCCCCGCCCGGCTCCGACGCCCCTCGCCGCCGCCCGGGGCGTCTCCCGCCCGCGGGAGATCGGTCCTGTAGCGAAAGGGCGTGTCGTGGAGGTCGAGCGCGTCCGCTGTCGCCAGGATCCGATGGTTCCGTTCGAGGTCTTCCCGATCAGTGCTTGGCCGTCTTTCCCGGCGTCGCTTCAAGCTCGAGGTAGCGCTGCGTCACCGACGACAGATGCTCGCCCAGCCAGGATGCCATCGCCTCCTCCTCGGCCAGGATATCGGTGCAGACCTGTTTCGTACTCTGGTCGCCCGCGGCGTCCGCCGCGACGATGAGGCAGCGATAGGCCGAGATTTCCATGTGCTCGAAGGTGTAGCTCGCCATCGAGCCTTTCACGATTTCATCGGACACGAACATTCCGCTCATCGCCTGGCCGAACGCCGTGAGGCGGCCGGCCAGATCCTTGACGGCCGATGTGCTCTCGCCGTGACGCTCGAGGCAGCCTTTGAGCGCCTCGGCCTGGCGGTGGGTCTCCGCCGCATGCTGCTCCAGTCGCGCCTTCAGGTCCGGATAATTCTCGATCCGGCCGGCGGTATCGCGGAGCATCTTTTCCGCCTGCTCCTCCATCGCGTGCGCGTCGCGAAGCCACTGGATAAGACGTTTTTCTGCGGTAGCCATGTCTGTCTCCTTTTAAGGGGGTGTCACACGCGGCCGTGTTCTCGGGCGTATTCCGGCCTTACAACCTGCGAGACTTTGGATCGTTCCCGGGAACCATCGCCACGTGGCGAATGTCTCCTCCCGGCGCACCCTGAGTTGGCGGAGACCTCGGCCGTGGAATTGCTGGCGGAGATCCTGGAACTGTCCCGGCAGTCCAACCGGGGTGACCTGTCGCCGTGGTTCGACCGTCACCTGCCCGAGCAGATCGACCGGGGTCTGTTCCTGCCCGGCGACGAACTGGCGACGGTCGGCGAGAAGCTGGTGGCCGAGATGGCGGCCTACCGGGAACAGGCGGGCCTGTCGACGGCCGTGCTGGGCATGTCGGGCGGCGTGGACAGCGCGCTGACGGCGGCGATGCTGAAGCGGGCGGGGTGGCGGGTGATCGGCTTCACCCTGCCGATCGAGCAGAACCCGGAGGAGACGGAGCGGGGCGTCGAAGCCTGTCGCGCCCTGGGGATCGAACACCACCACCTCGACCTGTCGGAGTCCTATCGCGGCTTCGTCGCCTCGCTGGGCGGCCTCGACGAGCGCCTTCCGGCGGGGGACGCCGAACCGCTTCGGGTCAGGCGCGGCAACGTCCGTGCCCGGCTGCGCATGATCACGCTCTACGATCAGGCGCACCGGTTCGGCGGCCTCGTCGCCGGCACCGACAACTTCTCCGAACTGGGCGCCGGCTTTTGGACGCTCCACGGCGATGTCGGCGACCTGGCGCCGGTCCAGTCCCTGCTGAAGTCGTGGGAGGTGCCCTGGATGGCACGCGCCTACGGCGTGCCGGAGAGCATTTGGCGGGCGAAGCCGACCGACGGCCTCGGCATCGGCGAGGGCGACGAGGCGCAGATCGGCGCCACCTACCTCGAATGGGATATCACCGTCTTTGCATTGATGGAGACGCTCGTCCGCAATCCGGGTCTCGATCGTGCGGAACTGATCGGGCGCCTGGACATCGGCGAGGACGCGCGGACGCATGCCGCCGTGGAGGCGGTTCTGCGCCGCCTGCGGACGACCTGGTACAAGCGGCTCAATCCGATCCGGCTCGGTCATCCGGCGGCAGAACGGTTCGACGCACTCGACTTCCTGGACGCCAGGCTCTTCCGCCCCGCGGTGATGAAGGCAGACGAGGCGCATTCGAGCTTCTCAGGCGATCTGCAGGATCAGGCCAATCAGCTTTCCAGGGCGCTCGCTGCGGCCGGGATGCGCATGGTCACGGCCGAATCCTGCACCGCCGGCATGCTCGCCGCCTGCGTCGCCGCCGCCCCGGGGAGTTCCGGGGTGCTCGAAGGCAGCTTCGTCACCTACTGTCCGTCGCTGAAGAGCGACGCGCTGGGTGTCCCGGCAGCCCTGATTCGGGAGAAGACCCCCTATGACCCGGAGGTCGCGCAGCGGATGGCGGCAGGCGCGCTGCAGCGGGCGCCCGCTGACCGTCTGGCGCTGTCGGTCACGGGGGTCGCGGGGCCCGGCCCCGACCAGGGCAAGCCGGCCGGCCTCGTCTATATCGGCGCGGCGGTCAGGGGACGCGAGCCGATCGCGCAAGAGTACAGGTTCGAAGGGCGGCCGAAGCAGGTGATCGCGGCGACGATCCGCGCGGCCCTCGCCCTCGGCATGAAATCGGTCGCATCCGGCCGTGGGTGACGCGCCCACGCACGCTGCGCCCGGGAAGGCCCATCGCCTGCGCGAGGGCGAACTTCCTCCGCCCGAGAGAGAAGGTCCGATGGTTCCGGCCGATCCGACACGCCGCCACTCGCCCCGGATGATCACGGGCGCCATCGCGGGCCTCGTCGCGACCTTCGCCATGACGGTGGCGATGCGGCAGCTCCACCGGCTCCTGCCGCATCGGGAGCGCTACCCCCTGCCGCCGCGCGAATTGACGGAGCGGCTGACGCCGACCGCGCCTCGCGACGGCGGTGCCGATCACGATGTCGATTCCGGGCCGCAGCAGACCGCGATGGTGGCTCACTTCGCCTATGGGGCCGCCACGGGAGCGTTTCTGCCGCTGATACGTGCGCGACCGACGATGTCGGAGGGATCGGCGTATGGCGTCTTCGTATGGGCGGCCAGTTACCTCGGCTGGATACCCTTGGTCGGGGCCTTGCGGCCGGCGACGGAGCATCCCGGACGGCGGAACCTCCTCATGATCGCCGCCCACCTCGTCTGGGGGAGCGCGCTGGTGATCGCACACCGTGAATTGGTTCGGGCGGAGATGGAAGCCTTCGCAGCGGGTCCGCACGACGACGCGCACGTCGACGGGTGCGTCGACGGGGGCGGTGACGCCCGCGGTGACGGCGGCGGCGGCAACGCGCGCTGAAGCCGCCCTAGGCCCGGTTCGGTTGCGCCGACCAAGCCGTCGCGGGTGCAGCCTCCGGCCGGAAGCGCTCGCCCTTGGCCAGCACGACGCCGCGTCCGGCTGCGATGCCGAGTTCCAGGCTCTCCGCGATGCGGCGGGCGCGATCGATGAAGTGGGCGGCGGCGGGCGGCGGGCACAGTTCGCGCGCGGTCGCCTCGAACAGGGCGAGCCAGCGATCGAAATGCGCCGCGTCGACCGGTAGCGGCGCGTGCGCGCGCATCGGCTGGCCGTGATACCGCCCGGTGAGCAGTGCCACAGAGGACCAGAAGGCGCACATACGCTCGAGGTGAAGCGGCCAGTCTCCGATCCGTGCCGTAAAGACCGGCCCCAGCAGCACGTCCGCGCGCACCCGCGCATAGAAGCCGTGCACCAGCCGGGCGATCATCGCCTCGTCGATGCCGGTGCTCTCGGCTATCGCCGCCGTAGCCCGGGCGCGGCGTTGCGCGTCGATCATGGCCATCCCCTCGGGGGTTCGGGAGTGCGGGGCGAAGCGGCCGTCGCCGGCACCACCCCCAGCACCAGGCCCAGTGCGGCCGGGTCGTCGGACAGGTCGGCCAGCGTGCAGCCGTCGAGAACAGCCAGATAGGCATCCAGCGCGCGCTTCAGTACGCCGCGCAGTCGGCAGGGACCGGCGATGACGCAGCGGTTCCGCGCCGGATCGAAGCATTCGACCATGCGCCAGTCCTCCTCGGTGGAACGGACGACCTCCCCCACCGTGATCGCCGCGGGATCCCGTGCCAGACGCAGTCCGCCGGCGCGGCCGCGCAGAGTCTCGACGAAGCCAGCGCGGCCAAGGGCATGGGCCACCTTCATCATGTGGTTGCGCGAGATGCCGTAGGCTTCGGCCACCTCCTGGATGGTCGTCTGCGCGCTCGGCCGCAGGGCGAGGTACATCAGCAGGCGCAGCGCATAGTCGGTATGAACGGTTAGTCGCACCGTGGTTCCTCAAAAGATGCACGTCATATATCGCTTTTTCGGGGCGGCCGCGCAATGCCCCGCGACGACGACGGCCAACGGCGTTTGCCGGGCCCGCGGTTTCCACGTCCCGGGTCCGCGCCGGCACCTTACGGGCGTGCGGACTCGCGCTCAGGCGCGATCGAAGAGCCCCTGCTGCCGGCCGGCTGCGAGCCGGTGGGGATCGACGCTAACGTTCAGCCCGGAGAGGGCGTCCGCGGTCAGGTCCGGCAGGCGCTCCACCGTGGCCAGGAAACGGTCCTGCTCCCGCACCGAGACGATGCCTTCGGCCAGCATGCGGAACTTCGCGACATAGTCGGACCGGGTCCAGGGCCGGGCGCCGAGCGGATGAGCGTCGGCGACGGCGATCTCGTCCTCCATCACCGAACCGTCCTCCAGGGTGACCGTCACATGGCCGCCGAAGGCCTTCACCGCGGGGTCCGCCGAATGGTACCGCCGGGTCCAGGCCGGGTCCTCCGCGGTACGCACCTTGTGCCACAGGGCGACCGTGTCGGGCCGCTGCGCGCGCTCCGGCGCATAGGAGCGCTCGTGATGCCAGCCACGGTCCTGGAGCGCCACGGCGAAGATGTACATGATCGAATGGTCGAGGGTCTCGCGGCTGGCCGTCGGGTCCATCTTCTGCGGGTCTTCGGCGCCGGAGCCGATGACGTAGTGGGTGTGGTGGCTGGTGCGGATCAGGATGTCGCGCACTCGGGAAAGGTCGCCGATGCGCGGGCTCATGCGGCGCGCCAGGTCGATCAGCGCCTGGCTCTGATACTCCGCGGAATGCTCCTTGGTGTAACTCTCCAGGATCGCCCGCTTCGGCTCGCCCGGCTCGGGCAGCGGCACGAGGTACTCGGCGTCCCAGCCGCCGAGCAGCCAGGCGATGACGCCGTCCTCGCCCTCCCAGATCGGGGCGGGCGCGCCCTCGCCTCGCATTGCGCGGTCGACCGCCTCGACCGCCATCTTGCCGGCAAAGGCGGGCGCGTAGGCCTTCCAGCTGGAAATCGCCCCCTTGCGCGACTGGCGGGTGCTGGTGGTGACGTGCAGCGCCTGCCCGACCGCCTGGTGGATCGTTTCGATCCGCAGGCCGAGTGCGGCACCGATGCCGGCCGCCGCGGACGGGCCGAGATGCGCGACGTGGTCGATCTTGTGGGCGTGCAGGCAGATGCCCTTCACCAGGTCGATCTGGATCTCGTAGCCCGTGGCGAGGCCGCGAACGAATGCGGCGCCGTCCAGCCCGCAATGCTGGGCCACTGCGAGGATCGGCGGAATGTTGTCGCCGGGATGCGAATAGTCGGCGGCGAGGAACGTGTCGTGATAGTCGAGTTCGCGCACCGCCACGCCGTTCGCCCACGCCGCCCATTCGGGCGAAAAGCGGTGGCGTGTCGGCAGGCCGAACACCGTGGCGCCGGGCTGGAACGGATGCGCGGCCGCCTGGGCGCGGGCGTTCACCACCGGCCGGCGGTTCAGCGCGGCGGCGGCGACCGCCGCGTTGTCGATGACCCGGTTGCCGATCATCTCCACGACGTCGGCCTCGACGGCGACGGGATCCGCCGCGACCGCGGCGATCTTCCAGGCGAGCTGGTCCTCGCGGGCGAATGCCTCGGCGGACTTGCGGGGGCGGACGGCATGCGTCTTCACGGCGGGTGCTCCTCCAAGGACTGCGGCGCCAACGCTCGAACAACAACAGACGAAAGGGGGGCGTCGCATAGGGGCGTCGACGGCAGCCGACCGCTTCTCCGGCATGCGGCGCCCCCGGCGCGCCACACCCGTTTCTACGGCGGTCGTGCGGACATGTCGCGTCACATGCGGGCTCGTCGAGACGTCCCGAGGTCGGCGAGGAACCTTCGGTTTCAGCCTGGGTTCAACCCCCGTGTCGTCATGGGGACTGGAGGAAGCCGCGAGGGCCGGCAGGAAAGGCTCGAGACCAGGACGCTTCTGCTCGCAGGCCTGCGCCGCCGTGACGACGTTCGCCGACGAGGCCGCGAGGCCCGAGAGAAAGACACGCCATGACGACACGGCCCGGTCCGGTGCGAACCCTTCTGGTCATGGCCGGCGCGGCAGGGCTCGGCGCGGCCGCGTGGCGCAACTTAAGGTTCTCGCGCGAGGCGGAGGCGCGCAACCCGCCCATCGGCGGCTTCGTCGAGATCGGGCACGGCCAGCGCCTGCACTATGTCGAGCAGGGCGAGGGCCCACCGGTCGTGCTGATCCACGGCGCGACCACGATGCTCCAGGACATGACGACGAGCCTGATGCCGGTGCTGGCACGGAACCACCGGGTCGTGGCGTTCGACCGCCCCGGTCACGGCTGGAGCACGCGCCGCCCCTATCGGGCTTGGGACGAGGCCCAGGCGCGCGCCATCCGCGAGGGTATCCGCCGGCTGGGACTGGAAAAGCCCGTGCTCGTCGGCCACTCGATCGGCGGCGGGATCGTGATGTCGTGCGGAATGGCTTTCCCCGACGAGTTCACCGGCATTGTCTTCCTGAGCGGCCTCGCCTTCGCGGAGGTGCCGAGCGGCTTCCTGAAGTTCCTGGGGCCGGCGACGCCGCTCCTCGGCACGGCGCTCAGCCACACGATCTATCCCTTCCTTCTCCCGCGCATGGTCGGCGCGATGCACCGGCGCAACGCGCTGCCGATCGAGATGCTCTACCGACCGGAAGCGATCAAGATGAACGCGGAGGATCAGATCTCCGTCGTGCCCTCGCTCGTCGACGTGCAATTCCAGTATGCGAGCTACCCCCTCCCCGTGGTCATCATGGCGGGTTCGGAAGACAAGACGACCGATCCGAAGAAGCACGCCATCCCGCTGTCGACGCGACTCCCGAGCGCGGCACTACACATCCTCCCCGGCCTCGGCCACATGATCCACCATTTCGCACAAGGGGCGATCGCGCGAGCGGTCGAGGACCTCTTCGACGGAATCCCCGCGCGGCCCGGCACGACCTCCGCCGGCGTCATCGGCCGGCGTTAGGGATCGGCGCGGGATCGCGGGGACGAAGCCGACCCGGACGGCTTCCTGGGTTCGACTGCGAGCGGTTGGCCCGCTGAGTTTCCAAAAGCTCGTGACTGCCGCCCGCCCGCGCGTCCAGCGCGGCGAGGGACTGCCCCCGGCATGCCCGGCGACGCGGCCCGCCCGCCGGGGACACGACGCTGCACCCGCTGGAGCGGGTGCGGCGGTTCTTCGAGCTTTCGGAGGAGAAGTACAGCAGGGACGGCTATCTCGGATGCATGCCCCCTTCCGCAAGCAGTCGGCGCGCGTGACGGTCCGCATGGTCGGCCTCGCCCACGACGTGCGCCGTGCGATCCGGCGCCCCGTTCGCACGCCGATCGACGCCCCGTTCCGGCTCGCCCGAGGCCCTCGGCGACATACCCTTCCCCGGATCGTTGACGGTAGAGCACGGCCGGAAGAACCGAATGTCGAGATCGGACCCCGCAGACGTCTACTCGCCCGAACCGAACATCCTCGAGCGCAAGGCGGCCGAGTATCTCGGCCGCTGCTCGGACGCCGACGGCGCTGCGAGGGATGCCACCGTGCGCACCCAGGCCCGGAAGATGGCGGGCGCCACACGGTGGGCGGTCGGACTCGCCGCCACCGCCGGAATTTTCTCCGGAGGGATAATCGGCGGATCCGAGGTCTGGATCCGCCAGGGCCTGTTCGACGGGATGGAGGACGTCGATTGGCGCGAGCAGCTGCCCTACTGGGTCGGCTTCTTCGCCTTCACCGGCGTGGTGAGCGCGGTCGAGATCCTGTTCCTCTACTGGGTTGCGCTCCGCGGCATCGTCCGGGTCACGAAGGAGACGGGGCATACCATCGGAAACAGCCGCTATCCCGGCCTCTTCGCACGCGGGCTCGCCCGTGGCGCACTCGAGTTCCCCAATCCGCGCGTCCACATCTTCGGCGTCGACCCCTACGCCTACGTGTCGGGCTGGCGGCTTCTCGCAAAGAACATCGGCTACAAGATGAAGGTCGGGGTGACGAGCTTCCTTCTCCGCGTATTCCTGCGTCGCGTGGCGGCGCGCATGGCGGTCCGGGGCATGGTTCCGCTGATCGCAGGCCCGCTCTATGCGGCCTGGAACGCCTTCATCGTCTGGCGAATCATGAACGAAGCGCGCATCCGCACGCTCGGCCCTCGCGTCGTCGACGGCATCGTCGACGAGGCGTTCGGGGACGGACCGCCCGACGGGGCGGCGGCCGAGGTGATCCTGCAGGGCGTCGCCGAGATGCTCAAGCGCGGGGGCGACGCTCACCCAAACCAGGTCTACCTGCTCTGCCGCATTCGAGAGGCGCTCGGCCGGGAGGAGGACATCGATGCCGACTGGAACCGGCACAGTCCTTCATTGGCTGACCTGAACGAGGGGGACCGTTCACGGCTCCTGGCGCTTCTGACCGTTGCGATCCTGATCGGAAGCAGCGTTGCTCGCCGGCAGAAGCGCCTGCTGGAAGAGGCCTGCCGCGCCTGCTGCCGCAGGCTTTCGGATGGCGGCCTGAAGACGCTCCAGAAGAAGGTCAAGAGCGGCCACCGGCTCGGCCTGGAGTACATCGACAGATCGTGCCCGCGAGAGGGCTGAAGGCCGATGCGATTCACTCCTCCTGCTCGGGAACGATGCCGCGGGGTATGGTCCATGACCGGCCCGGGCAATTGCGGTGCCGACCGACCCGGGCGTTGCCCGGGCAGGTCCTCTGGCCCAGCGGCAGCGTCGGCGTCGGCTTCGGCTTCGGCTCGACCGACCACTCGACCGTTCCGGGGTGCAGGGGCGATCGCTGCCGCTGAATCCCCGGCAATCCCGGAACCTCCCGAGGTTGTGTCGGTTAAATGCCAGGCGGTTTAAGGGGTAACCCCATGATAATCCTATTGGCTGAGGATGAAGCTCTTATTGCGCTGGCACTCGAAACGACGCTGCGCGAGGCCGGCTATGCGGTTCTCGGGCCGGTTGCGACCGTCGGGCGCGCCCTGGAACTTGCCCGGCAGGACACTCCCGACCTGGCCCTCGTGAATATCCATCTTCAGGACGGCGGCAGTGGCATCGAGCTGGCCCGCGAGCTGCGAGACCGCTGGAGGGTACCGGTGATTTTCGTGAGCTGGCAGCGCAGCGACGCCCTGGCCAACCGGGACGTGGCGTTGGGCTACCTGAGAAAGCCCTACGACGCCGCCGTCGCGCTCGAGGGTGTCCGGGTCGTGCAGCATCTGCTGGAGAAGCGCCCGCCGCCGCCGCCCAAGGCCCCGCGCGAACTGGAGCTGTTTGCACAGCTTGATTAGTGTCCGGTCCAACCCTGGCGCATATCGGTCGCGACATCCTCGGCGAGGATCAGACTACGCAGCCGACCTCGTCGAGGTCTGGCCCGGCACGCTCTTCCGCCCGCTGGTGGCTGAGATCAAAGACCGGGTGGCGCGCTCTGCGTGCGGGCTCGCCGGTGGACGGCCCCTTCCGCGGGACCCTGGGCGCCGACGTCGATTGAAAGACGGTGGGTGGCTGTGTAGCGTGTCCTCCGCAACGCAGAGTTGGGCCGATGATGAGTATGGAAGACCTGTACCGCCTCCTGCGTACCAGCCATGCTCAGGCTCAGGGTATCGTCGATACCGTGGCCGATCCCATGCTCGTACTGGATGGGAGTCTTTGCGTTCAGGGCGCCAGCCGATCCTTTTTTCAGACGTTCAACGTCGATCGTTACGAGACCATCGGCCAGCCCCTCCATAAGCTGGGCGATGGCCAATGGGACATTCCGGAGCTGCGCCGGCTCCTTGTGGAGGTGATCCCCAAGGCCACGGCTATCATCGACTATGAGGTCGAGCATGATTTTCCCGGTCTTGGCCGGAGGACGATGCTCCTGACCGCCCGCACGCTGCACCATCCGGACAACGGCAGCCACTCCCTCTTGCTGTCCATCGTGGACGTGACCGACCGGGCGCGCCGGGATGCGGCAAAGGACATGCTGTTCGGCGAACTCCGGCACCGGATGAAAAACCTGCTCGGCGTGACGCTCTCCATCGCCCGGCAGACCACCACGAAGGGCCGCTCGGCAGAAGAGTATCGCGACGACTTCCTTGGCCGTTTCGGTGCCCTGGTGGAAGCGCAGGACCTGGCCTTCGCCGAGCAGGAGCAAACGGACCTGGAAGCGCTGATCGCGCGCATCGTCGCACCCTATGCGGCCGAGGACGAGGCGGTGGTGATCGAGCCCGGCGCGGCCGTTGATCTCGCGCCGCGAACGATCATGGCTTTGAGCCTAGTCTGGCACGAACTCGCGACAAACGCCGCCAAATACGGGGCACTGTCGGTGGCTGGTGGCCGGGTACGGGTCGGCTGGCAGGTCGAGGAAACGAGCAACCGGCTGCGGCTCAACTGGGTGGAGAGCGGCGGGCCGCCGGTGACCCCGCCCGCCACGACAGGCTACGGTACCGAACTCGTCAAGTTCGCCACGACCTACAGCCTCGGCGGGCGGGTGGAACAGAACTATGCAGCCGGTGGTTTAGAGGTTGAGATTGCCATTCCGCTCGGGAAGGGCTCTCCACCGGGCTGAACTGGTCGTGCAGAAAATCGTTCTGATCGTAGAGGATGAATTCCTGATCGCGATGGATCTCCAGCTGATGCTGGAGAGGCACGGCTGGCAGGTCATGGGCCCGGCAGCGACCGTGGACGATGCGCTCCGCCTGTTGGAGAACGGATTGCCGTCGGTCGCACTGCTCGACGTCAATCTCGGAAATGGACTCGTAACGCCGGTCGCCGACCTCCTGAAAGTGCGGAACGTGCCCTTCGCCGTGGCAAGCGCTTATGAAAAACCCGAGCGGATTGGCGGCGTGGTTCTCGCCGGAGCACCCAATGTGGGTAAGCCGATCCTCGAGCGACGTCTGCTGGCGGCGTTAGGGCAGCTGACGGGGTTCTAGCGTCAAAGGGCGTCTTCGTGACGACATCGACGTTCTCCGCCCAGGCCGTCGAGTTCGCATCCCGCATTCCGCAGCGTGTGATCCTGATTGACGGACGCCGCCTGGTCGACCTGATGGTCGAGCACGGTGTCGCGTGCACTCCAGCCGTGCGCTGGAGTTCAAACGCCTGGACGAGGATCGTTCTCGGAGGTCGGACGCCCGGCGGAGGGGATATGAATTCGTCTGCGCCCGAAGCGCGCGGTTCCTTGGCGTTTCAGCCTCGCGTCCGCGCGCGGAGACCGTTCGACGGGGCGCATTGGCGGAGGGAGAGGCACCGGGACCAACCTTCTGTGCGTTGGGAAGGAAAAGGCTGTACCTTCAGTTCCGGTTCGCTTCACGGATTCAGCCGTTCCAGCCGGGTAATGCTGTGGCCCCTTTCTCGTCCAGCCGAAAGCAGGGGCACGGCGTGAGTTGAGTTCCGCAGGAAAAAGACCCACCCTTCGGATAGAACTGCGTCGGAGCGCCATATGCCGGGGCCGATCCACTATCTCGACCGTTCCAGGGTGGTCTATGGCATCGATCGCCACGAGCCGCCGCGCCTCAGGATAGCGCCCGGCGAAGAACTGATGGTCGAGACCCATAATGCGCGGACTGGGCGGCTGAAGCGGCCGGAGGACGTGCTCACGACCATGCCCGACTATGCTGCCCGCTTCCCGACCAGCAACCCCGCCACCGGCCCGGTATTCGTCGAGGGCGCCGAGCCGGGTGATGCGCTCGCGGTGGACGTGCTCGGCATCGAGTTGGACGATTACGGGTTCCTGGTCGTCCGGCCGGACGCGGGGCTGGTTCAGGGCTTGGTGAACCAGCCGACCGCGAAGGTCTGTCCGGTAATCGACGGGATGATTCATTTCGATCACTTGCGCCTGCCGGTGCGGCCGATGATCGGGGTGATGGCAACGGCCCCCGCCGGCGACGCGATCGCGACGCTGCATGTCGGCCGGCATGGCGGCAACATGGACAACAACCGGATCGCTGCGGGGACGCGGGTTCACTTGCCCGTTCGGGTGCCGGGCGCGCTTTTCCATGTTGGCGACGTGCACGCGCGGATGGGTGACGGCGAGGTGTCCGGCACGGGGGTGGAGATCGGCGCGCGGGTGCATCTGCGGGTCGGAATCGACAAAGGCGCGGCGCGCGAGTGGCCTTGGCTGGAAACGACGGAGCTGCTGATCACGACGGCGAGCGCACCGAACTACGAGGCGGCGGCGGAGACGGCGGTTCGCGAGATGATGATGCTGGTTGGTGTGCGCTTCGGCTTGAACCCCGTCGATGCTTTCCTGTTCCTCAGTGCGGCGGGGGACGTCAGGGTCAACCAGTCCTGCCGGATGCCGATCGATATCAGCGTTCGCTGTGAGGTGCCGAAGTTGGGCATTGGCCTGACGACCGCATCCGGCCACCGGTAGGGACCGGGAGCCGGAGCCTGTTCGGCGCCGGGCATGGAACACCCGGTTCACATCGTCGAGCGGACACGGGGGGCGGCCTTGTCACACGGGCGCTTCAACCCGATCCGGCGCACCCCGGCATCTCAACGCGTTACAGGGTCTTGACCGCGCCGAAGGCGGACCAGTCGAGCCGGTCCGTCAGCATCTCGAGGGCGAGCGTCCCGAGCAGGGAGTTGCCGTTCTCGTCCAGCCCCGGAGACCACACCGCAATGGAGGCGGTATTGGGTGCGATCGCCAGGATGCCCCCACCGATCCCGCTCTTGGCCGGGAGTCCGACCCGGTAGGCGAACTCGCCCGCGCCGTCATAGAGCCCGGACGTCATCATCAGCGCCATGATCCGCCGCGCCCTTCTGGCCGCTTCGCCGCCGGGCTTCGACACCGCGTCGGGGCCGTCTACTAGCATCAGGAAACGGCCGGCTCGCGCGAGCTGCCGGCAGCTGAGTTCGATGGCGCACTGACGTACATACGCCCTCATGATCTGGTGGATGTCGTTTCGGACGTTTCCGAAATGCGTGGCGAGGCTCAACAGGGCCCTGTTGAGATGGCCCCCGGTCTCGTCCGAACGCGCCACGGCTTCGTTGAGACCGAAGGTTTCGCCGTCCAGTAGATCCCGGACGAAGTCGGTGACCGCCTGGACTTCGCGCTCGGCGTCGAGGCTGTCGAGGAGCATGTCGATCACGACGAGTGCGCCAGCGTTGATGAAGGGATTGCGCGGCACGCCCTTGTGGCTCTCGAGGTCGACGATCGAGTTGAACGGGTCGCCGGAGGGATCGCGGCCCACCCGCTTCCAGAGGGCTTCGCCATAGGCCTCGAGGGCGAGTTCCAGCGAGAAAACCTTGGAAATGCTCTGGATCGAGAACGGCGTATCGGCGTCGCCTCCGGTTATCAGGTCGCCGTCGCGCGTGTGTATGGCGATGCCGAACTGGCCGACCTCGACGCGCGAGAGCGGTTCGATCGTCTTGGTCGTCTCGCCCCGTTTCCGGCACGAGCCGATTTCGGCTGTGATCTCCGCGACGGCGCGCCTCACGGCTTCGGCGTCGACGGGCGTGGTATTCTGGGGCATCGGCGGCGTCCTTCCTGTTCCGGCTCGAACCCGCGAACACGTGCCGCAGCGTACGGTTCACCCGAACGGTCCGCCGAATTAAGGCCCGTCTAACGCTCCCGTGTCAGAAGGGTGCAGTGAGCGGTACTCGACGAGCCCGACAATGCGCGCGCGATTTGAATCATCACGGATCCTTTGGCTTGCCCGGCTCTTCTCGGCCGGACTGCTGGCGGTCGGCGCTCCCGCGGCCGCCACGGGACAGGCGGTAACCGCCGAGACCGCACCCGCCTCGGGGCCGAGCGCCGATCCGCCCCCGCGGACGGCGTTCGCGCCGGATTCCGCGGCAACATTCCCGGCGATCCGCGGTTCGGTCGATTTCACCGTACAGAACGACGGCCTCTACCGGGCGCCGGGCTACGGCGCCCGCAACGTTCTGTTCACGGACACCCTCGCCAGCATCGGCGTCTATGCCTCGCAGGCCTAGTCGCTCCAGACGAGCCTGCACCTGGAGCCGGTCCGGGACAAGCCCGGCGACCGTACGTTCCAGGATCACGGTCTCTATCTCGAAGAATTGTATCTCCAGTTCGAAGATGGCGGCGACGCCGTCTTCGCCGGCAGGTTCAACGCCGGGTTCGGCCGGGCATGGGACGACGCGCCGGGGATCTACGGCGCGGACTTCGCCGCCGACTATGAATTCAACGAGAAGCTGGGATTGGGCGGCGCCGTCAAAGTCGACGGGCGGCTCGGCCGACATGCGCTGGGGCTCAAGCTCTACACGGCCGACCATACCGGCCTCAGCCGCGGACTGCTGGAGCGTCGGTTCGAGGATCGCAGCGGCCGCCCGCGATGGCGCAACCGCGAATCCTATCCGGGGTCCGGAAACACCGCGGCACCGCAATCGATCGTGGCCAGCGCATCGGGGGAAGACATCGGGGGCGTCGACGGCCTTACCTACACGCTCGGCCTGATCTACGAGACGGGCGACGATGGAGCGGCCGACCAGCGCGGCGGGCTGATCGGGTTCGGCTATAGCTGGGAGACCGGCGAAGGCCTGACGGTGACGCTGCTGACCGAGTTCGCGGCACTCGACCGCTACCTTGGCGGGCAGGAGAACCGCCGCTATGCGACCGGTGGGGTGGAATTGGCGTTCGGTGGCTGGACTGGCTCGCTGTCCGGGACCTTGCGACATATCGATCCGCTGGGCCGGACTGCCGGACCTGACACAACCGACCTGCTGGGCCAGGCGACAGCCGGATACACGTTCGCGAATGGGATCGGGCTGCATTTGGGCTGGAAAATCGAGCGGATCGACAATGTCCGCTACGAGACCGCCGGCGCGCTGGTGAGGTACCGATACTCGTTGGACTGATCCGTGGCGTTCTCGAACCGTTTCCAGCAGACGTAATTTTAACCAGATTCCGGCATTTTCCCCAGGAATCGCGCAATCTTGGATCGGGATGCCGAATGTCGCTTTCGCCCCATCGTCTGGACATCAAGGCGCTGGTCGTCCTCATGGCGATTGCGAGTCTGTTTCTGGGGCTCAGCTACCTGGTTCTGAACCATGTCGTTCTGCCTGCCTTCCAGGCCCTCGAAGAGGAGGAGGCGCGGGACAATCTCGATCGCGTTCGCTCCGCGATCCGCTCCGACCTCGCCCATCTCCGCGCAACGGCATCCGACTGGGCGTTCTGGGATCACACGGCCGAATTCGTCGAGGGAAAGCGCGACGACTATGAGGCCGAAAATCTGACCGCTTCATCGTTCCACACGCTGAAGGTCGACCTCGTCTATCTGTACGATCGCGGCGGCGGTCTTCGCTGGGGAAAGGCTTTCGATGCCGATGGCGCGGTGATGACCCTGGAGCCCTTCGTCGGCGAGCGGCTTCCGCCGGATCATCCCCTGCGCCTCGTCGGAGACGGTCCCGAAGGACGCAGCGGCGTGATGCTAACCGAGCGGGGCCCCTTCCTGATCGTCGCGAAGCCGCTGATCGGCTCGGACAGGGACCGGCCTAGCGCCGGTACGCTGATTTTCGGGCAGGCGCTGCGCGAGCCGATGATCGCTTCTCTCCGCGAGCGAACCCGCGTCGCTTTCGATCTGTGGCCGGTGGGCTCCGAGCCCGCGGACCACGCCGATATCCCCGGCCGGCTGGCTCTCGATCCGGAAGGGCCCGCGGCAAGCGTCGTAGCACCGCCGCTGGCCGACACGGTCTGGAGCTTCGGAACGATCGCCGACATCGAGGGGAAGCAGGGGCTGCTGGTGCGCGCCGCGACCCCGCGCACCATCACGGCGGCCGGCAGCCGCGTGGTCGAGGTGTCGATGGTGTTCATGGTCGTGGCGGCCGTGGCGGATATGGCTGTGGTCTGGCTCCTGCTGCACCGGCTCATCATTCGGCCCATCCGCCGGCTGAAGGACCATATCGGGCGATCCGGGCCCGGCGAGCAGCTCGAGCTCCTGGGCTGGGAGCGGCGCGACGAGATCGGCGTTCTCGCCCGTGCGTTCGATCGCCTCCAGGTCGACGTGCGCCGTCACACCCAGGCGCTGGCGTCCGCGATGGAGCATGTCGTGGCCGCGGGCCAGGCGAAGGCCGCGTTCATGGCGTCGATGAGCCACGAACTGCGCACACCGCTGAACGCGATCATCGGTTTCTCGGACGTGATGGCGCGCGAGATGTTCGGGCCGCTGCAGAATCCGCGCTATCGGGAATATGCGAACGACATCCACATCAGCGGCGAGCACCTCCTTAACCTCGTCAATCAGGTGCTCGACATGTCGAAGGCGGAAAGCGGTCGCCTGGAGCTCTCCGAGGAGCCTATCGAGCTGGATGAGTTGGGGGCGGCGGCGATCAGAATGGTGACGCCGCAGGCCGCTCAGGCGGGTATTGCCCTGGAATGCAAGATCGCGCCGGGGGTGCCGCCGCTCCTCGGCGACCGGCTGCGCCTGATGGAAGTTCTGCTCAACCTGCTGTCGAACGCCGTGAAGTTCAGCGATCCCGGCGGCAGCGTCACCCTGTCCGCCTGGTGCGCGGAGCGGGGCGGCATCGGGATCGAGGTCCGGGATACGGGCGTGGGAATGTCCCCCGACGATATTCCACGTGCGATGGCGCCGTTCGTGCAGCTCGACAACAATCACGGCCGTAACCTGAAAGGCACCGGCCTGGGCCTGCCGCTCGCGCGCAAGATGACGGAACTCCACGGCGGCGAGTTCCTCCTCGCCAGTGGCCTGGGCGAGGGGACCCGGGCCACCCTGCTCTTTCCGGCGGCGCGGGTGGCTCCAGCCGAACTGCGTGCGTGACCGAGCGTCACGATCGTAACCCGCCCTTGGTGCGACTGCTACACAAGGCCGCCAAATCTTCGCCGGCATTTCTCCGGCCGAGGCCGTCCGCTATCAGCTCCTCATCATGTTCCTCATTGCGGGTGCGACCGGCCTCCTCGTGGCGGTGGGCGGCGGTGCGTGGCGTCTCACCGACAGCCGGCATCGGTTGCGGGTCGATCGACGGCGAAGTGACGGCCTGCCTTCGATGCTGCGCGTCACGCCCGCACGCCTCGAGAGGCGCCCGAGCGCCCTTTTCAGCATCGGGGCACGGGCCACCCCGCTGAACAGCTGTGGCCGTCCTGCGGCCGCAAGAAGCACGGCCGCGGAGCCTCGATCCGGGAACTTATGACGAATGACTGGCAGCGCCGCTCTGCGATCAACTGAAGGTTAATACCATGACATAGATCAATGGCATGAATTTCCAAATTGCCTATATGGTGCCCAGAGATGCGGATGTCGCGAAGCCGAAAGAGCGCACGTGCAGAAGGACTGGGCATTGCAGCGATGGATTCGTCGGGGGATAGAAGCCCGTCGCATCTGGCGTTGCATGGGCCTCCTGATGGTGTTGGCATTTGCGGCAGTTGCGCTGACAGGCATCGCGGACGGCGGCTACTCATTTGCCGCAGCCGCAACAGTCCATTCGCACGAAAGCTCGTCCGCCGGCAGCAGCGGCGATGGTAATGCGTGCTGTCCCGAACACACTGGCCATTCGCACACGTCTAATTGCAGCATGGCCGCTGGATGCTCGTATTGCGCTCCGGTTGCGACAGGTTTGGCATCAATTGCTCAGTCGAAGGCGCGTTCCAGGGTAATGCAGCCCGACGACACGCACATTGGTCGTGTGCCGGCACCTCAGTTCCGTCCTCCGAAGCTCGTCGCGAACGCCTGAGCCCGACCGCCTCTTCCGACGTGTCGGGCTAACGATCGGCCTTCGGGTCCGATCCAGTCCCGTGACGTTCCGAAGAGAGCTTCCACATGCGATACATCTCACGTCGCCGGTTTCTGGCGTCTGCTACCGCCACAGGTTTGCTTGTTGGTGCGGTTCCATCGCTGCTGATTCCCACGCGAGCCGCTGGGGCGGTTGCCGCTTCGACGATCCGGGTAGGCACACGCGTAATAGAGGTGAAGGGGCGGGCGGCTACCGTCTACGGCCTCACACAGCCGAACGGTACCCAAGGCCTGACCACCGAAGCCGGCAAGCGGTTCCGGGTTCGGCTTGAGAACCATCTCGACGAAGAAACTCTCATCCACTGGCACGGCCTGACGCCACCCTGGCAGCAGGATGGCGTACCGCACCTGTCGCAGCCGCCGCTCGCGCCCGGCGCGGCCCACGACTACGACTTTCCGCTCGACCGGCCCGGTACCAACTGGATGCACTCGCACCACGGGCTTCAGGAGCAACGCCTGATGGCGGCGCCGCTGATCGTCCGCGATCCGGCCGAAGCAGGAACCGACATCCAGGACGTCGTGGTCCTGTTCCACGATTTCACCTTTCGCGACCCCGACGAGATTCTCGCAGGGCTCAAGGGCGGCGGCCACGGCGTCGCCGGACACGGAACGGCCGAACACAGACCTGGACTGTTGCGCCGCATGATGGAAACCGTCATGCCGATGCGCGGCATGGATCACGGCGCCGGTCATGGCGGCATGGACCATGGGGCCATGGGCGCGGGCATGGTGCACCTGCACGACGTGGATTACGACGCCTTCCTCGCCAACGACCGGACGCTGGACGACCCGGAGGTGTTCCGTGTCGAGCGTGGTGGCCGTGTTCGCCTGCGCCTGATCAACGGCGCGACGGCGACCAATTTCTGGCTGGACCTGGGCCGTCTCGAAGGCCGCCTGGTGGCCGTCGACGGCATACCGGTCGCTCCAGTCAACGGGCGGCGTTTCGAGTTCGCGATCGCTCAACGTCTCGACATCCTCCTCGACCTGCCGGCGGGCGAAGGGGCGTGGCCCGTCTTCGCCGTGCGGGAAGGCGAACGGGCGCGCACGGGCTTCGTTCTGGCAACGCCGCGCGGCACCGTCGAAAAGGTTGCTGGCGACGCGGCTGAGCCGGTCCAACCGGTCGGGCTCGCGCTCGAACGCGGGTTACAGGCTGCAGAGCCTCTCGCGCCTCGCGAACCGGACCGCCGTCACACGGTGACCATCACAGAAGCGCCCGGCTATGTCTGGCTGCTGAACGGCGCTGCTCACGGCGATCACACAGTGCTCGGCGTGCGCGCGGGCGAGCGGGTCGAGATCACGTTCAACGACCGGACCACCATGGCCCACCCCATGCACCTGCACGGGCATCATTTCCAGGTGGTCGCGATCAACGGCGAACGGTTCGCGGGGGCGGTGCGCGACACCGTGCTGGTCCCCGCGAGGGGAAGCGTCACCATCGCCTTCGACGCAAACAACCCCGGCAAATGGGCGCTGCACTGCCATCACCTCTACCACATGGCCGGCGGCATGATGACTACCCTCGAATATCAATACTGATAGGGGTCATGGCCGTGAAAATGCATAATGATGCGGGTAAATGCGTCAGAGGAAAAATGGAGACGCTTTCGATGTCTCGCGATGACTTTGAACGATTGGGTTCGAAATTGGACTCCGGGCCGCTGCCTCTCTTCGTTCCTTATTATCCTCCCCTCCTTGTTGCATGGATGCTTGCAATCCAGCGGCAGGAAAACAGGGCGCCGAGGAACAGTCATGAACGACAGCAAGACCCAGAACACGCACTGCGCGGGCCTTGTGTCCGGCTCGATAAGGCGTCTGCCCGGTATTGCCGATGTCGGAACCAACATCGGCAATCATCGGGTCACCGTGCATTTCGATCCGACAACGAGCGTACGGCACGTCATGTCGCCTCCCAGGTCGGCATCGACGAGGTGCAGGCCGGCGTGCTGCCCGAGGGCAAGGTCGCAGCGATCCGCGAGCTCCAATCGCGCTATGGCGACAGGGTGGCGATGGTCGGCGATGGGCATCAACGACGCTCCGGCGCTGAAGCAGGCCAATGTCGGCATTGCCATCGGCGCCGGCGCCGATGTCGCCATCGAGGCGGCCGACGTGACGCTGGTCACAGGCCTGATGCTGCCGGTCCTGCTTGTCATGTCCTGGCGCCTCGCCAGGCGCGAGGAGCGCGAGGTCGAAGCGGCCTTCGGCGCGACATACGACAGCTACGCGAGAAACGTGCCGGCGTTCCTGCCGCGCTGGGGCGCCCTGTCAACTCGCGGAGCACCATAACCGCACAACCCTTCGATGCCTTATCCCAACCAGGAGTACGAGCCATGAAAACCAATGAAACCCTCTCCATCCTGTTCGCCGGCCTGTTGTTCGTCGGCACGGCAACCGCCGCCGTCGCACAAACCGGCACCCAGGACCACGACGCGCACCATCCGGCGGAAACCCAGGCCGCTCCGAGTCCCGCACCGGCAGGCGAGGCCTCGCCTCCCGCGGGCATGCAGGGCGGTATGCCCGGCATGGGCATGATGACGCCCGAGATGATGCAGAAGATGCAGCGCATGATGGGCCCGGGTGGCATGCCCGGCACGATGGGTGGAATGCAGAGCCGCGGCATGCCGGAAGGCGGCATGGGCGAGGGCATGATGGGTCAGATGCCGATGGCCGGCGGCATGACGATGTGCCCGATGATGGGCGCACGCTCGGGCGCAGGCATGCAGTCCATGATGGGGGGCGACGCGATGCTCTATGGCATGCCCCACGGCAAGGCGGAGGAAATGACGCCTGAGCGTGTGCGCACATTTATGGAGCAACGCCTGGAGCAGCACGGCAACCCGCGCCTGAAGCTCGGCGAGATCGCGAGCGCCGCCGACGGAAGCATCACGGCCGAGATCGTCACCGTCGACGAATCGCTTGTCCAGAAGCTGGCCTTCAACCGCTATCCGGGCCTGTTCCGGCAGATCACAGAATAGGACGCGACGAGCATTGCCTCGAAGAGGTGGTCGGCCCGCTTGACCGGGACCGTCGCGGCTCGACAGGTTCAATGAGATGGCAAAGTACCTCTGATGCTGGCGATCCTTAAGAATCGCGCCTATCGACACCTCTTCCTCGCCCAGGTCATCGCGCTTGTCGGAACGGGGCTTCTGACGATCGCGTTGGGCTTGCTCGCTTTCGAACTGGCGGGCGAAAAAGCCGGTGCCGTGCTCGGCACGGCGCTCGCCATCAAGATGATCGCCTATGTCGGGATTGCGCCCATCGCATCGGCCTTCGCCGAGCTCGTGCCCCGCCGCGTCATGCTGGTTGGCCTCGACCTCATGCGCGCCGCCGTCGCGTTGCTCCTGCCCTTCGTCACTGAGGTCTGGCACGTCTATGTCCTGATCTTCGTGCTGCAATCGGCGTCGGCGGGATTTACGCCGACCTTCCAGGCCACCATCCCGGACATTCTGCCGGAAGAGAAAGACTATACGCGCGCGCTGTCGCTCTCGCGGCTGGCCTATGATCTCGAAAGCGTCGTCAGCCCGATGCTGGCAGCTGTGCTACTGGTCTTCATGACCTTCCACAACCTGTTCGTGGGTACAGTTATCGGTTTCCTGGTTTCGGCGGCGCTGGTGATTTCCGTCGCTCTGCCGAACCCGAAGCCATCGCAACAGCGCGGCATCTACGACCGCACGACGCGGGGTATCCGCGTTTACCTGGCCACGCCGCGCTTACGGGGACTGCTTGCGATCAACCTCGCGGTCGCCTCGGCTGGCGCGCTGGTGATCGTCAACACCGTCGTGTATGTGCAAGCTGCTTTCGGTCTCGATAGCCAAGCCATGGCGCTGGCGCTCGCGGCCTTTGGTAGCGGCTCTATGATCGCGGCACTTACCCTGCCGAAGCTGCTGGAGCGGGTGCCCGACCGCACCGCCATGCTGTCGGGCGCTGCCCTCCTGGCCGCGGGCACGCTTCTGGCAATGACACTGCCCAGCTATGGCTGGCTGCTGCCGCTTTGGTTCGTGCTCGGCCTCGGTTACTCGACCGCGCAGACCCCGTCCGGCCGCCTGCTCAGGCGTTCGGCCAATCCGGAAGATCGCCCGGCCCTGTTCGCCGCGCAGTTCGCGTTCTCGCATGCATGCTGGCTCTTTGCATATCCCTTCGCGGGTTGGGCCGGTGCGACGCTCGGTCTGCCCATGACCGCGGCGCTGCTCGCTATGGTAGCCGGTGGCGCCATCGGGCTGGGGTTCTACGTCTGGCCCGCCGAAGACCCGCAGGTCCTTGAACATCGCCATGAAGAACTGCCTGCCGACCACCCGCACCTCGAAGGCGCACGGCGCGGTCGTCATGCCCATCATTATGTGATCGACGACCTCCACCCCATCTGGCCCAGGCGGGGTTGATCGCTATGTGGCCGTTCTACCAGGAACTGGTCGCCCTGCAGCGCGAGATCTATCTCTCCTTTGGAGATCGCGTCAGCCAGTTCGCGGCGACCGGCGACTGGGGCGTGCTTGCAACCTATCTGCCGATGGGTATCCTGTTCGGGGCGGCCCATGCCCTGATGCCGGGGCATAGCAAGGCTGTGCTCGCGACTTATCTGACGGGGTCGACCCGCCCGGCCATCGGTCATCACGCCGGGGGGCACGCCCTCATCGACCTCGATCTTCTGGTCCCAGCGCCGCAGCGTCGCTGAAGCCGACCAGGCGCTGGCGGTTCTCGTCCCAGAGTCCGAGCTTCAGGCAGGCGATGCTTTGCCCGAGCGTCAGCCGGCTGACGTCCTTTAGCTCCGGGTGGTCGGTCAGTGCTTCGTTTAGCCGGTAGCCAGGAATCCGGCTGGAGAGGTGGTGGATGTGGTGGAGGCCGATATTGGCTGTGAACCAGCGCAGCACCGGCGGCAGGTCGTAGTGCGAACTGCCGTGCAGCGCACCGTCGCGGCTGTCCCACTCTTCGTCGCGCGCCCAGTAGGTATGCTCGAACTGGTGCTGGACGTAGAACAGCCAAACGCCGATGGCACCGGCGAGGAGCGTGATCGGCACCTGGACCATGAAGAAGTCCTGCCAGCCGAGGAGCGCTACCAAGAGCCCGACCACGAGCGCGATGGCGAGATTGGTGCCCATCACACTGCGCCAGGGTTGCCAGCCGGCGCGCATCAGGCCGATCGGGAGGCGCTGCTGCAGGACGAAGATGTAGGCGGGGCCGAGGCCCAGGACGGTGAGCGGATGGCGCATGAAGCGGTAGCGGCAGCGGCCGAGGGTCGACAGGGCCCGGTATTCGGCGACCGTCAGCATGTCGATGTCACCCGTGCCACGCCGATCGAGATTGCCGGATGTCGCGTGATGGATGGCGTGGGCGCGCCGCCAATAGGCATAAGGGGTCAGCGTCAGGACGCCGATCGTCCGGCCGAGCGCGTCATTGGCCCGGCGTCGCTGAAAGAACGAGCCGTGGCCGCAATCGTGCTGGATCATGAAGAGCCTGACGAGAAAGCCCGCGGTCGGCACTGCCAGGAGCAGGGTCAGCCAATAGCCGAGCGGCAGGCTGAGGAGCATGAGAAGCCACAAGGCGATGAAGGGGACCAGGGTGACGGCGAGCTCGAAAAGCGCGCGGCTCGGGATCGGGTTGCGGTAAGGGGCGAGCGTGGCGAGCCACTGCTTAGCCGACAGGGTTGGCCCCGCCGCTCCGGCCGCCGGGGCGGGGTTCGTGGAAATCTTCATCCATGGCGTCCCGTTTGTGAATTTCAGTCAACACAAACGCTGGTGCGATCGTTCCGTGATCAGCCGCTTGTCGCCGACGTCCGCTTGTCGCCGACGTCGCGCGGGGCAGCTGAAACGGCCGCACTGCGCCCCGCCAGCTTTCGCGATTACCAATCCGGCGCTCCAGAAAAGCAGCTCCGTGGCGGTGGAACCCCAGCACAGTTTTTTCCTTTCATCGATCGGACCGACGCCGTCGG
>JBKBLL010000021.1:0-26219 GCA_046296375.1 Alphaproteobacteria bacterium | reverse complement strand
GCCATGCAGCATGCGGTGAAACGGATGCTTGTCGTGATAGCGATCGGCGCCGATCGCCCGCAGCGCCGTCTCCAGTTCGTCCGGGGTCAGCAGCGCGGCGCTCACAGCACGATCTCCATCCCGTCCTCGGCCACCTCCCAGCCCGCGTCGACGACGGCGGCGCGCTCCTCCGTGTCGGCGAGCAGGACCGGATTGGTGTTGTTGATATGGACGAAGATCCGCCGTCCGAGTTCCAGGCCGGCGAGGGCCGCGATCGAACCGTCGCCGCCGCCCATCGGGATGTGTCCCATCCGCGCCGCCGTCTTCGTTCCAGCACCGGCCTGCGCCATCTCGTCGTCGCGCCAGAAGGAGCCGTCGAAGAGCAGCAGCGGCGAACCGGCGAGGCGTGCCTTGAGGCCCGGCGTCACGCGCGCACAGCCGGGCACGTAGTGCAGGCGCCGTTCAGGCGTCGCGTCCGCGCGGATCTCGAGCCCGACGACATCGTCCGTCTCCGCCCCGATCGCGAGGTCGGCGGTCTCGGTTTCGCGGTAGAGCGGAACCTTGCCCGGAACCGGGAAGGCCCGCACCTCCAGCCCGATCGGGGTACCGGCGGCGTCCTCGAGTGCGACCCGGTCCCCGACGGGCAACGGCCGGCGCGGCACGACATCCGCCTGCAGCACGCGGAACATCGGGTTGGCCGCCAGGGTCGCGTGCACGGCCGCGGTGCCGTAGAGGGCGAAGGGCGTCCCCTCGCGCAGGGTGAGCAGGCCCGCCACGTGGTCGACGTCGCCGTTCGTCACGACGACCGCTGCGATCGGCGACGACCGCACGCCATGGCGGGGATGCAGGGGCGGACTGGCCTCCACCTGAGCGCGCAGGTCGGGCGAAGCGTTGAATAGGACCCAGCGGTCGCCGTCGCACGACACGGCGATCGAAGACTGCGTCCTCGGTTTTGCCGCCGGATCGCCGGAACGGGCGCGGCGGCATCCCGGGGCATTGGAGTTCCACTGCGGAAAACCGCCGCCGGCGGCCGCGCCCAGGATAAGGACGCGAAGCGCCGGCGCCGGTCCGCTGGCCATGCCGATCAGTTCAGTTCGGCGCAGGCATAGGCGTTGATCTCGGTGCCGACGCGGACGATCTCGACCTGCGGCTTCCGCCAGACGCGCTTCGTCTTCATCCCTGTTCTCCGCTTGCGTTGAACTCGACCTAGAGGTTTGGAGCCGTACCCGACCAAATCAACCGCCCGGCGGAAAGTTCCGCGTTGGCATCCTCAGGAGAGGACGGGCGCACGGAGCGTGGCACAGTCCGGCGCGAAGGCCAGCGGCGCGTCGCTCGTCCGGCGCAGGTCGGCTTCGGTCAGCCCCTCGACCAACTCGCGCACCAGGAAGCCCTCCCGCGTCACGTCGACGACCGCCAGGCTGGTATAGACGCGCGTCACCACCGCGCGCGCCGTCAGCGGATAGGTGCACGTCCGGACCAGCCGCGCTGCCCCCTCGCGCGTCACATGTTCCATCACCACCCAGACCTGCTTGGCCCCGGCGGCGAGGTCCATCGCGCCACCGACCAGCGGCCCGCGGCTCTCCATCATGGCGTCCCAGTTGGCGAGGTCGCCCCCTTCCGACACCTGGAAGCCCCCCAGGACCGTCAGGTCGATATGCCCGCCGCGCATCATCGTGAAGGCCAGCGCGGAATCGAAGATCGAGGCGCCCGGCAGCAGCGTCACCTTCTGGCCGCCGGCATCGACCAGGTCCGGGTCGATTCGATTGCCGGTCGCGGCGGGGCCGATGCCGAGCAGGCCGTTCTCCGACTGGAGCATCACCTCCCGTCCGCCCGGGATGAAGTTTCCGACCAGCGTCGGAATACCGATGCCCAGATTGACGTAGGAGCCGTCGGCCACATCCTGGGCGCAGCGCCAGGCCATCTGATTGCGATCGAGGGGCGTCACGGAGGCGTTCATCGGCGCAGATCCGGCAGGGCGACGACACGCTGCACGAATATGCCCGGGGTGACGACATGCTCCGGATCGAGTGGCACGGTCGCGATCTCGTTGACCTCCACCGCCGTGATGCGTCCGGCCATCGCCATCACCGTTCCGAAATTGCGCTGCCCGCCATGGTAGACGAGGTTGCCCCAGCGGTCGGCCCTGTCGGCGCGCAGGATCGACAGGTCGGCGGTCAGCGCGCGCTCCAGCACATAGTCTTTGCCGTCGAAGCTGCGCACCTCCTTGCCCTCCGCCAGCTTGGTCCCGACGGCGACCGGCGTGTAGAAGCCGGCGATCCCCGCCGCTCCCGCGCGGATGCGCTCGGCCAGCGTGCCCTGCGGAACCAGTTCCAGCGTAACCTCCCCTCGCCTCCACTGCTCCTCGAACGGCCCCGGCCGGCCGGCACCGGCCCGCGCCGAACTGCAGATCACCTTGGCCACGCACCCTTCCTCGAACAGGCGCGCGACCCGCGTGCCGTGATGGCCGACGCCGTTGACGACCAGGGTCAGCCCGCCGAGGCGCTTGGCCAGAAGCGCCTCCAGCAGGGCGTTCGGCGTCCCGGAACTCTGGAAGCCGCTGATCATGATCGTGGCGCCGTCGCCGATGCCCTCGATCGCGGCTTCCGCACTCTCCACCCGCTTGTCGATCATGCGCCGCTCACACCACTGCGACGGCGTTGCCGGGCGATCCGACCGCGCCCGGCAGGCGCAGCGGCTGGCCGGTCATGAAGAAGCGCGAGCGTCCGTTCGCCTTCAGCCACGGCGCCAGTTCGCCGAACCACCACATCTCGCCCAGCGGCACGCCGATCTTGAACAGGCAGTGATTGTGCAGCGGCAGGGCGGCGTAGGTGTCGCCCTCGCCCGGCCGCGCCGGCATCTGCTCCACGGCGTAGTTGTCGGCGAACAGGGTCGCGATGCCGCTGTCGGTGATCCACTGCAGCAGCTTCCCGTCGCGGCCGTCGAGCGCCGGGCAGGAGCGCGCCAGGGTCGGGCCGTCGGGCTGCTTGTTCATCTCCATGATGACGTCGGCGAATCCCGTGTAGAGGCAGAGCATGTCGCCCTCCTCCACCTCGACCTCGTCGGCCTCCAGCACGCGCATGAAGTCGTCGTAGGTGACGATGTGGCGCTCGCGCCCGAAATGGGCGGCGAGGTTCACCATGACGCCGCGCCCGACGATGCCTTTTTCGGCGAACGTCTCGATGCCGAGCCGGCGCGCGCCCATCGCGTCGTCGCGCGGGACCGCCTTGCCGGTCTTCTGGTCATAGTCGACGGGGCCGACGATATCCGTGCCACCCTCCCAGCCATTGTAGTAGCGGATCTCCTCAACCCCGTCGCCGTCCGCGTCGAAGAGCTGGCCCATGTGGCAGAACGCGTCCCACTGGGTCGAATACTGCAGCGTCATCAGCACCCGATCGTCGCAGCCGACGTCGAGATAGCGCGGGTCCTCCATCCGCATCGGGAAGTTGTAGCGGGCCAGGCCGTTCTCCGGCGACGTCGTCGGCTGCAGCACCGGGGGCGTGCGGCGCGGGTTGAGGACGTTGCCGCCGGGATAGTCGAGCGGCAGGCTGAGACAGAAGGTCCGGCCTTCCCGGATCTCCTCCTTCGCCCGCATCACGCGCTCCGGCGTCAGCAGGTTGAGCCGCCCCAGCTCGTCGTCCGGTCCGAAATCGCCCCAGTTCGATCCTTCGGGCCGGTGCTTCCAGCGCTGCGTCATGTCCCGCGTTCCCTCCGTCGTGCCTTACGGCTTGGTCGAGACGATTTGAGCGGACTTCGCACGTCCCCGGCAAGGGGGCGGCGGAGACGGCGCGTTTCCGACGTGCGGTGCGGAGACGTTCGAGGGCGAGGCGCCTGAGTCGGGATGGTGGTCCCGGGCATCATGCCCATCACTCCCGCTCGATTGTTCAAATCAGACCTAACGTATTGATCGATTTGCTTCCTTTACCGGTTCTGCACAGGGTCGCCGACACCGATGCCGTCAAAATGCTACGCTGTTGATTTCAATGGGAATCTGCCCCAGAGATTTTCTGCATGGTGTCGGCATCTATCGGCTTCGATTGCCTCTCAGGTACCCTCGCCGACAGGGCGAAGAAACTCGGCATCCCGGTCTGGAGGTTCGGCGGCGCGTAAGCGCCGCCATCTCACTTGAAAAACGCTATCATACTTCTATTTTGATAGCGTCGCAGTCATTCCGTGGAGGATGCCATCATGGCCGCTGTCACCATTCGCAACCTCTCCGAAGAGGCGCATCGCGCCCTGAAAGTACGCGCGGCCCAGCACAATCGCAGCGCCGAAGCGGAGATGCGCGCCATCCTCGAGGCCGCCGTGCGTCCCGAGGGCCGCTTGCTGCTCGGCACAGCTTTATCGGAAGTAAGTCGAAAGATCGGTCTCACCAATGCCGATATCGAGGCTCTTGAGCAAACCCTCGAACAGGTCCGCGACAGACGTCCCGCCGAGCCCATGAAAGTTTGAATGACGGACGCTTCGAATGATCCTGCTGGACACCAACGTCGTCTCTGAGGCGGTCAAACCTGAATCTCACCCATCGGTCTGCGCTTGGCTCGATGCCCAGTCGGCCGAGACGTTGTTCCTGCCCAGCATCACCGTTGCCGAACTTCTGTTCGGCGTCTGCGCCCTGTCAGACGGCAGGCGAAAAGATATGTTGGCCGCGCGGATCGATGGCTTGCTGGACGAGTTCGCCGGCCGCATCTTGGCATTCGATACGTCGGCAGCGCGGCGCTATGCCGATCTCGCCGTCAAGGCACGCGCGGGGGGAAAGGGCTTCCCAACGCCGGACGGCTACATCGCCGCGATCGCCGCTGCACATGGGTTCGCCGTGGCATCGCGCGACACGAGCGCGTTCAATGCCGCAGGCCTGACGGTGATCGATCCCTGGACCGTGACGCGCTGACCGGCACTCTGCGAAGCTTCGCCGAGCAGGTTGCAATCCCGCCCACATCCGACGTCCGTCAATCCCCTCGTCCTTGCGCTGATCCTTGGTCCAACCGAGGGCCTGATGCCATCAACCCGTGAAGGGTCGGCCGGCCGCGCCGGGCGATCAGAGCGACGAGTTCACGCACCACCCTCTGGCCGTTGATCGAGGTGTCGACGACCAGGGCCAGCGCCTCGTGCGCGACGCCATCCACGATCGCCAGCACCTGGAACCGCCGGCCCCAGGACAGCACGTTGGCCCTGTTCTTCGCCTTCCACCGGTAGAAGGTCTGCTCGCTGATCCCATGCCGACGGCAAACCTCCGCCATTGTCGCGCCCGCCCCTGCTCGCGCAGCACGCCGATGATCTGTTCCTCGGTGAACCTGCTCTTCCGCATCGTCCGTCTCCTCGCGACGGACTATCATACCAACCGAGGGAGCCTCAGGAGAGCAGGTCACTCCCGATGGAGGTATTGGTGCAATTATTTATGCGTTCATATGGTTATGTCGCACTCTGGCGAAGTTTCGAATACCCTCGGATGGGCAAAAATCACTCCCACTCGATGGTTCCCGGCGGCTTGCTGGTGATGTCGTAGGTGATGCGGTTGATGCCGGGGACCTCGTTGATGATGCGGGTGGCCACCTGGCCTAGGAAGGCGTGGTCGAAGGGGTAGTAGTCGGCCGTCATGCCGTCGGTGGAGGTTACCGCCCGGAGCGCGCAGGCGTAATCGTAGGAGCGCTCGTCCCCCATCACCCCGACCGTGCGCACCGGCAGCAGCACGGCGAAGGCCTGCCAGATCGCGTCGTAGAGGCCGGCGTTGCGGATCTCCTCCAGGTAGATCGTGTCCGCCCGGCGCAGGATGGCGAGCTTCTCCGCCGTGATCTCGCCCGGGATGCGGATGGCGAGGCCGGGACCGGGAAACGGATGCCGGCCGACGAAGGCGTCCGGCAGTCCCAGTTCCCGGCCGAGGGCGCGGACCTCGTCCTTGAAGAGTTCACGCAACGGCTCGACGAGCTTCATGTTCATGCGCTCGGGCAGGCCGCCGACATTGTGGTGCGACTTGATCGTGACGCTGGGTCCGCCGATGAACGAAACCGATTCGATCACGTCGGGATAGAGCGTCCCCTGGGCGAGGAAATCGGCGCCGCCGATCTTCTTCGCCTCGGCCTCGAACACGTCGATGAAGGTCGCGCCGATGGTCTTGCGCTTCGTCTCGGGGTCCGAGACGCCGGCGAGCTTGCCGAGGAAGAGGTCGCCCGCATCCGCATGGACCAGCGGGATATTGTAGTGCTCGCGGAAGAGGGTGACGACCTCGTCCGCCTCCCCGGCGCGCATCAGGCCCGTGTCGACGAAAACGCAGGTGAGCTGGTCGCCGATCGCCTCGTGCAGCAGCACGGCGACGACCGAACTGTCGACGCCGCCGGACAGGCCGCAGATGACCCTGCCGGCGCCGACCTGGGTGCGCACCCGCGTGATCGCCTGCTCCCGGAAGGCCGCCATCGTCCAGTCGCCGGCGCAGCCGGCGATGCCGTGGGTGAAGTTGCGCAGTAGTTGGGGGCCGTGCGGCGTGTGTGCGACCTCCGGGTGGAACTGCAGGCCGTAGAAGCGCCGGGCATCGTCGGCGATGGCGGCGAAGGGCGCACCCTCGCTGGTGCCGACGACCCGGAATCCTTCGGGCAGGCCGATCACCCGGTCGCCGTGGCTCATCCAGACCTGCTCGCGCGCGCCCTTCGGCCAGACGCCGTCGAACAGGGCGCAGTCGCCGGTCACATCGACGAAGGCCCGGCCGAACTCGCGGTGATGGCCGCCCTGCACCGTGCCGCCCAGCTGCGCCACCATGGCCTGCTCGCCGTAGCAGATGCCCAGCACCGGCACACCCAGGGTGAACACCGCGTCCGGCGCCCGCGGGGTGTCGTCGCGCGTCACCGAGGCCGGCCCACCGGAGAGGATGATCCCTTTCGGGTCGAAGGCGCGCAGGCCCGCGGCATCGATCCGGTTGAAAGGCACGATCTCGCAATAGACGCCCGACTCGCGCACGCGCCTGGCGATGAGCTGCGTGACCTGGGAGCCGAAGTCGAGGATGAGGATGCGGTCGGTCATTGCGGGCACCCGAGGCGAAGGGAAAGGAACGGGACGATGCCGCCGCGGCGCTTCGCCGGGGCGGCAGGGCGCAGTCGTGCGGCGATCATGCGAAGCGGTCCAGCCCGTACCAGCCGTAGGCACGCTCGGCGATGGCCGTACCCCATTCGCGGCTCTTGCGCTGGGCGATCAGCGTGCCGCCCATCGCCTCGTAGAAAAAGCGCGCGGGATTGCCGTCGAGCACCCAGATGGCGACCGCCTTGTGGCCGTCGGCGGCGAGCCGCGCGAACATGGCGTGCAGCAGCCGCTGGCCGATGCCGCGGCCGCGCCAGAAGTCCCCGACATAGAGCGTGTAGACCTCGCCGTCATAGCCGCCGAGGCGGCCGGTCTGCTCCGCGCCGCAGCTGCCGAACGCGACCACCCCCTCGCGCTCGCCCTCGGCGACGAGGACTGTCCCCATCGGCCGGCGCGAATCTCCCAGATAGCGGCGCCAGAGCGTGGCCTGACGCTGCGGGGTCATGCGCAGCAGCACGTCGTCGGGAACGAGGCCCGGATAGGTGGAGCGCCAGCTCTCCGACTGGACCCTGCCGATCGCATCGGCATCGGCGAGCCGAGCCGGCCGCACCGTCACGATACCCGAGCCCGCGGGCGCCACCGGCTCAGCCTCCCTTCGCACGGGCGGCGGACGCCGCGCCGGGGTCAGGCGCTGCCGCCGGCATTGTAGTTCGGTGCCTCGCGCGTGACGGTGACGTCGTGCACATGGCTCTCGCGCAGGCCCGCATTGGTAATGCGCAGGAAGGCGCAGTTGCGCTGCATCTCGACGACCGTGCCGTTGCCGGTATAACCCATGGCCGCGCGCAGGCCGCCGACCAGCTGGTGCACGACGCCGGCTACCGGTCCCTTGTAGGGCACCTGGCCCTCGATGCCCTCGGGCACCAGCTTCAGCGTGTCGGCGACCTCCTGCTGGAAGTAGCGGTCGGCCGAGCCGCGCGCCATCGCCCCCACCGATCCCATGCCCCGATAGGCCTTGTAGGAGCGCCCCTGATAGAGGAACACCTCGCCGGGGCTCTCGTCGGTGCCGGCCAGGAGGGAGCCGATCATGGCGCAGTCGGCCCCCGCCGCGATCGCCTTGGCGAGGTCGCCGGAAGACTTGATGCCCCCGTCGGCGATCGCTGGAATGCCGTGGCGGCGGCATTCCTCGACCACCTCCATGATCGCGGTCAGCTGCGGCACCCCGACGCCGGCGACCACGCGGGTCGTGCAGATGGAGCCCGGCCCGATGCCGACCTTGACCGCGTCGGCGCCCGCGTCGATCAGCGCGCGCGCGCCCTCCGCCGTGGCGATGTTGCCACCGATGATCTGGGTGGAGTTCGACAGGCGCCGGATCGCCTGCACGGCGGCGAGCACGCCTTCCGAATGACCGTGCGCCGTATCGATCACGACCACGTCGACCTCGGCGTCGAACAGCGCCTCGGCCCGGGCGATGCCCTGCGGTCCGACGCCGGTCGCCGCCGCCACGCGCAGCCTGCCCTTTTCGTCCTTGGCCGCATCCGGGTGCCGGGCGGCCTTCTCCATATCCTTCACGGTGACGAGGCCGATGCAGCGGTAGTCGTCGTCCACGACCACCAGCTTCTCGATTCGGTGCTGATGCAGGATGCGCCGTGCCTCGTCATGGTCCACGCCTTCGCGCACCGTGACGACGCGCTGGGTCATCAGTTCGGAGACCGGCTGGCGCGGGTCGTTGGCGAACCGGACGTCGCGGTGGGTCAGGATGCCGACCAGGCGGCGCGTATCCGGCTCGACCACGGGGATGCCCGATATCCCGTGATTCTGCATGAGTTGCAGCGCCTCGGCGAGCGGTGCCGCCGGGTGGATCGTCACTGGATTGACGACCATGCCCGATTCGAACTTCTTCACGCGCCGCACTTCGTCCGCTTGGCGCTCGATGTCCATGTTCTTGTGAACGACGCCCAGCCCGCCCGCCTGGGCCATGGCGATGGCGAGGCGGCTCTCCGTCACGGTGTCCATCGCGGCGGAGATGAGCGGAATACCGAGTTCGATGCCGCGGGTCAGCCGCGTGCGCGTCGAAGCCTGCGCCGGCAGCACCGCGGAGCGTCCGGGGCGCAGCAGAACATCGTCGAAGGTCAGGGCGAGGGGAATGCGGTCCGGGTCGAAGGCGTTCATGCCAACCCCAATAATGGTTGGCGGCCCCCTATACACGAACCGCCGCACAATGGGAAGCAGCCCGTCGTGCGGCGAGACGGACTTCGACACCGCACCGCGGAACCGGGATGGCCAAGCGCGGCTTACATGGCCGACGGGCCGGCGGACGGGGCAGACGCCTGGGCCGTTCCCAGCCTTCCAGCCGTCGCGCACATCGCGAGGAGATTCGTCATGCCCTACCGAACGTCCGCGCTCCGCTCCTTCCCACTCGCGCTCGGGGCACTGCCCCTGCTCCTGTCGGCCGGCGCGACCGCCGAGACCGTGTTCGAAAGCCGCCATCACAAGCTGCAGGTCGAGACCGTCGCAAATGGGCTGGAGCACCCCTGGGCCATCGCCCTGCTGCCGGACGGCCGCTTCCTCGTGACGGAGCGCAATTCGGGCCGGCTGCGCCTCGGCGGCGAGTCCGGAACCCTGTCGGATGCTGTCGAAGGCGTACCGGAGATCTTCCGCCATCCAGGCGAGACGGGCCGCAGCCAGGGCGGCCTGTTCGACGTGAAGCTGCATCCGGACTTTGCCGAAAACGGCCTGATCTACCTCAGCTACTCCAAGCCGACCGAGCGCGGGACGGGCGTGGCCGTCGCGCGCGGTCGCCTCGCCGCGACCGATGGCGCCCCACGCCTGGAGGACGTCGAGGACATCTTCGTCATGAAAGAGGACGATCAGGATTCGAGCGGCCTCCATTTCGGCGGGCGGATGGCGATCGATCCGGACGGCCGCCATCTCTTCCTGTCGATCGGCGAGCGCCGCAACATCTCGCGCGCCCAGGACAACGAGGACCAGGCCGGCTCGATTTTGCGTCTCGACCTGGACGGCGGCACCCCGTCCGACAATCCGTTCGCGTCCGAGGACGTCACGGGCGATCCCGCCATCTGGTCCTACGGCCACCGCAACCCGCAGGGCCTGGGCTTCGAGCCGGCGACCGGCGCCCTCTGGGCGAACGAACACGGCCCGCTCCGCGGCGACGAGATCAACCGGATCGAGCCCGGCAACAATTACGGCTGGCCCTACATCACCGGCGGGAGGGACTATTCCGGCGCCGCCATCGGCGAGGGGACCGAGCGCGAGGGCATGACCTCGGCCGTCCACATCTTCGAGGAGACGGTGGCACCGTCCGGCCTCGCCTTCTATCACGGCGACCTGTTCCCGCAGTGGCAGGGCGACATGCTGAACGGCGGCCTCGCGGCCAAGGCGCTGGTGCGCGTGCGGCTGGAGGGCGGCTCCGTGGTCGAGGAGGAGCATCTTCTGGCTGACTTCGGCCGGCGCATACGCGATGTCCAGGTAGCGTCGGACGGGGCCATCTGGATGGTCACCGACCATTCCGACGGCGAGGTATTGAGGCTGGTGACGGCGGACTGAACGACGCCGCTCAAGCGCCGCCCGGCCAGCCGCACTGGGCGCGATGACGCAGCAGATGGTCGGCGAGGACCACCGCGGTCATGGCCTCTCCGACCGGCACCGCGCGGATGCCGACGCACGGATCGTGCCGCCCCTTGGTCACGACGTCGATCTCCTCGCCGGTGGCGCTGACGCTCTGCCGCGGAACCAGGATCGAACTCGTGGGCTTCACGGCGAAGCGCGCGACGAGGTCCTGCCCCGTGGAAATGCCGCCGAGCACGCCGCCCGCATGATTGGACAGGAAGCGCACGCCCCGCCGGCCGGAGCCGCCCTCTTCGTTCGCGAGGCGCATCTCGTCGTGGGCCTCCTCCCCGCGCATGGAGGCAGCGGCGAAGCCGTCGCCGATCTCCACGCCCTTCACGGCATTGATGCTCATCAGCGCCGCGGCGAGGTCGGAATCGAGTTTGCCGTAGATCGGCTCGCCGAGGCCCGCCGGTATCCCGGAGGCCACGATCTCGACGACCGCACCCACCGAGGAGCCCGACTTGCGCACGCCGTCGAGATAATCGGCCCAGGCGGCGGCAGCGGCGCGATCCGGACAGAAGAACGGGTTCTCTCCGACCGCCCCCCAGTCCCAAAGGTCGCGGTCGACGCCGAGCGCGCCGACCTGTACCAGCGCGCCGCGGATCGCCAGCCCGTTGCCGAGTAGATGGCGGAGGACCGCGCGCGCCACGCCGCCCGCGGCGACGCGCATCGCCGTCTCGCGCGCCGACGAGCGCCCCCCGCCCCGATAGTCGCGGATGCCGTACTTCGCCTGATAGGCGAAATCGGCGTGCCCGGGGCGGAAGCGGTCCTTGATCTCGGAATAGTCCTTAGAGCGCTGGTCGACATTGTCGATCAGCATGGCCACGGGCGTGCCGGTCGTCAGCCCTTCGAACACACCGGACAGGATGCGGACCTCGTCCGGCTCCCGCCGCTGGGTCGTGAAGCGCGACGTGCCGGGGCGACGCCGGTCGAGCCAGACCTGGATGTCCGCCTCCGCCAGCGGCACGCGGGGCGGCACGCCGTCCACCACGCAACCGATCGCGGGCCCGTGGCTCTCGCCCCAGGTCGTGAAGCGGAACAGCCGGCCGAAGCTGTTCCCGTCCATCGGGGCTACTCCTCGAAGTCGGCGAGCAGTGCGGCGGTGTCGCCCGCGCGGTGCGGGTTCATCATGCCCACCACGTGATAACCCGAATCGACGTGCAGCACCTCGCCGGTGACCCCGCGGCCGAGATCGCTGATCAGGTAGAGGGCCGAACCGCCGACCTCGTCGATGGTGGTGTTGCGCTCCAGCGGCGCGTTGAACTCGTTCCACTTCAGGATATGGCGGAAATCGCCGATACCCGAAGCGGCCAGGGTCTTGATCGGTCCGGCCGAGATCGCGTTGACGCGGATTCCCCGGGCACCGAAGTCGACGGCGAGATAGCGCACGCTCGCCTCGAGCGCCGCCTTGGCCACGCCCATCACGTTGTAGTGCGGGATGACCCGCTCTGCACCCGCATAGGTCAGCGTCAGCATCGCTCCGCCGTCCGGCATCAGTTCCGCCGCGCGGCGCGCCGCGTCGGTGAAGGAAAAGCAGGAGATTTCCATGGTGCGGCGGAAATTCTCCCGCGTCGTGTCGGCATACCGACCCTTCAACTGCTCCTTGTCGGAGAAGGCGATGCCGTGCACGAGGAAGTCGAGACGTCCCCACCGGTCGCGCAGCGCGTCGAACAGGCTGACGAGGCTCGCCTCGTCGGTGACGTCGCAAGGAATCAAGAAATCCGAGCCGACCGACCCGGCGAGCGGACGCACCCGCCGCTCCAGGGCCTCGCCCTGGTAGCTGAAAGCCAGGTCGGCACCATGCTGGGCGGAAGTCCTGGCGATGCCCCAGGCCAGCGAACGGTCGTTGGCGACGCCCAAGATGAGGCCCGTCTTGCCGGCCAACCGGCCGGAACTGCGGGGCATCCTGGCCACTGGCTCCCCGGTCCGATAGGCCGCGCATCCTACACCATCGCCGCCCCCCGGCAACACTCGGAACCTCCCGGGGTGCAGGCCGTTCGGCTAAGGGTGGGGGTTCAGTCGGGAGGGGTTCCATGAAGCGGCCGCGCGCCGGCGCCGAGGCCGTTCCGTCCTGGACGGAGCGGATGCGGCTGGCATGGCGGCAGCGCCCCAAGCCCGTGGGCGACGCCGTCGCGTTCCTCTGGTACGTGCTGCGGCGCTTCGACCGGGACAACGGCCTGATGGTCGCATCGTCCCTCACCTACACATCGCTGCTGGGCCTCGTGCCCATCCTGGCGATCTTCCTGGCGGTCCTGGCCGCGTTTCCGGCCTTCGACCAGGTCCGCGACCAGGCGATGGACTTCATCCTGTCGCCACTGGTACCGGAAGCGAGCGCCGTCGTGTTCGAGCAGATCACGACGTTCCTGCGCAACACGCGAGAGCTCACCCTGGTCGGCATTCTGGGCCTCGCCGTCACCGCGCTGATCCTGCTCTGGACCATCGAGTCCGCGTTCAACACCATCTGGCGCGTCGTCGAACCGCGCAGCTGGGGGACGCGGCTGCTGGCCTTCTGGACCATCCTGACGCTCACCCCCATCCTGATCGGGGCCAGCGTCTCGCTCGGCCAGTGGTTCGCCGGCTGGGGCGAGGACGAGATCGTCAGCCTATTCTGGCGCCTGCTGCACGGCGTCCCGGCACTGATCCCGGTTCTGATGCAGTTCGCGGTCTTCTCGCTGCTCTTTTGGATCATCCCGCATCGGCGCATGCGGCTTCGGCACAGTTTGGCGGGCGGCGCCGTCGCGGCCGTCCTGTTCGAGATCCTGAAGATCGGCTTCGGCTACTACCTCGGCTTCACCGACTCCTACCGCATCGTCTACGGCGCTCTGGCGACCATTCCGATCTTCCTGCTCTGGATCTACCTGTCCTGGTGCATGATCCTGTTCGGCGCCGAGTTCGCGGCGGCCATTCCGGACTGGCGGCTGGACCGCGAGATGCAGCGCGTCGGACCGCCGACCTCGGCCGAGCGGCTGGCGATGGTGCTCGCCATCCTGCGCGCGATCGGGGTCTCGAGCGAGGCGGGAGAGCGGCCGCACCGCGAAGTGCTGGAGCACCGGATTGCCGGCGGCGCCGAAGCCTATAGCAGCGGCCTGGGCGACCTCATCCGCACGGGCTATGTCGTCGTGACGGAGGACGAGCGACTGGCGGTCGCACGCGACCTGTCGGACACCACCATCTTCCGCCTGATCCGCGACCTGGACCTGGACCTCGGCATCGATGTCGGGCCGCATTTCGGCCAGACATCGGACGGCACGCCGCCGCCGGCCTGGGTAAGGCGCCTCTGCGACCTGCTGGGCACCGTGGACCGCACGAAGCGTGACCTGCTGGCGCTCCCCGTGAAGGCATTCATGGCCGAACCGCGGCCGGGTGCCGCCCGGCCGGCCTCACCGGTGCCCGACCAGCCGAAGCCCGATCAATCGAAGCCCGATGAGACGAAGCCCGATCAGTCGTCCGGCACGCCGCCCGTCCGCGGGTCGATCGGAAGCTGACGGTCGAGCCCGGTCATCTGTTCGAACAGGGCGGCCGCGCGCAGCACCGCCGCCTCGTCCTGGGGCGGTCCAACGATCTGCAAGCCGACAGGACGGCCGAAACTGTCGAAGCCGCATGGTACGCTGATCGCGGGACAGGCGGTCATCGAGATGCCCGAGGTGATGACCGAGCCGGCGATGTAGTTCTCGAGCTTCACCCCGTCGATGGCGATGCGGTGGCGCAGATTCACGTCGAAGGCGGGCGCGACCGAGGTCGGGCAGATCAGGATGTCGTAGGTCTTGAAGAAGGCCAGCATGCGCCGGTAGAGGGCGGCCCGCTCACGTTCGGCCCAGGCGATCTCGGTCGGCTTCAGGGCCATGCCCTTCTCGGTGTTCCAGACGATGTCCGGCTTGAGCTGGTCGCGATGCGTCTCCATCAGCGGCCCGCGGTCGACCAGGAAGATCATGGCGCGGATGATCTGAAAGGCCTCGCCGATGCGGGCCATGTCCGGGCACGCCTCCTCCACCGTGCTGCCGAGCTCCTCGAAGCGGCGGGCGGCAGCGGCGCAGATCTCCCGCGTCTCGCGCGCCACGGGCACCGCGCCGCCCAGGTCCGGCGTCCAGGCCACGCGCTTCGGGGCGGCCCCCCTGCCCTTCGCCAGCGCGTCCAGCACCTCGTCGAGGAAGCTGCGCACCGGCGGTGCGATGGAGAGCGGGTCAGCCGGGTCGCGGCCGCTCAGGGCGTCGAGGAAGAGCGCGATGTCGGGCACGTTGCGCGCCATCGGCCCCTGCACCGAACTGGCACTGAAGAGGTTGTTCGCCGTGCCGCGCGTCACCCGCCCCGGGCTCGGCCGCAGCCCGACGACGGAACAGAAGCTGGCCGGCCCGCGCAGCGAGCCGCCGTGGTCGGACCCGTGCGCCAGCCAGACCTCCCCCGTCGCCAGCGCCACCGCCGCACCGCCCGACGATCCCCCGCAGGTGAGCGACGTGTTCCACGGATTGCGCGTCCGGCCGAAGACCTCGTTGAAGGTGCTGCCACCGGCGCCGAACTCCGGCGTGTTCGATTTGGCCAGCACGACGCCGCCGTTGCGCTCCAGCCCCTCGACCAGGGGATGTGAGCCGGTCGGCACGTGGTCGGCATAGATCGGCGAGCCGTAGGTGGTACGCACGCCGGCGACGTCGGTCAGGTCCTTGATCGCCACCGGCAGCCCGCCGAGCCCGCCGCGCGCGCCGCCGGCGAGCAGGTCCCTGGACGCCATCAGGCGTTTGGCATGGTCGCGCGCACGCTCCACGCACAGGGTCGGCAGGGCGTTGACCGCCGGCTCCACCGCCTCGATGCGGGCGACGGCCGCGTCGATCAGTTCGAGCGGCGTCACCTCGCCCTTGGCGAGCAGCGCCACCGCCTCGCGCGCCGTCAGCCGGATCAGTTCGTCGTCGCGCGCCATATCGCTCTCTCCCTGGGGTCGCCACCGACTCAAGCAGCCACCGTGCCGGGGGTCAATCGCATGGGCGCGCCGCGTGGCACACCGAGTGGCACCGGCGGCGGTTCGGGCAGTGGCCCTGGACGCCGCACGCCGCGGGGAGGATCGTGCCGTCGCATAGAGGGAGACCGCACATGACCGTGAGCCAGTCAGAAAAGGCCGATCGCTTCCGGGCGCTGCACGAGGGGCCGGGCGCCTTCGTCATCGCCAACCCCTTCGACGCCGGCTCGGCCCGCGTGCTGGAGGGGATGGGTTTCGCGGCGCTGGCGACGTCCAGCGGCGGCTTCGCCGGGACGCTGGGGCGGCGCGACGGCCGCGTCACCCGCGACGAGGCGCTGGCCCATGCGCGCCTGGTGGTCGCGGCAGTCGACGTGCCGGTCTCGGCCGACCTGGAGAACGGCTTCGGCCACGCGCCCGAGATCGCGGCCGAGACGGTGCGGCTGGCTGCCGGCACCGGCCTCGTCGGCTGCTCGATCGAGGACGCGACCGGGGAGGCCGACAGGCCGCTCTATCCACTCGAGGAGGCCCTCGCCCGCATCGAGGCGGCGGTCGCCGCGGCGCGCTCCCTGCCCTTCGCCTTTACCCTGACCGCGCGGACCGAGAGCTTCCTGCGCGGCAATCCCGACCTCGACGACACGATCCGCCGGCTGCAGGCGTTCGAGAAGGCCGGCGCCGACGTGCTCATGGCGCCCGGCCTGCCCGACCTCGCGGCGGTGCGCGCCGTCTGCGCCGCCGTTCGCAAGCCGGTCAACTTCATGGTCGGCATTCCCGGCAAGTCGTTCAGCGTCGCCGAACTGGAGGCCGCCGGCGTGCGGCGCATCAGCCTCGCCACCTCCCTCTGGCGCGCCGCCATGACCGCCCTGCTGACCGCGGCGACCGAGGTGAAGGAGCGCGGCACTTTCGGCTATGTCGAGACGGCGACGCGCGCGATGAACGACTACATGCGCGGCTGACGGCCGCATCGGAGCGGGGCGTTCCGCCCGCCCTCCGCCGGCCGCGCGAAAGCGGCGGGCGGGACGCCCGCGCTCCGGCGTTCCTCAATAGTCCGCCTTGTCCTCGACCGCATGGCCCCGCTTCGGGATCAGCATCGAGCGCTCGAAGCTCATGAAGACCGTGCCGTCGGCCTTCCGGCCGATGGTGCGGATTTTCACGATGCCCTGGGTCGGGCGCGAGGCGGATTCGCGTTTGTCGAGCACTTCCGACTCGGCATAGATCGTATCGCCGGCGAAGACCGGCGCCGTCAGCTTGATGTCGGTCCAGCCCAGATTGGCGATCGCCTTCTGGCTGGTGTCGCTCACGCTCATGCCGGCGACGACGGCCAGCGTGAAGGTGCTGTTGACCAGCGGCTGCCCGAACTCGCTGTGCCTGGCGAACTCCCTGTCGAAGTGCAGCGGGTGGGTGTTCATCGTCAGCAGGGTGAAGGCCGTGTTGTCGTATTCGGTGATCGTGCGGCCGGGACGGTGCTCGTACACGTCGCCGACGGCGAAGTCCTCGTAGTAGCGGCCATAGGTCTCGCGGTAGCGGTTGGGGCCGACCTGCTTCCAGTTCTGGGTCATGGCGCTGGCGTTCCTCGATTGCGCGTCGGTGAGCGTTCGCGCGGACGATAGGTCCGCGGCCCAAGGCGCACAACGACGGCGCACCACGCGGGGCGCACCAAGGCGCGTGGAAGAGCCGTCAGCCGAGCCCGCCTTCGGCGCGGCGCTCTCACGTCGACAGGACGGAAACGGCACCCGACAGCAGGTGTACCGAGCGGGATAACCCTTGCGCGCAAATCAGAGCCACATTATCTTACCTTCGTCTTACCAACCGGAACTCCAGCCATGCCCGATACCAAACGGACGACGACTACGGTCTCGACCAAGGGGCAGGTGATCCTGCCGAAGGCGATCCGCGAGCGGCTGCACTGGGAGGCGGGAACGCGGCTCGTGGTCGAAAGCACCCCGGAGGGCGTCCTGCTGAAGGCGGCGGCATTGTTTCCGCAGACGGAGATCGACGCCGTCTTCGGATCGCTGGCGTTCGACGGCCCCGCCAAGTCCATCGAGGAGATGGACGCGGCGGTCGCCGCCGAGGCAAGGCGCCGTGCGCGCGATTGACACGAACGTCCTCATCCGCTTCGTCACGGGCGACGACGGGACGCAGGCACTGCGGGCGCGGGCGCTGATCGAAGCAGGCGACATCTTCGTCGCGACGACGGTCCTTCTGGAATGCGAATGGGTGCTGCGCTCCGCCTATGACTTCGACCCCGGCCGCATCGCCGCCGCGTTCCGTGCCTTCGCCGGACTGCCGGGCGTAACGCTGGAAGACCCGAGACGGATCGCCCGCGCGCTCGACTGGACGGAGCGTGGGATGGATTTCGCCGATGCGCTGCATCTGGCGGGGGCCGAGGGGTGTTCGGCCTTCCTGACCTTCGATCGGCGGCTGGCCGAGATCGCCGCGGATCTGTCCGGGACGGCGGTTCGGACCCCGTGACCGCGACCGCGCGCAGGCCTCCGGTCTGCGACGCGTACGACGGATGGGCGGTGGAACCCTTGCCGGCCCGGCCCGGTTGGGAAAGCAGGACAACCCGAGACCGCGCTCCCCGCGGGAATCACCAGGAGAATTACGGCATGCCGCTTTTCCGAGCGTTCCTCGCCCTCCCGCCTTCTCTGGCCCTCCTCGGTGCCCTCGCGATACCGGCCGCCGCGCAGGAGACGCTGACGGGCTGCGAGTCGCAGCAGAGCCTCGAACAGGTCCTCAGCAGCGACGGCGCGCTGATGCCGGACGACTGCCGTACGCTGACGGTCACGGCGGTAGACACGGACCGCGGTCGCCTGTGCGTCGTCGACCTGTCGTCGGGGCGGGACGGCGTGCTGCAGCAGCTGCGCGATGTCGCCGTGGCCGAGCAGTGGTGGGTGCGGTGCGATGCCCTGGGACAGACGGTGCGCTGACGCGCTTCCGATCAGTCCAGGTCGAACACCCAGGCATCCAGCGGCAGGACGGTCCGGCCGGCGCGGATCGGCACGCAGTCGGGCGGGAAGTCCTGGCGGAAGCGGGTGCCGCGGGCGGCGGCTTCGTCGACCAAGCGTTCCAGATGGTTGTCGAAGCTGAGCGTCAGGTCGGGCATGGGTCGCTCGGTGTGGCGGGCACGGGCCCCCGGATCATAGACCGGCGGCGTGCCGGATGGGGCGGCGTTGTCGCGGCATGCCGCTTGCTCTAGCGTTCCCGCCGTCAGGTCCGAGACCCCCGCCCGCCCCGCCCGGAACCCGCCGTCGCCCTGGAGGCCATCCCGCGTGCCCGCAGTTCCCGTCGTCTGGGCCGGGTTCTTCCTGATCAACTTCAACGTCGCCGTGATGATCCCGCTGCTGCCCTTCATGCAGCGCGACATGCATCTGGGCAGCGTCGAGGGCGGGGCGATCCTGGCGGCGTTTCCGGTGGCGGCCCTGGTCAGCAACCTGGTGCTGGGGCCGTTCATCGACCGCTACGGGCGCAAGCGCTTCATCGTGGCGGGCGGCTGCGGAGCGGCGGCGACACTGCTGGCGACGGCGTTCGCCGACAGTGCGGCGACGGTGATCGCCCTGCGCGCGGCGACCGGCCTGTTCATGCCGATGATCGGCGCGTCGGTGTTCGCCGCCATCTCGGACTATTACCCGGTCGAGGCGCGGGTGCGGATCACGGGCTATGTCACATCGGCGGCGCCGGTCGCGATGCTGCTGTCGCTGTCGCTGGGCGTCGTCTCGGGCGGGCTGCTGGACTGGCGCGTGGCGCTGGCCGGGCTGGCGGCGTTCGCGGCACTGCTGGCGGCCGCGGCGACGCTGCTGCCGCCGACGCCGCCGGCGCTGCGCGCGACGCTGCCGATCGGGCCCTCGACCTATCGCGCGCGGCTGCTGTCCTTCTCCGGCGGGCCGGACATCCGGCTGGTGCTGCTGGCCTATCTCGCCTACAGCGCGGCCGTCTTCCTGTTCCTCGGGCTCTATCCGGCGTGGATCCTGGCCGTCGGCGACGCGACGCCGGCGACGCTGGGCGCGATGCTCTTCGTCGGGGGGCTGGGCGGGCTCGCCGGGGCGCTGCTGTCGGGACGCCTCGCGGCACGGTTCCGGCATCCGCTGACGCTCTGCGCCGTCGCGGCGGCGGCGACGGCGGGTGCCGCACTCCTGGCACCGCTGGCCGGAGAGGGTCTCGTCGGGCAGGCGGCGATCTATGGCGGCTTCGCCTTCGGGCGCGACCTGATGCTGGCGCTGATGCTGGGCGGCGCCATGCTGCTGGTGGCGCCGACCGAGCGGGCCAGCCTGAACGCGGTGATGAACGCCCTGTTCCAGCTGGGCGCCGCCGCCGGCGGCATGGCCAGCGCCTCGCTCTACGCCGCGGACTCCAGCTATACCGCTACGGCTGCGGCGACGGCACTGCTGCTGGCAGCCGCCGCTCTCATGCTGCGCCGGATCGCGGCGCGGCGCGGCGGTGCGGCCGGCTGAATCGCTCAGGTCGGCGTCCCGCACGCCCGACGTGCGAAGCGCGGGACGGACCTCACCGATGCGCTTCATCCGGCTGAGCCTTGCGCGGCCTTCTTTACCTTCAGCGGCACATGGTGGTCCTGCCGGGACGGCCGTTCGGGAACCGTGCCCATGCCCCGCACCATGCGACTCGGCCAAAGCCGCACTCAAACGCCACGATCCGATTGAAAGACAGGCCGTTCAACTCAAATCGTGGCATCCGGGAACTCCCCTCCTTCAGAATAATCGATCTCACGATGCTCTAGGAAGAATTGTTCAATCCGGTAGCACTGAGCTCAAATCCTGTGTCGTCGAATCAGGGATTAGTCGTTCAGCTGAGATCCGGGCCGTCTGGAATAAGCAAATCCAAAAGCTCAGCGTCCTGCACGCGCTCAGTCTGCAAACGCGGGGTTTCCCACTTCTTCTTCGCCGCGACGTCCGAAATAGAGTCCATGGTCTCGCGAGCGGGTTCCTGCGATTTCGGATACGTCATGGCTTCCTCCTTTGCACGATGCTGGTACCGTAATCGTTCAGGATGCGGTGTCAACCCGCAGCGCCGAGCTCCTTTCCGGCCAACGATCGACGCGGCGGAGCGATCTTGGGTCGAGGTGCGTCAGGCCCTGCCTCGGGGCGTGCGCGCGACGCGGGCGGAGGCGGCGAACCAGGCGAGCGCCAGGAGCTGGGCGGCGATGACGAAGACGAGGGCCGCGGCGTGGGCGTCGGGGTCGTAGGTGCCGTCGGGGCGATGCGGCCAGAGGTCGATGACGACGCCGACCAGCCACTGGAAGGCGAAGCTGGTGAGGAAGACGCAGAGGTTCATCGCCGTGCTGACGCGCGCCGAAAGCTCCACCGGGAAATGCGGCCCGAGGACGGCGTAGAGGCCGATCGGGCCGGCGGCGAGGACGCCGAAGAGGAACCACATCGGCAGCACGGCGCCGGTATAGCCGGTGGCGAACACCGCCTGGATCGCCACACAGCCGACGAAGCCGGCGAGCACCGGCAGCATCAGCGGGATGCCCCGGCGGGCCAGCACCTGCGTCAGCGCGCCGAAGCCGAAATTGCCGACGACGGAGCCGGCCAGGATCAGGAACAGGCCGAGCGCCTGGTCCTGGCGGTCGAAGCCGGCGATGTCGCGCAGCCAGGGCACGACCCACAGGCTCTGATAGGCGGCCGAGGCGCCGATGGCGATGGCAGCGAGCGGCGTGTAGCGCCAGAAGGCGAGCGACGAGAAGATCGCGCCGAGGTCGCGCAGCTGGCGGTGAAGGCCGGGCGGCTTCGTCGCCGACGGCGGTTTCTCCGGCACCAGCAGGAAGAGCAGGACGGCCACCAGAACGGCGCAGGCGGCGATGCCGAGGAGCGCGTCGCGCCAGTGCACCGTCTGCAGCAGGGCCGCGAGCGGCACGGTCGCGAGCATGCCGCCGACGCCGGTCATGCCGAAGAAGAACGAGGTGAGCAGCGGCACCCGGCCCGGCGGGAACCAGAGGTTGGCCGCCTTCAGCCCGGCCATGACGCTGCACGCCATGCCGACACCCATCAGGGCGCGACCGATGCCGAGCTGGAGGACCGAGGTGCCCGTGGCGAAGATCACGCCGCCGATGCCGCCGACGAGGAAGAGCAGCGCCGCCACCCGGCGCGGGCCCCAGCGGTCGAGCGCCATGCCGAGCGGCAGCTGGGTCAGGCCGAAGCCGATGAAGAAGGCGCTGGTCAGCAGGCCGAGCCCGGCCGCGTCCAGGTCGAGCTCGTCGACGAGGTCGGGGGCGATGACCGCGTTCGCCATCCGGTAGAGGAAGGACACCATCGGTGTCAGGCTGAACGGGATCAGGATGATCAGGAGGTGGCGGTTCATGCGGGGGAGCGTTTCCGAAGGGCGGGGCGGTGCTGATCAGCGCCTGGGATGCCTGAGCGCCGTCATCGCGAGCCGAAGGCGAAGCGATCCATGTCGGTGCGGACGCGGCCGTGGAAGCGTGCGCCGGAGGGAGTGGATTGCTTCGCTGCGCTCGCAATGACGGGGCGGAGGGGGGTACGAGCATCTCCTTCTACCGTCATCGCGAGCCGAAGGCGAAGCGATCCAGGCTACGGCGCCGGCGGCATGGATTGCTTCGTCCCTGCGCTCCTCGCAATGGAGGAAGGGGCTGCGCTCGCAATGACGGAAGAAGGAATCACGCCTTCGCGCCGGTGAATGCGGCGAGGGCTTCCGGGGTGTCGATGTCGAGCGCGACGCCGGGGTCGGGCATGGCGACCTCGGCGACCTGGTCGCCGTGCTCCTCGATCAGCGCCTTGGCGCCGCGGTCGCCAGCGAGCGCCATGATCTCGTCGAAGAAGCGGCGTGCCCAGAGGACCGGATTGCCGCGCTTGCCCTGCGCGGTCGGCACCACGATCAGCGCCCCCTTGCCCGGGTCGAAGGCGGCGATCATGCGGTCGATCAGCGCGGCGCCGATACGCGGCATGTCGCCGAGGCAGACGACCGCACCGTCGGCGTTCGGCGGCACGGCGTCGATGCCGGCCTTGACCGACCCGGCGAGGCCTTCGGCGAAGGCTGGATTGTGAACGAAGGTGACGGGCCGGTCGCCGAGGGCCGCGCGCACCGCCTCCGCCTCGTGGCCGGTGACGACGAGGATCGGCTTCGCCTTGGAGGCGATCACGCTGTCGACGACCCGGGCCAGCATCGGCATTCCGTCGACGTCGGCCAGCAGCTTGTTCGCGGCACCCATGCGGCGCGACAGGCCGGCGGCGAGGATGACGGCCGTGATGCGCGGCTCGCGCGGCGCCTCCTCCGCGATCGCCTCTGCCCGCGGCAGGGGCCGCGTCGGCACGTCGGTCAGCAGGCCGCCCGGGCCCATCAGCATGATCTCGCGCGGCCCCACGGGCAGGTCGGCAACGAGCCGCTGCAGCACCCAGTCGAAGCCGTTGAGCTTTGGCGAGCGGGCGCAGCCGGGCAGGCCCACGACCGGCGCCCCCTCCCAGTCGCCCATCAGGATCAGGTTGCCGGGATCGACCGGCATGCCGAAATGCACGACACGGCCGCCCGCCAGCTCGATGCCGGTGGGGACGACGTCCCGCCGGTCGACGATGGCCGAGGCGCCGGCGATCAGGAAGATTTCGGCGCCGGCGGCCTGCGCCTCCGCCAGGCGCTCCGCCACCTCGACCTCGTCGTGGCCGCAGCGCAGTTCGGCGACCAGTTCGCCCCCGAGGGCTTCGATGCGGGCACGCGTGATCTCCGCGGTCTTGTCGAAGATCCTGGCCTTCATGCCGGGCAGCAGGGTCTGGACGAGAGCCGCCCGCTTCGGCCGGAAGGGTGCGACGCGCAGGAGGGCTCCGGCCTCCCGCCCGATGGCGGCACAGGCGTCCACCGTGGCGCGCGGCACCGCGAAGGGGATGATCTTGACGGTCGCCACCATCTGCTTCGGCGCCACCACCGCATAGGGCGGCAGCGTGCCGACGGTGACGCACTCGTCGACGAGGTTGAGCCGGTCGAGGCGCGCGCGGTCGAGAACGACGACGCCCGCCGTCTCGGCGACGAGGTTCGCGCGCCCCGTGAAGGCGGCGGTCATCGAGACGCCCTCGCCGCACACGGCCTCGGCCACCACGGTCGCCGCATCGTCCTCCAGCACATCGTCTGGATCGAGGCGCGCCGCCACCACCGTCGCGATGCCGGCGTCGACCAGCTTCGCCACGTCGTCGTCGGTCAGCGCGCGGCCCTTCTTGAAGCCGCCCGCGGGGAGCTTGACGCTGTGCGCGAGGAGCGCGCCGGCCGCCTCCCGCGCGGGGATGCGGCCGAACTTCACGCCGCCTGCTCCGCCCGGCGTTCCGGCGCGGCCGGCGCAGCGTGCAGGGCCTGGACGATCTGCGCCATGATCGCGATGGCGATCTCGGCCTGGGCCCGGCCGCCGAGGTCGAGGCCGACGGGCGCGTGGATGCGCGCGATCTCGGCGTCGGTCAGCCCCTCCTCCTTCAGCCGGTCGACGCGCTTGGCATGCGTCCGCCGGCTGCCGAGCGATCCGACATAGAAGGCCTCCGAGCGCAGCGCCACCAAGAGCGCCGGGTCGTCCAGTTTCGGATCGTGCGTGAGGGTGACGACGGCTGTGCGCGAGTCGATGTCGAGCTTCTCCAGCGCCTCGTCAGGCCAGTCCTCCATCAGGGTCAGGCCCGGAAAGCGCTCCGCCGTGGCGAAGGCGCCGCGTGGGTCGACCAGGACCACCTCGTAGCCGCTGTAGAGCGCGATGCGCGCCAGCGGCTGGGCGATGTGTACGGCGCCGACGACGACAAGGCGCAGCGGCGGCGTGAAGGCGTGGACGAAGAGCCGCCTGCCCTCGCGCTCGATCGTGAGGGAGCGGTCGTGGCGGAGCGCCTCGCGCACCTCGGTCAGCGTTTCGTCCGACAGTGCCAGGTCGCCTTCGCAGCGGTCGCGGTCGACCAAGGCCTGGGAGCCCCCGGCGATGTCGGTGACGACGGCGACGGAGCGCTTGGCGGCGCGCGCCGCGCGCACCGCATCGAGAATGGCGGCCTTCACTGGACGGGCTCCACATAGACCTGGACCTTGCCGCCGCAGGCGAGGCCGACGTCCCAGGCCTGCTCGTCCGTCACGCCGAAGTCGAGCAGCTTCGGCCTGCCCGACTTGATGACCTCGACGGCCTCGAGCACGACGGCGCCTTCGATGCAGCCGCCGGAGACCGAGCCCTCGAAGGCGCCGGCGTCGTCGACGACGAGCTGGCTGCCGACGGGGCGGGGCGACGAGCCCCAGGTGGTGACGACGGTGGCGAGCGCCACGCCCTTGCCGGCACCGCGCCACGCGGCGGCCTGTTCGAGGATATGGTCCTTCTCGGTCAGGCCGGCAGCATCCGTAGCCATTGCCCTATACCCTCCTGTCGCCGCGCCGGCACGCGGCCGAGGGCGGCCGCGAGATCGGCGAGGCTCGCGATGTTGTGCACGGGACGGAACTCGTCCACATGCGGCAGGATCGCCTGCGCTCCCCGGGATTTTGGCTGGAAACCGTCGTAGCGCAACAGGGGGTTCAGCCAGATCAGGCGGCGGCAGGATTTGTGCAGCCGCTCGATCTCCGCCTCCAGGCCCTCCGCGGCGTCGCGGTCGAGCCCGTCGGTGATGAGCAGGACGACCGCCCCCTGCCCCAGCACGCGGCGCGACCAGAAGCGGTTGAAGTCGTGCAGGGCATGCCCGATACGCGTCCCGCCGGACCAGTCCTCGACCACGCCGGCGATCTTCTCCAGCGCCACGTCGACGTCGCGGTGGCGCAGATGGCGGGTCACATTGGTCAGCCGCGTGCCGAACAGGAAGGTGTGCACGCGGTCGCGGTCGTTGGTGAGCGTGTGCAGGAAGTGCAGCAGCATGCGCGAATAGCGGGCCATCGACCCCGACACGTCGCACAGCACGACGAGGGGCGGCGGCCGGGTGCGGCGGCGGCGGCGGGCGACGAAGATGGCGTCCGGCCCGGCCCGCAGCAGGCCGCGCAGGGTGGCGCGCATGTCGACGCGCGGGCCGGCGGGGTCGGGGCGGAAGCGCCGGGTCGCCACGTCCGCGATCGGCAGGCGCAGCCCGGCGATCGCGCGCTTCGCCCGCTCCACCTCCTCCGCCGACATGGACTCGAAGTCCATGCGGTGGAGCATCTCGCGGTCGGACCAGGTCAACTCGGCCCGGACCTCAACCTCCTCGCCGGCCTCGCGCTGCGGCGTATCGGGCGGCGGCGCCATCGCCTCGGCGATCCGCCGGGCCACCTCGCGCTCGGGATCGCGCGGCATCTCGACGGCGATGTCGGGCAGCAGCAGCCCCATCATCCGGTCGAGCAGGCGCGGATTGCGCCAGAACATGTGGAACGCCTGGTCGAACAGCTCGCGCTGGTCGCGGCGGCTGACCAGTGCGGCGTGCAGCGCCCAGTAGAACTGGTCGCGGTCGTGGAGTGCGATCGCGCGGACCGCCTCCAGCGCCTTGAGCGTCTGCCCCGGCCCGACCGGCAGCCCCGCCGCGCGCAGCACGCGGCAGAAATGCATGACGTTCTCGACGAGGCGCCCGCCGCCGCGACCGGGCGTCTGGGTGAGGGTGGATATCATGGGGCGCGCCGGGGACGGGGGGGCGCGGAGGGGGATGGATTGCTTCGCTGCGCTCGCAATGACGTAGGAATACTGAAGCGCCACACGGCCGTCGTCCCCCGCGAAGGCGGGGGATCCAGTACGCCGCGGCTTCTCGAT
>JBKBLL010000020.1:0-26676 GCA_046296375.1 Alphaproteobacteria bacterium | reverse complement strand
CTGCAGTTGAGGCCGCCTGCCGCGGCCCGAGCGCCGGGGAGTTTGCCGATATGACTTTGGCGGCGCAAGGATCTTGGACTTGCGCCGCCCGGGTTGCCGGGTCGAGGCCGGCAATGAGGGAAGGGCGGGCGTCTGCCCCCCTGAGCGATCCGCGGAACAGGTCCGCAACGCACGACCGTTACATGTCTTCGGCCATCATGCGTTCGTAACAGGGCTGGCAGAAACCGTGGCTAATGACGGTCACGTCGCTCCCGCCGCGTCGGTAGTATTCGTGCGGCTCGATCCATGTCAGGGCGCCGGACGAGCGATCGTCAGGCCATTCGACCCTGGCGCATATCGCGCAGATCTTCACGGCTTCCGGTTCGTTCTCCTCTCCCGTCCGCGCAGCGAAAAGAGGGATCGGCGGTCGCTGCTCCGACGAGAGCAGGATCGACTGGTAGAGCAGGTGCGTTGGTCCCGCAGATGTCGCAACCGGCGTCACCGAAAGGCGCATTTTACGTCGTGTCGCGGGGGCATCGCAACGGTAGTCGAGGCGAATGGCGCGACGTTTCTTGTCGAGCACTTCGGTGAACAGCTTTCGGTAGGTGTCCCGCACTGTTCCCTGCGAAAACGACAGCGTTACGTCGTGGCCCGCGACGGCATAGCCGCCCTCCGCGCCACCGTTCTCCACCCAGAATCGATCCCAGTTTTTCCTTCCGACGGCCGATATTCGCAGATTCCAGTCGATCAGCAGCACGATGCCGTCGATCGCCTCCAGGAGTGCCCGTATCTCCATGTCGAAGCCTTTTCCGCGCGGAACTCGCACGATTGGCCGCCGCCTGGACCCGATCAGGCGACATCGCGCCCGCTCGGTAATCCCGGCCGTTGACGGCGGGCGAGATTGGTAACAAGACTCAAAGTGTGATGTACCTGTGGCGATTTCGCTACGGACATCCCGCGCGTAGCGCCGCCAGTATCGCGCAACGGCCATCATCACTCGCCCTGTAGATGGCCATCCTTCGCCAGGATGGCATCCGGCTATTCCCGATCATGCGCATTCTCGGGCGACACCCCCCAGCGCTTCGCCGCCTCGGCCTCCCGGCGCACCGCCACCATCTTGCCGCCCTCCACACCCCCGCGCTACTAGTTCCCTACCGGTTCCGCCGCACTGCGGCGCCGTTCGCAGCAGGAGCTTCTCCCTCATGCCCGGCCCGCTCGACGGCGTGCGCGTCATCGACCTGACCTCGGTCGTCCTCGGTCCCTACGCTACCATGCTGATGGGCGATATGGGGGCCGACGTCGTCAAGGTGGAGGCGCCGGACGGCGACACCACGCGCACCACCGGCCCCGGCCGCAACGACGGCATGGCCTGCACCTTCCTCACCTCCAACCGCAACAAGCGCAGCGTGGTGCTGGACCTGAAGCAGGAGCCGGCGCGCGAGGCGCTGCGCCGGCTGGTCGACGGCGCCGACGTCTTCGTGCATTCGATCCGGCCGCAGGCGGTCGCCCGTCTGGGATTCTCGCCGGACGAGGTGCTGAAGCGCAATCCGCGCATCGTCTATGCCGCCATCCACGGTTTCGGCGAGGCCGGACCCTATGCCGGGCGCCCGGCCTATGACGACATCATCCAGAGCGTGTGCGGCATCGCCGGCCTGATGGAGAAGCGCTTCGGCGAGCCCCTGTTCATGCCGATGGTCGCCGCCGACAAGACCTGCGGCCTGACCACGCTCTATTCGATCCTCGCCGCCCTCTTCAACCGCGAGCGCACCGGCAACGGCCAGTTCGTGGAGATCCCCATGCTGGAGGTGATGACCCAGTTCACCCTGATGGAGAATCTCTACGGCCACACCTTCGACCCGCCGGACGGGCCGATCGGCTATCCGCGCGTCCTGGCCGAATGGCGGCGGCCGTGCCGGACCAAGGACGGCTGGATCACCGTCCTCGCCTACACCGACCGGCAGTGGGCGCGCTTCGTGACCGAGGCGGGGCGCCCCGACCTCGCCACCGACCCGCGCTACCGCACCCTCGCCGACCGGACCCGCCACATCGACGATACCTACACGCTCGTCGCGGAGATGCTGCGCCAGCGCACCACCGCCGACTGGCTGGGCGTGCTCGACCGGTTGGAGATACCCTGCGCGCCGGTCAACCGGCTGGAAGAGCTGGAGCGGGATCCGCACCTTTCCGCCATCGGCTTCTTCCGCAAGGTCGACCACCCGACCGAGGGGCCGCTGACCATGACCGCGCCGCCGGTGAACTTCGCCGACACGCCGGCGGAGATCCGCCGCATGGCCCCGACGCTCGGCCAGCACAGCGCGGAGGTGCTGAAGGAGATCGGCTTCAGCGAGGCCGAGATCGCGGCCATGACCGAGACGGGTGCCACCGCAGCGTAGGAGACGGGAATGGCTGCCGCCACACTGCCCGCGTCCGTCGATGTCGCGATCGTCGGCGCGGGGGCAGCCGGCCTCGCCGCCGCGCGCGGCGTTCTGGACCGGGGCGGCCTCTCCGTCCTCGTGCTCGAGGCGAAGGACAGGATCGGCGGCCGTGCCTGGACCGTCGACCTCGTCCCCGGCATGCCGGTCGACATGGGCGCGACCTGGCTGCACTCCGGCAGCGTCAACCCGCTGGCGCCGATCGCGGCGCGACTGGGCGTCGCCTACGACACGGACCCCGCCCGCCTCCGCAGCAGCTTCCTCTACGGTCCGGCCGAGCGGCGCTGGGCGACCCCGGTCGAGGAGAGCGAGCGGATCGCCTTCTTCGACCGCTGCGAGGCGCTGATCGAAGCCGCGGCCCATGCCGGGCGCGACGTCGCCGTGGCCGACCTGCTGCCCGACCATCCGCGCTGGCGCCACGCCTTCGAGGCCTGGGTCGCGGCCTATTCCTCGGCCGATCCGGACGAAATCTCCGCCGCGGACTGGGTGAACTACACGGACACGGAGGAGAACTGGCCGGTGCCCGACGGCCTCGGCACCATCCTGCAGCGCTTCGGCGCCGGCCTGCCGGTGCGCACCGGGACCGCGGTGACCGCCGTCCGCCACGACGGCCGGCGCGTCCTGCTGGAGACCGCAGCCGGCACGGTGGAGGCCGGTGCGGCCATCGTCACCGCCTCCACCTCGGTACTCGCCGCCGGCGCGATCGCGTTCGACCCGCCGCTGGCGGCGGAGAAGCACGCCGCCCTCGCCGCGATCCCGCTCGGCCATGCCGACAAGCTGGCGATCGCCTTCGACGGCAATCCTTTCGGCGCGGCTGCACCGCAGTCGGTCCGGCTCGCCGAGCCCGATGCAGGCACGATGATCCTGCACATCCGCCCGTTCGGCCGAAACCTCATGACCGCCTTTCTCGGCGGTCGCTTCGCCGCAGCGATGGAGAGCGCGGGCGAAGCCGCCGCCGTCGACTTCGCCATGGAGCGGCTGACGGCGATCTTCGGCCTGGAGCCGGCGCGCCGCGCGGTCGCCGCCAGGCTCTCCGCCTGGGGCAGCGACCCGTGGATCCGCGGGGGCTATTCCGCCGCCCGCCCCGGTGCGGCGCATCTGCGGCCGGTCCTCGCCGCCCCGGGGGGGCCGCGCCTCTTCTTCGCCGGCGAGGCCACCCACCTCTCCTATTTCAGCACGGCGCACGGCGCCTTCCTGTCCGGCCGGCGCGCGGCCGAGGCGGCCATGCGGGCGCTGGGCCCGTAGGACCGGGCCTCACCCCGCCCCCCCCTACACCGCCGCGCCGATCACTTCCAGGAACGCGTCGCCGTAGCGTTCCAGCTTCGCCCGGCCGACGCCCTGGATGCGGCCGAGCGCGTCTATGGTTACGGGGCGCTGGCGCGCCATCTCGGCGAGCGTCGAATCGTGGAAGATGACGTAGGGCGGCACGCCCTGCGCCTTGGCGAGTTCCATGCGCTTCGACCGCAGCGCGTCGAACAGGGTCGAGTGCGGCGCCTCGACGCCGGCGCGGGCCTCGCGCCGCACCCTGCCCGCCCGCTCCCGGCGCAGGTCGACGCGACGCTCGCCGCGCAGAACCGGGCGGCAGTCCGGCCCCAGGGCGAGACCGCCATGCCCCTCCGTGTCGACCACCAGCAGGCCGGCCGCGACGAGCTGGCGGGCGATCGAGCGCCACTCCTTGGCCGACACGTCCTTGCCGATGCCGAAGGTGCTGACCGTGTCGTGGCCGAACTTGGCGATCTTCTCCCCGGCCGAACCGCGCAGCACGTCGATGACGTGCGCCACGCCGAAGCGCTGGCCGGTGCGGTAGACGGTCGAGAGCACCTTCTGCGCCAGTTCGGTGCCGTCATAGACCTCGGGCGGCTCCAGGCAGGTGTCGCAGTTGCCGCAGGGCGCGCAGCCGTCGGCGAAATACTCCAGCAGCACCTGCCGGCGGCAGCGCGCCGTCTCGCAGAAGCCCAGCAGCGCGTCGAGCTTCTGCCGCTCCACCCGCTTCTGCGCGTCGGGCGCGTTCGACGCCTCGACGAAACGCAGCTGGCGCGTCACGTCGGCGATGCCGTAGAGCATCCAGGCGTCGGACGGCAAACCGTCGCGCCCGGCGCGCCCGGTCTCCTGGTAATAGGCCTCCAGGCTGCGCGGCGCGTCGAGGTGGGCGACGAAGCGCACGTCCGGCTTGTCTATGCCCATGCCGAAGGCGACCGTCGCGACGACGATGACCTTGTCGTCCTTGAGGAAGCGGTCCTGGTTGCGCCCGCGCACCGCCGCGTCCAGCCCGGCATGGTAGGGGATGGCGTTGTGGCCCTTGGCCGCCAGCCACTCGGCCGTCGACTCCACGTCCTTGCGGCTCATGCAGTAGACGATGCCGGAGTCGGCCGGATGCTCGGCGCGGATGAAGGCGTCGAGCTGGCGCAGCGGATCGGTCTTGGGCACGATCCGGTAACGGATGTTGGGCCGGTCGAAGCCGGCGACGAAGATGCGGCCCTCGCCCAGCTGCAGCCGCTCCACGATGTCGCGCCGCGTCGGCCCGTCGGCGGTGGCCGTCAGCGCCACGCGCGGCACGCCGGGGAAACGCTCGTGCAGGATGGCGAGCTTCAGATATTCGGGGCGGAAGTCGTGCCCCCACTGCGAGACGCAGTGCGCCTCGTCGATTGCGAAGAGCGACAGCCGGCAGCGCTCCAGCAGGTTCAGGAACCCCTCGGTCAGCAGCCGCTCCGGCGCCACGTAGACGAGGTCGATGTCGCCGCGCCGCATGGCGTCCTGCACGGCGGTCGCCTCGTCCCAGGCGAGGCTGGAGTTGAGTGCCGCCGCCCGCACGCCGAGCTGGCGCAGCGCCTCGACCTGGTCCTTCATCAGCGCGATCAATGGCGACACGACGACCGCCACGCCCTCTCGGCAGAGGGCCGGGACCTGGTAGCAGAGCGACTTGCCGCCGCCCGTCGGCATCAGCACCAGCGCCTCGCCGCCGGCGATCACATGATCGACGACCTCGGCCTGGTGCCCGCGGAAGGACTGGAAGCCGAAGACGGTGCGAAGCACGTCGAGAGGATCACGCATGAGAGGGAAAGGTAGGTCTCCGTGGGCGGTCGGCGGCCGCGGCAGGCGGGTCGCGGGCACCATACATGATCGCAGAGAGCCTTGGCGCGGCCCGCCTGGGGATAAGATTGCGGCGGCTCACGCCGCCAGCGGCATCTCCAACCGGCGCCAGATCGTCGTGAGCGCGGCTTCCAGGTCCGCCATCATCGCGTCCGTGTGCATCGGCCCCGGCGTCAGGCGCAGGCGTTCGGTGCCGCGCGGGACGGTCGGGTAGTTGATCGGCTGCACGTAGAGGCCGAACTCGTCCATCAGCGTGTCGGTGACCGCCTTGCAGCGCACGGGATCGCCCACCAGAAGCGGCACGATGTGGCTCTGCGACGGCATCACCGGCAGCCCGGCCGCGGTCAGCCGGCGCTTGAGCGTGCCGGACCGTTCCTGCATCGCCGCACGTTCCGCGCCGCTCGTCTTCAGGTGCCGGACGGAGGCCAGTGCCCCCGCCGCCGTGGCGGGCGGAATGGCGGTGGTGAAGATGAAGCCCGGCGCGTAGCTGCGCACGAGGTCGACGATCGCCGCGCTGGCCGCGATGTAGCCGCCGACGACGCCGAACCCCTTGGCGAGCGTGCCGTTGATCACGGTCAGCCGGTCGAGCAGGCCGCGCGCCTCGGCGACACCGCCGCCGCGCGCGCCGTAGAGGCCGACCGCGTGCACCTCGTCGAGATAGGTCATGGCGCCGTGCCGCTCGGCGACATCGCAGATCTCGGCGATGGGCGCGATGTCGCCGTCCATCGAATAGACCGATTCGAAGGCGACCAGCTTCGGCGCCGCGGGATCGGCGGCAGCCAGAAGCCGGTCCAGATGGGCCACGTCGCTGTGGCGGAAGATGCGGCGCTCGCAGCGGGCGTTGCGGATGCCCTGGATCATCGAGGCGTGGTTCTTCTCGTCCGAGAAGACGACGCAGCCGGGCAGGACGGTCGCCAGCGTGAAGAGGGTCGTGTCGTTCGCGACATAGCCGGAACTGAAGACCAGCGCCGCCTCCTTGGCGTGCAGGTCGGCGAGTTCGGCCTCCAGCAGCACGATCGGATGGGAGGTGCCGGAAATGTTGCGCGTGCCACCGGCGCCGGCACCGTAGCGGTCGAGCGCCGCGTGCATGGCGCCGAGCACCACCGGATGCTGGCCCATGGCGAGATAGTCGTTCCCGCACCAGACGACGACTTCGCGCACGCCGTCCGGTCCGTGCGCGTCGGCGAGGGGATAGCGCCCGGCCTTGCGGGCGAGGTCCGCGAACACGCGGTAGCGGCCCTCGCCCCTCACGAGGTCCAGGCGCTCGGCGAAGATCCTCTCATAGTCCATGGCAGCTCCGCTTGCCGCGCCGCCCTCGAGCGGCCCGGCCCATCATATCCTGCCGCAAACATAGGCTGCCACGCCCGTCGGCCGAGACGGAATTCGCGCAACTGCGGCGAAAGGCGCGGGGGCCGCCCGGAGTGCAGATCACCGGCCCGCCCCTTCCGATCCCCGACGCGGGGGAAAGCGGGCGAGACGCCCGCGCTCCGGTGGAGGGCGGCGCACGCCGTGGGCACCGCTTGCGCGCGTCCACAATGTGCGGACAATGACCGGCCATACTCTCTCTCGACACAAGGTTGGCCATGCCCCTGGACACTACCCCGATCCTCGTCGGCTGCGGCGACGTGACCGACATGACGACCCCCGTCGAGAAGGGCCGCTCGCCTTTCGACCTGATCGCCGAGGCGGGCCGGCTCGCGCTGGCCGACACCGGTGCGGCGGGCATGGCGGGCAGGATCGACACGGTCGCGATGCTGCGCCTGTTCGCCGACACCTCGCACCGGTTCGCGACGAAGCTCGGCACCTCGACCAACCCGCCCAAGAGCATCGCCAAGCGCCTCGGCATCGAGGCGCGGCGCCACCTCTACACCTGGAACGGGGGCAACATGCCCCAGTACCTGGTGAACAGGTTCGCCGAGGCGATTTCGCGCGGCGAGATGCAGGCGGCGATGGTGGTCGGCGGCGAGGCGCTGCGCACCCAGCACGGGGTGGAGCGGCGCAGCCTCGACGACATCTCCTGGCGCGAGGATCCGGGCGGCGAGCCGGAACTGATCGGCGACCCGCGCCGCGGCTGGAGCGACGACGAGGACAGGCACAACATCCGCGCCGCGATCACCCTCTACCCGCTGATCGAGAACGCCATCCGCGGCCAGCGCGGCGCCTCGGTGCCCGACCACCTGAAGTCGATGGGCAAGCTGTTCTCCGGCTTCGCCAAGGTGGCGGCGGAGAACCCGCTCGCCACGCGCCGCGACGGCTTCACGGCGGAACAGCTGGCGACCGTCGACGGCGGCAACCGCTGGATCGGCTTCCCCTATCCGCGCCTGATGAACTCCAACGCCTTCATCGACCAGTCGGCGGCCTTCATCATCACCTCGGTCGGCGTGGCGCGCGAACTCGGCATCCCGGAAGCGAAGTGGGTCTATCTGCACGGCTGCGCTGACGGCCACGACCACTGGTTCCTGTCGGAGCGGCCCGAGATCCACGTCTCGCACGCCATCCGCAACGGCTCGCGCAAGGCCTTCGACATGGCCGGCAAGACCGTCGGCGACATGCGCTTCCTCGACCTCTACAGCTGCTTCCCCTCGGCCGTCGAGATCGGCTGCAAGGAGATGGGGATCGCCGAGGACGACCCGCGCGGCCTGACCGTCACCGGCGGCCTTCCCTATTTCGGCGGCCCCGGCAACAGCTACGTGGTGCACTCGATCTCGGAGATGATCCGCCGCGTCCGCTCCGAGCCCGGCAGCTTCGGCCTCGTCACGGCCAACGGCAACTATGTGACGAAGCACTCCTTCGGCATCTACTCGACCACGCCGACCGAGGGCCAGTGGACGCGCGAGGATCCGGCCGTCCTCCAGGCAGAGCTCGACGCCATGCCGAAGGTTCCCTACGCATCGGAGGCGAGCGGGCCGGCCACGATCGAGACCTATACCGTCATGCACGGCCGGAACGGCCCCGAATACGGCGTCGTCTACGGACGGCTGACCGCAACCGGCCAGCGCTTCGTCGCCAACACGCCGGACGATGCGGCGACCCTGAACGACCTGCAGGACAGGGACAGTCTGGGCCGGCCGGGGACGGTTCGGCGGGCGGAGGACGGACGCAACATCTTCGTTCCCGCGTAACGCGGCGGCCGGAATAACCGGGCGGAGGGCGGGGGCTGCGGCGGCGCGCCCGGCCTCCGCCGCGCCGTCACACCGGCTGCGGCTCCTGCCGTTTCGCGAGGAGGCCGGCGCAGAGCCAACTGGCCCCGGCCATCGCGGCGGCGGTGGCGAGGCAGAGGGCGAGGCCGCCCAGCTGGAAGCTGAGCCCCGAGAGGAACGTGCCGAGCAGGCGGCCGGCGGCGTTCGACATGTAGTAGAAGCCGACGTCCATCGTCACCCGCTCCGACCGGCTGAACGCCAGGATCAGGTAGGAGTGGAGCGCCGAGTTGAGGGCGAAGACGGCCCCGAACATGAGCAGCCCCGTCACCAGCAGCACGGTCAGCCAGGTCTCGGTGCCGGACGCCCAGACCGCGGCGAGCGCCAGCAGCGCCGGGATCGCGGTAAGGGCGCCGACCCAGAAGCGCGCCATGCCGACCGCGTCGCCGACCGTTTTATCGCGGGCGCGCAGGATGCGCGGTGCGAAGGCCTGGACCAGGCCGTAGCCGATGATCCAGGCGGCCATGAAGGTGCCGATCAGGAAGAAGGCCGCGCGGTTGCCCTCCGCCGTGCCATCGGACAGGACGCCGTAGAAGTAGATCGGAATGCCGACCACGAACCAGACGTCGCGGGCCCCGAACAGGAACATCCGCGCCGCCGACAGGCGGTTCACGTCCCGGTTCTTGGAAAAGACCTCCGCGAACTTCACCGCCTTCTTGCCGCGCGGCAGGCCGGCCGGCATCAGCAGCACGACGGCGGCGAGGATCGCCGCCAGCACGGCCGCCATGCCGATCATCGCACCCTGGAAGCCGATGGTGGCGAGAAGCGCCGCGCCCAGCAGGAAGCCGAAACCCTTCACCGCGTTCTTGGAGCCGGTGAGTGCCGCGACCCAGCGGAACAGGGCGCCCTGGTCCTCGGCCGGAGCGAGCACCTTGACGGCACTCTTGGCGCTCATCTTGGCGAGGTCCTTGGCCACGCCCGACGCCCCCTGGACGAGCATGACGAAGGCGACCGACACGGCCATCGTCCAGCCCGGATCGAGCTGGGTGAGAGCGGCCAGCGCCACGATCTGGAGCAGCAGCCCCGCATAGAGGGTGGAGGTCAGGCCGAACCGTGCCGCGATCCATCCCGCCGACAGGTTGGTCACGATGCCCATGAACTCGTAGAGCAGGAACAGATAGGCGAGCTGTATCGGGGAGAAGCCCAGCGTATGGAAGTGCAGCAGCACCAGCATGCGCAGGGCGCCGTCGGTGAGCATGAAGGCCCAGTAGGCGGCCGTGACGGCGGCATAGGCGCCGAGCGCGTTGCGCCGCGCGAGGTCGGAGGCGGTCGTCACGACGACAGCCCCGCCGCCACCATCGCCGTCACGTCGGCGAGGCGGCAGGCATAGCCCCATTCGTTGTCGTACCAGGCGTAGACCTTCACCTGGGTGCCGTTGACGACCATGGTGCTGGCCGCGTCGACGACGGCCGAGCGCGGGTCGCCGCAATAGTCGGTGGAGACCAGCGGGCGCGTCTCGTAGCCGAGGATGCCGGCCAGCGGGCCGGCCGCCCATTTCTCGAACAGGCCGTTCACCTCCGCCGGCGTGGTCGGCCGCTTCACCTCGAACACGCAGTCGGTGAGCGACGCATTCAGGAGCGGCACGCGCACCGCATGGCCGTTCAGCCGGCCCTTCAGCTCCGGATAGATGAGGGTGATGGCGGTGGCGGACCCGGTCGTCGTCGGGATCAGCGCGTTCAGCGCCGAGCGCGCGCGCCGCAGGTCCTTGTGCGGCCGGTCGACGATCACCTGGCTGTTGGTGACGTTGTGGAGGGTCGTGATCGACCCGTGGACGATCCCGATCTCCTCGTGCAGCACCTTGACCACGGGGGCGAGGCAGTTGGTCGTGCAGCTGGCCGCCGTGACGAGCTTGTGCTCGTCGGCGCGGTAGAGATCGTGGTTGACGCCATAGACGAGGTTCAGGGCCGGCGCCTCCTTGATCGGTGCGGAGACGACGACCTTGGCCACCCCCGCCTCGTAGTAGGGCGCGAGCTTCGCCGGCGTCTTGAACGCGCCGGTGCAGTCGACGACGAGATCGACGCCCAGTTCGGCGAGCGGCAGGTCTTCGATGTGCCCGGCGTTCGCGAGGCGGATCCTGCGGCCGTCGATCGAGACCGCGTCGGCGGCCGCTTCGACCGCCCTGTTCCAGCGCCCATGCACCGTGTCGAAGGTCAGCAGGTGCGCGTGTATCTCGGCATCGCCGACCGCGTCGGCGAGAAGGACGATCTCTCCGCCATGCCCGGCATCGACCAGCGCGCGGACGAGTAGCTTACCCATGCGGCCGAGGCCGTTGATCGCAATTCGTGCCATGATTCTTCCCGGAGTCGGTGGTCAGCCGCCGGCGGCGGCCGGCGCGGTGGCGCCGAGGGCGATGCCGTCGAGACGGTGCTGCAGAGCGATGCGGTCGAGCGCGTCGACCGGCAGAGCGGCGAAGGCCGAGATGCGCCGGTGGAGCATGCGGAAGGCTTCGTCGAAGGCCTGCGCCTTCTCCGCGTCCGTTCCCTCGGCCTTCACGGGATCGGGCACGCCCCAGTGTGCGCTCATCGGCCGGCCCGGCCAGGGCGGGCATTCCTCATTGGCCGACCGGTCGCAGACCGTGAAGACGAAATCGAGCGCAGGCGCGGTCGCGCCCCGGAACTCGGAGACGTGCTTCGCCCGTAGGCCTGTCACGTCGTAGCCGTGCCCTTCGAGAAGCGCGACGGCATGGGGGTTGAGTTCGGAATAGGCGCGGGTGCCGGCCGAGTAGGCGACGAAGCGCCCCGCGCCGAGCCGGTTCAAGATCGCTTCGGCGAAGATCGAGCGGGCCGAATTTCCGGTGCAGACGAACAGCACGGCGAGGGGCCGTGCCACCAGCCCCCGCGGACCGCGCGACGGGTCCATCGTCGGCGGGCCGATCGTCGGCGGGCCGTCGGCGGGATCGTTCAGGTTGGCCGCCGACGGCGTACCCGGCGCCAGTGTCCGCTCCACCACGGGCCCGCATACATCCGGACGGCCGCGGCAGCAGTCAGCCGCCAGATAGCCGATCAGGGCCGCGGCACCCTCGATATCCAGGCGATAGAGCAGCGAGCGGTTTTGGCGCTCGCGCCGGATCAGCCCGTTGCGGGTCAGGATGTCGAGATGGGCGGACAGGGTGTTCGGGGCCACGCCGAGCGCGTCCGCGATTTCGGTGGCCGGAACGCCGCCGGGTGCCCGGCGCGACAGAAGCCGGAACACCGCGAGGCGGGTCGGCTGGCCGAGGGCGGAAAGACGTTCGGCATGCGCTTCGTGTTCCATAATTCGCTTATAGCCGAATTATGGAACCACCGAAAGGCGGTTCCGGCGGCGGGAGCGCGCGTTCCCGCCGCCGCGCGCCCTAGCGTCCCGTGGCGCCCACGCCCTTGCCGAGCAGGTCGAGGACAGCCTCGGCGAAGGCCCACATGTTCCGCTCGCGGTCGTCGTCGCCCGTCTCCAGGGTGATCACATGCTCGACCGGCCCGGCGATCGCGATGCAGGTGTGCCCGGCCGCGTCGCCATAGCGGTTGCCCGTCGGCCCCGCGGCTCCCGTTTCGCCGACGCCCCAGTCGGTCCCGAACGTCTCCCGCGCCGCGCGCGCCAGCATCAGGGCATAGGGCTCGGAACTGGAGCGGACCCCGCGCATCGCCTCCTTCGGGATGCCCGTCAGCGCCGCGCGGGCAACGGCGGTGTAGATGACGCCGCCGCCCTGATAGTAGGCGGAGGCCCCCGGCACCGCGAGCAGGGCGGCGGACACCAGCCCGCCCGTCGAGGACTCGAAGACCGCCACCGTCTGGTCCTGTTCCTTCAGCCGCGCGCCGACCGCCGCCGCCATCTCGTTCAGCTTCGCCATATTGCGCTTTCCTCCGTTGCGCCACGTCCGAGGCGATCATGCCGGCAGCCGCCGCCCGGTGAAAGCCGCCACCGGCCGGCGGACAGATGGCTCCGCCTTGACCCCTCGCCGCCCCGCGTGTCGAATGCCGCCCAGTCCAAGGATGGCAAGCGCAGAGGAGAAGCGGCGTGGAGATCAAGGGATCGGTCACGATCGTCACCGGATCGTCGAGCGGGATCGGCGCGGCGACGGTTCGCCGGCTCGCCTCCAAGGGCGGCCATGTCGTCGTCAACTACAGCCGCAGCGAAGGCCCCGCGCGCAAGGTCGCCGAGGAATGCGCGGCGATGGGGGCCGAGGTCCTGGTCTGCCGGGCCGACGTGTCCGACGATGCCGACTGCCGCCGCCTCGCCGCCGAGACGATGGGCAAATGGGGCCGTATCGACGGCCTCGTGAACAATGCGGGCACCACGAAGTTCGTCGACCACACCGACCTGGACGGGCTGAGCGCGGAGGACTTCCTCGGCATCTACAAGGTCAATCTGGTCGGCCCCTACCAGATCATCCGGGCCGTGGCGCCGCACATGAAGGCGGGCGGGCGTGGCGGCGTCGTCAACGTCTCCTCCATCGCCGGCGTCATGGGCAGCGGCAGTTCGATCGCCTATGCGGCGTCCAAGGGCGCCCTCAACACCATGACCCTCTCGCTGGCGCGCGCGCTGGGACCGGAGATCCGCATCAACACGGTCTGCCCCGGCTTCGTCGCCGGCGACTGGCTGCGACAGGGCCTGGGCGCCGAGCGCTACGACAACACGCTGGCCAATCTGAAGAAGAACAACGCGCTCGCCGACGTGGCGACCCCCGAGACGGTGGCGCAGGCGATCGTCGGCTTCCTGGAGAACGCCGACCTGGTCACCGGCGAGTTCATGATGGTGGACGGCGGCGGACATCTGGGCGCCGCACCCCTGCGGCCGCGCTGAAGGAGGACCGAATGACCGAGAAGCAGGGCCGCATCGCCGGCAAGGTCGCGCTGATCACCGGCGGGGCCTCCGGCCTCGGCAAGGCGAGCGCCGAACTGTTCGTGCGCGAAGGCGGGCGTGTCGTCATCGCCGACATCAACGAGGCTGCGGGCCGCGCGGTCGCGGCGTCGCTCGGCGAGGACGGTCATTTCGTCCCGCTGGACGTGACCGACGAGGCGCAGTGGATCGCCGCGGTCGAGGCGACGCTGGCGCACTTCGGCAAGCTGAACATCCTGCTCCAGAGTGCGGGCATCGGGCTCGGCAAGCCGATCACCGAGATCGAGATGGAGGAGTGGCGGCGCGTCCACGCCATCGACCTGGACGGCGTCTTCCTGGGCATGAAGCACGGCATTCCGGCGATGGCGAAGTCGGGCGAGCCCTGCTCGATCGTCAACATTTCGTCGATCGCCGGCAACATCGCCGGGCACAACATGGCGGCCTACAACTCGGCCAAGGCCGCGGTGCGGCACGTGTCCAAGTCGGCCGCACTGCACTGCTGCCGCCAGGGCTGGGACATCCGGGTCAACACGGTGCACCCGACCTTCGTCGACACGCCGATCCTCGACCGGCACAAGGAGAGGTTCGGCGCCGAGGTGGCCCTGCAGAAGCTCGGCCGGCAGGTGCCGATCGGCCGCGTCGGCAAGCCGATCGAGGTGGCCTATCCGATCCTGTTCCTCGCCTCGGACGAGTCGAGCTACATGACCGGATCGGAGCTGCTGGTCGACGGCGGCATCTCCGCGATGTGAGCGGGGACGACTCTCCCCGTCTTTGCGGAGGGAGCGTAGCCGGTTGCTCGTGTAATGGCGGTGGAGGAAACGGACCCGCACGGGCGACCGCACAAAGGCGGCGCGCCCCCTTAGAGCACCACGAGTTCGCGCACCGCCTGGACCAGGAAGCGCTCGTCCTCGCGGTTCTGGAGGGGGTTGCCGGCGCGGTGGCCCCAGACGGAGGGGATCGGGCGCAGTTCCGCGTTGCGGAGGTGGCGCATCTCCTCGCGGCTGTCCTCGACCTGGAAATAGAGGTCGGTCTCCCCCGGCATGAGGAAGGTCCGCGCCCGGATGGCGCCGAGTGCGGCCGCGAGGTCCCCGCGATAGAGATCGTTGTCGGCGATGTCGCTGTGCTCCCAGGTCCAGAACTGGGCGAGCAGGTCGTTGGCGTCGCGGCGGCGGAAATTGCCCTCCCAGCCGGCGACCAGGAAATCCTCGAGCGTGTCGAAGCCGAGGCCGCGCCAGAGTTCGCGGCGGTAGAAGGTCTGGCTCATCGCCCAGCCGGCATAGATGCGGCCCATCGCGCGCAGTCCGCGCAGCGGGTGCTCGGCGAACCAGCCGTCACGCCAGGCGGGATCGGCGGTGAGCGCCGCGCGCACGCCCTCGATGAACAGCCTGTTGTGCGGCGCGGTGCGCGCCGAGCCGCAGACGACGGCGAGCCGGTCGACCTTGTCCGGGAACAGCGCGCCCCAGTGATAGGCCTGCTGGGCGCCCATAGACCAGCCATAGACCAGGGCCAGCCGGTCGATGCCGAACACCTCGGTCAGCAGCCGGCGCTGGGCCATGACGTTGTCCCAGGTCGTCACGTTCGGATACCGGCCGCGGTCGTAGGGAAAGGGCGTGTTGCTGGGCGACGAGCTGAGGCCGTTGCCGAACATGTTGGGGATGACCACGAACCAGCGCTCGGGGTCGAGCACCCGTCCCTCGGCGATCAGCCATTCGATGTCGGTGTGGTGGGCACCGTAGGAGGTAGGATAGAGGACGACGTTCGATCTGTCGGCGTTCAGCCGGCCATAGGTCTTGTAGACGATGCGCGCGTCCTTGAGGGTCGCACCCTTCTGGAGCCGTAGATCGCCGAGGCGGAAGACGGCGGCCTCGTTCATGGCGTGCGCTCCGGCAGGGCGGCGTAGACCTCACGGTTCACCGCGATGTAGCCGTCGCCGAGATGGGCGAGGCGGTCGCGCACCCGGGCGTGCGCCTCCGGCAGGCGGTGGAACGGGATCGATGGGTAGAGGTGATGCTCGGCGTGGAACGGCATGTTCCACATCAGCAGCCTGACCGGCCACAGGGTGCGGGTGGTGCGCGTGTTGGTGAGGCCGTTGTCGTCCTCGCTGCAGCCATTGTGCTCGGCGATCAGGTAGGCGCGCAGGAAGGGCATCGCGAGGAACACCGGGCCGATCCACCAGATCAGCGCCGCCGGCGACAGGGTCACCAGGGAGATTGCCGCCACCGCGCCGTAGAGCGCGATCTGCAGGCGGACCGACAGGACGATCCGCGGCACCTTCGCCGCCCCGACATAGGGCATCCCCTCGAACCGGCCGGTCGCCGCGCGGCGCAGGAAGCCCAGGCGCGAACGCCAGTAGGGCAGCCCCGAGAGCAGCAGCAGATAGTGCCCGCGACTCCGCGGCGGGTTGAGATCGCGTTCCGGGTCCCGCTCCGGATCCTGGGTGTATTTGTGATGGGCGGCATGGAATTCGCGGTAGAAGTCGACATTGTTGAAGAAAACGGCGCCGGCCAGCCAGCCGACCGCGTCGTTCAGCCAGCGCGAGCGGAAGGCGGTGTAGTGCGAGCCTTCGTGGAACGGCGCGAAGCAGGCGACCAGCACGATGCCGTGCAGCGCCATCGCCGGCACGAGCAGCCACCATGTTCCGAGCATCAGCCAGACCAGCATCCCGGTCGCGGCCATGACGGCGAGATGCGCCGCGAGGCGCAGCAGGCCCGGAAGATCGGAGCGTTCGCTCAGCCGGCGCAGCTCCGTCGGCGGGATGACCCGCTTCGCCTCGGCCGCAGCGGAGCGCGAACGAGGTTCGGAGCGAGCCGAACCGCCGCCCGGAAAAGCATCCGGATAACCGATCGCCGCCATCCCGCACCTCCGTCTATCGCAGACCCGGTCGTAAACCCTCTGCCGGTGCTCCCGGCTCTCGCAAGAACCGCGCCCCGCCGCCGTTCAGGCCGGCTCGGCCTCGCGCCGCTTCATCATCGCGACGAAGGCCGGGCGCGCCTGGCAGGCGGCGAGCCAAGCCTTCACCCGCGGCGCCGCCTCGAACAGTTCCTTCGCCGGCATGGCGTAGCGCACGACCTCGGCGAGATTGATGTCGGTCACGGTGAAGCGGCCGCCGACGGGATGGCCCGTCGCGGCGAGCGCCGCGTCCAGCACGGCGAACGGTGCGCGCAGCGCCTCGATCGCGGCCTCCGCGGCGGCGGTGTCGCGCGCGGCCGGCGGCATGGCGACCATGTGGTACAGGACCTGGATCGAATGCGGTTCCACCTCGGTCGCGGCCCACAGGGCCCACATCGCCGCCTGCCCTTCCTCCGCGACGTCCGCCGGTGCGAGCGGACCACCATGCTTGCGCGCGAGGTAGAGGTTGATGGCGAGGGATTCGTGCAGGATCAGGCCGCCATCGTCGATCGACGGGATATGCCCGTTGGGATTGACCGCGAGAAAGGCCGGCGAGCGGGTGTTGAGCGGCGCGTCGGCGGCCTCCGGATCTTCCAGCCGGTTCGCCTGGATGACCGGAACCAGTTCGAACGGCACGCCCAACTCGTCGAGCAGCCAGATGTTGCGGGACCCCCGGGATCGGTAGACGCCGTAGAGCTTCAGCATGTCGGCCCTCTCCCCTGCCCGGGGTCGCTGGCGAGCCCGCGGACCGCCTGTCGGGCGATGCTATGCCCCGATGGCGCGGCGGTCCATACGTCGCGCTCGCCGTCAGGCCGGCGACCGGCGGTGGGCGACGTAGATCGACCGGACCCAGGCCAGGGCGGGCCGGTTCTCCCACGCCGCGAGCACGCGTCCGAGCGGCTCGGCCATGACGACGCGCCGGTAGAGCGGACATTCGGCGGGCCGCGCCAGCGGCGCCAGGAGGCTCGCGGCCGTCAGGTCGGCTCGGCCGAAGCGGCCGCCGACCAGATGCCGCTCGCCGCCCAGCCGCAATTCCAGGTGCGCGAGTTCGGCATCGAGCGCCGATTCCAGTTCCGGCAGGCGTTCGGGGCGGGCGTCCAGGCCGGCCGCCATCGCGCGGCGCAGAATCGGCCAGCCGAGGCGGACGACGAACGCCTGCGCGTGCGGCACGCCGTCCGTGAGCACCCTGCGCACTCCCGAGGCGGGGTCGTGCAAGGTGGCGCTGTAGACGTAGCGGCGGACGAGGGGCCCGACGACATGCTCCAGGCGGCGCTCCAGCACCCGGTCGCCGCCGGGCGTGCCGCACCAGTCGAGGATCCCGCCACTTCCCTGGATCACGCCGCCGCCGATGTCGAGGATCGGCAGGCTGGTCTCCGGCGCGAGCCGGCGGGCGAGCGGCCCGTGCAAGCCGACCGCCCAGCGACGCTCCACATAGGCCCGGCCGGAATGATCGAGCGCCCAGCGCGCACGTTCGCAGAAGTGCGACGGCGGCAGGGTGTACAGGCGGGCCACGCGCATCGGCTTCCTCCCCTACGGCGAGGCTCGGCGCCTCGCATTCTCTACGTCCCGCAGCCCCGGCCGGACCACCCGCCCGACTACCGGCCGACCACGGGCTCGGCCCACGGCCGTGCACATCGCGGCCACGGCCGGTTGCCCCGCCCTGTCGCCTCCGTGTAGAAGGGCCCGCCCGCCGGCAGTCGGACGACCACTGGCCGACGACCACAGGGCCGACGACCAAGGGGCGGCGTACGGAGGCCGCGGGCCGCCGGCCGCGACGATTAACGAACTGTAACTTTGCCCTTTTTCGCCGCGCCCCTATACACGCCGACTCGATCGAACGGCCGGCGTCAAGACTGAACGAAGGAAGCACGGATCGATGGACGAGATGATCGTCACGCGGGAGCTGACAAAGTCGTTCGGCTCCATCAAGGCGGTCGACGGGGTGTCGCTCACCGTGGCCCGCGGCGAGGTTCTGGGCTTTCTCGGCCCCAACGGCGCCGGCAAGTCGACCAGCATGAAGATGATTACCGGGTTCCTGCGCCCGACCTCGGGCGAGGCGCGGATCTGCGGCTTCGACGTGCAGGACAAGCCGATCGAGGCGCGTCGGCGGCTCGGCTATCTGCCGGAGGGCGCCCCCCTCTATGGCGACATGACGGCGCGCGCCTTCCTGGGCTTCGTCGCCGCCGCGCGCGGCCTCGGCGGTTCGGAGAAGCGCCGCCGGATCGGCCTGGCGGTGGAACGCACGAACCTGGCGACGATCCTGGACCAGCCGATCGAGACGCTCTCCAAGGGGTTCAAGCGTCGCGTCGGCCTCGCCCAGGCGCTGCTCCACGACCCCGAGGTGCTGATCCTGGACGAGCCGACGGACGGCCTCGACCCGAACCAGAAGCACGAGGTTCGCGCGCTCATCCGCGAGCTGGCGCCGACAAAGGCGATCGTGATCTCCACCCACATCCTGGAGGAGGTGGACGCGGTCTGCTCGCGCGCCGTCATCATCGCCGGCGGCCGCGTCGTGGCGGACGGGACCCCCGCCGAGCTGGCGCATCGCTCGCGCCACTTCAACGCCGTCACCGTGGTGGTTCCGGCCGACGCCGCCGACATGGTGCGCACCGGCCTGAAGAGCCTGGAGACCGTCGAGGACGTGGAGACGGACATGCGGGCCGGGACGGTGCGGCTGATCGCGATCCCGCGCGACCGCCGACCGATCTTCAGCAACGTCAACCAGCTGCTGCAGGCGCACGCCTGGCCGGTGCTGGAGGTGCGCACCCAGGCGGGCGATCTGGAGGAGGTGTTCCGGACCATCACCACGGGCAGCGCGGAGCCGCCGGCCCTGCCGCCCCCGTCGTCCGACGCCCCGGAAAAGGAACCGGCCCATGCGTAACGTCGGCGTCGTCTTCTCGCGCGAACTGGCGAGCTACTTCGCCACGCCGGTCGCCTACATCTTCATCGTCATCTTCCTGGCGCTGGCGTCGGCGCTCACCTTCTACGTCGGCTATTTCTTCGAGCGCGGCCAGGCCGACCTGCAGACCTTCTTCAACTTCCACCCCTGGCTCTACCTGTTCCTGATGCCCGCGATCTCGATGCGGCTGTGGGCGGAAGAGCGCAAGACCGGCACGATCGAACTGCTGCTGACCCTTCCCGTGCGCACCTGGGAGGCCACGGTCGGCAAGTTCCTCGCCGCCTGGGCGTTCGCGGCGGTGGCTCTCGCCCTCACCTTCCCGATGTGGATCACCGTCAACTGGCTGGGCGAGCCGGACAACGGCGTGATCGTCGCGAGCTATATCGGCAGCCTGCTCATGGCCGGCGGCTATCTCGCCATCGGCACCTGCCTGTCGGCGCTGAGCAAGAACCAGGTCATCGCCTTCGTCGTGACGATCGCCGTCTGCTTCCTGTTCACGGTGAGCGGATCGGCCTTCCTCGTCTCGATGCTGGGCGATCTCGTCTCGCGCGGCGCGGTCGAGACGGTGGCGTCGTTCAGCTTCCTCACGCATTTCAACCAGATCATCAAGGGCGTGATCGACGTCCGCGACCTCGTCTTCTTCGCGGCCGTGATCGTGGCCTGGCTGGCCGCCTCGGTGATCCTCATCGACATGAAGAAAGCGGACTGAGCCGCATGGATACCGCACGCACGCGGCAGCGCACGCTGCTCTCCAGCCTCGGCCTCGTGATCGTGGCCGTGCTGTTCGTGGCCGTCGTCGTCCTGTCCAACGCGACGCTGCGCGGCCAGCGCATCGACCTGACCAGCGACCGGCTCTACACCCTCTCCGAGGGCACGCGGGCCGTCATCCAGAAGATCGACGAACCGATCACGCTCCGCTTCTACGTGTCGAGCCGGCTCTCGCGCGAGATCCCCTCTGTCGGCATCTACGCCCAGCGCGTCCGCGACCTGCTGCAGGAATACGAAGCCCTGTCCGACGGCAGGCTGCGCCTGGAGGTCTACGACCCCGAACCGTTCTCGCCGGCCGAGGACCGCGCCGTCTCGTTCGGCCTCCAGGGCGTGCCGGTGGACCAGTCCGGCGAACTCGTCTATTTCGGCCTGGCCGGCACCAACGCCATCGACGACCGCGAGACGATCGCCTTCTTCGACCAGTCGCGCGAGGCGCTGCTCGAGTACGACCTGACCCGCGTCGTCTACAATCTCGCCAACCCGGTAAAGCCGAAGGTCGGCCTGATCACCGGCCTGCCGCTCGCCGGGACGCCGCACGCGGCACGCGCCGGACACGACGATTCCTGGGTCGTCTACGGACAGCTGCGGCAGTTCTTCGAGGTCGAGATGCTGTCGGCGAACGTCGACGAGATCCCGGAGGACGTCCGGCTGCTCGTCCTGGTGCATCCGAAGATCGCCTCCGAGCAGACGCTCTACGCCATCGACCAGTTCGTGCTCGGCGGCGGCCAGCTCCTCGCCTTCGTCGACCCGTTCAGCGAGGCCGAGGCCACGATGCCGCAGCCGGGCATGCCGCCCGGCGGCGACACTTCCTCGAACCTGCCGCGCCTGTTCGAGGCCTGGGGGATCGAGGTCCCGGCCGACACGATCGTGGGCGACCTCGCCGCGGCGCGGCGCGTCCAGGTGCCGACCGAGAGCGGCCAGACGCGGGTCGCCGCCCTCGACTATCCGTTCTGGCTGGCGCTCGGCTCGCGCAACTTCAACCGGGAAAGCCCGGTCATCGCCCAGTTGGAGACGATGAACATCGCCTCGCCCGGCCATATCGTGAAGCGCGAGGGTGCTGCGGTCACGCTGGAGCCGCTGATCACGACGAGCCGGCAGTCCGGCACGGTTCCCGCTTCGACGATGCAGGGTCCCGGACCGCTCGATCCGCTGCGCATCGCCAACCGCTTCACCCCGACCGGCGAGCCCTACGTCATCGCCGCGCGCCTGCACGGCAGGCTGGGCACCGCCTTCCCCGACGGGCCGCCGAAGCCGGCCGGTGCCGAAGGCGCCGACGCGGCGAAGCCGGACGCGGCGGCGCAGGAGACGAAACCCGAGGAAACCGGCGCGGATGCGACGACGCCCGCCGCGGGCCCAGCGCACCTCGTGGAATCCGCCGGCGAGACCAACATCATCGTAGTCGCCGACGTCGACATGCTGGCCGACGGCCTCTGGGTGCGGGTGCAGGATTTCTTCGGCCAGCGCATCGCGATGCCGGTCGCGAACAACGGCGCCTTCTTCATCAACGCCGTCGACAACCTGTCCGGCAGCAGCGACCTGATCGGCCTGCGCAGCCGCGGCGTGGCGCAGCGGCCCTTCACCGAGATCCAGGCCCTGCAACGTCAGGCCGAGCAGCGCTTCCGCGCCAAGGAGCAGGAGCTGACGACCAAGCTCCGCGAGACCGAGGAGCAGCTGCGCAAGATCCAGGGGCGCGACGCGGCCGAGGCGGGCGCCGTGCTGACAAATGAGCAGCGGGCGGCCATCGAGAACTTCCGCGACGAGGCCGTGCGCATCCGCCGCGAGCTGCGCGACGTGCAGCACGCGCTGCGCCGCGACGTGGAGTCGCTGAGCAACTGGATCCGCGCCGTCAACATCGTCGGCATGCCGCTTCTGGTCGCGGCGGCGGCCCTCGGCGTGGGCTTCGCCCGGCGCCGCTATCGCCGCCGCCCCCGCCTCGGCTGACCCGACGCCCGTACGAGGAGGAGCAGGAGCAAAATGCGCAGGCGAAGCTTCATCGCGCTCGCCGCGGTCACGGCCGCGGTCGTCGTCGGCGCCGCCGTCGCCGTGAACATGCGCGACGGCGACGTACGGTCGGCCGACGCCGGGGAACGACTTTTCCCGCGGCTTTTCGAGCGGGCGAACGATGTCGACCACCTCGTCGTCCGCTCGGCCGAGGGCGGCACGATAACGCTCAAGGCCGTCGACGGTCGCTGGGTCGTCGGCGAGAAGGCGGACTACCGCGCCAATTTCGAGCGCGTGCGCGGCACGCTGCTGGCGGTCTCGCAGATGGAGACGATCGAGCCGCGCACCGAGCGGCCGGACCTGCTGCCGCGGCTCGACCTCGAGGATGTCGACGCCGAGGACTCCCGATCGATCCGCGTGACCGCGCGGGCCGGCGACGACCTGCTGGCCGACGCGATCATCGGTCGCTGGCAGGGCGAGGGGCGCGACCAGGGTCTCTTCGCGCGCCGCGCCGACGAGATGCAGTCGTGGCTGGTGAAGGGCGCGGCGAGCCGCCCCGACCGGCAGCCCCTGCTCTGGCTAGACCGGGACATCGTCAATGTCGACCAGCGCCGGGTGCGGTCCTTCACCATCACCCATGCCGGCGGCGACATCGTCGCGATCGACAAGCCCGATCCCGCCGCCAGCGACTATACGCTGACCTCCGCGGTCCCGGCCGGCAGGGAAGCGAAGCCCGCCCACGAACTGCAGACGATCGCGAGCATCACCGACTTCCTGATCCTGGACGATGTCCGGCCCGCGGCGGAACTGGATTTCTCCAGCCCCGCCGTCACGGCCCGCATGGTCAGCTATGACGGGCTCATCCTCGATTTCGAAGGCGTCGAAGGCGACGGGCGCTTCTGGGTGCGCGTCGCCGCCGGGACCGGCGAGCCCGACCCGGCGCTCGGCCCGTTCGTCGAGGCGAACCGGGGCCAGGACTCGGCGGCGGGCCGCACGGCCGACCAGTTCCGATCGCCCGAAGAAGTGGCGGAGCAGGCTGCCGCGATCACCGCCCGCACCGAGGGCTGGGCGTATCGCCTGACCGACTACAAGACCGGCAAGATCCGCACGGACACGCAGGGCATCACCCAGACGATCGCCGCGGCCGAGGCCAAGCCGCAGAACTGAACCGGGGCGCGTCTTGTTCCCGACCGGGGCTGGGCGGACGCGCCAGCGCCGAGCGCGTACCGGGATCCATTGTATCGGCAGGCGCTACAGCGGCAGGCCGCCCTGGTCCAGGCAGGCCTGCCGCGGCATGGGCGAGGTTCCCCAGCCTGCGAGGCTGCAGTCGATGATGTCGTAGTCCTGCTCCTGCGTGTACATCGGCCGCCCGCCGCAGGCCTGCAGGCCGAGCAGGATCACGGCCATCGCGGCGACCGCGCGCCCGCGATGTGCACGATCCGCCATTGCGGGCGCGCCCGCCCCGACTCAGACCGCGGACCCGCCCCGCTCGGTACAGGCCTGGCGGGTCATCCGGATCGAGCCGCGCCCGAGGACGCAGTCGACCTTTTCGGCCGGGCGGCCTTCGTCGATGCGTCCCGGCGTCGGCAGCGTCGACTGCGTCTCGGGCCCGAAAACGGCATTTCCGCCGATCCGCTCACATTCGGCCTGGCTCATCTGGGCGGAGCGCCGGCCCATGACGCAGATGACGCGGCGATCCGTCCCGAGGGCGCTGTGCAGCGCCGGCGTCGGCATCGGACCCTGGGTCCCGGGGCGGAGCATGGGGCTGCCGCCGATCCGCTCGCAATGCTCGTAGCTCGTCGAGACCGACCGGCGGCCGACGAGGCAATCGACCTCCTCCGCCCCGGCCCGACCGACGAGATCCGGTCGGCCCGCCTCCCCTGCGGCGGGCGCGCAGGCCGAGAGGCCCAGAAGCGCGGCTAGTCCGGCAGCCGCGACGAGCGGCATCATCGGTCGGGTCGGCATCGGCAGATCCCTCGGTTCAAGCTTTTCCCGGGGACCGATATGGGGCCGGTGGCGGGTGCCGCCACCTCAGCCGACCCCCATATCGACGACCAGCTTGCCCCAGGTCTCCCGGCTCGCCAGTGCTTCCAGCGCATCCGTGAGGTCGGCGAGGCCGTATGTCCGCATGATCGCCGGCCGGATCGCGCCGCGGGCATGAAGGTCGAAGCAGTCGGCCACGACCTCACGGGCGCGTGCGGGATCGCGCGCGAGATAGCCGCCCCAGACCGCGCCCACCGCCGAAGCGTTCTTGAGCAGCAGCCGATTGGCGGCTATGCGCTGGATCTCGCCGCCGGCGAAGCCGATGATGACGGCGCGCCCCTCCCAGGCCAGGATCTTGAGGGCGAGGTCGTAGACCCGACCGCCGACCGGGTCGACGATCACGTCGACACCGTGGTCGCCGGTATGGGCGCGTACGGCGTCGACCCAGCCGTCCTCGCGATAGTCGAGCGCGAGTTCGGCGCCGTGCGACCGGCAGATGGCGCACTTCTCCGGCCCGCCGGCCAGCGCGAGAACGCGGCCGCCCCAGGCGCGCGCGAGCTGGATCGCCGCGAGGCCGACGCCGCCCGCTCCCGCCGTCACCAGGACCCACTCGCCCGCCTGGAGTTGGCCCCGCCGCCGCAGCGCGACGTGCGCCGTCGGATAGACCACCGGCATCACGGCCGCGTCGCGCATCGGCACGCCGTCGGGCACGCGGTCGGTGCGGTCGTTCTCGACCAGAACATACTCGCCGAAGGCACCCCAGCGGGGCTGGCTGCAGACGCGGTCGCCGGGCGAGAAAACCGAGCCGGGGCCGGCCGCGACCACCTCGCCCGCCATCTCGCAGCCGGGCGTGAACGGCATCGGCGGCTTCACCTGGTACTTGCCGCCGATCATCAGCACGTCGAAGAAATTGAGAGCGGCCGCGTGCACCCGGACGAGTGCCTCGCCCGGGCCCGGCTCCGGGACGGGCAGGTCCGCCAGCTTCATGTCGCGCGGGCTGCACCACGCCTCGACCGTCCATGCCTTCATCGCCGATCCACCCTGTCGCCTGTGCGCTCACCGGCCGCCGCGGGGCTCCTCCAACGCGCCGAGATGCGCTATTTTGCGACGCGATCATAACGGTGGGGGTCTCGGATGACGATGCTTCGGCGGATCGGCCTGTGCGCGTTCATGGCGTCGCTGGCCGCGCTCGCGGCCTGCAACACGGTCGAGGGCGTCGGCCGCGACGTCCAGGCGACTGGCAAGGCCATCGAGCGGACGGCGCGCTGAGCGGCACGGCATGAAGGCGACCGAAGCGGATCTGTCCGCGCGCTTCGCGGCGCTCGGGATCGAGACCAGGACCCACGCGCATCCGCCGCTGTTCACGGTCGAGGACAGCCGCGCCCTGCGCGGCGACCTGCCGGGCGGCCACTGCAAGAACCTGTTCCTCAAGGCCAAGAACGGCTCGCTCTGGCTGGTGGTGGCACTGGAGGACACGGCGGTCGACCTGAAGGCCCTGTCGAAACGGCTGGGCGCCGGCACCCTGTCCTTCGGCCGGGCGGAGCTGCTGTGGGAGATGCTGGGCGTCGAACCCGGCTCCGTCACGCCGTTCGCACTGATCAACGACAGGGCGCGGCTGGTCCAGCCGGTGCTGGAGGCGGGGATGATGGCGCTGCCGCTCCTCAACTATCACCCCCTGCGCAACGACCGCACGACGGCCATCGCCTCGGTCGACCTCGCACGGTTCATCGCCGCCTGCGGGCACGAGCCGATCGTCACCGAACTGCCGGTCCGCCTTACGCCCACGGCCTGAGCCTGGCGGCGGGCTGCAGCCGGCTCTTGTCTCCCACTCGTGCAACGGCCATTTTCCGTTTCGTTCCGGGTGCCAGATCCACAATCGATCGAAGAAGCCGACATGCAGCAGATCAATCCCCAAGGGCCCGCCGCCGGAGGCGGTGCCGCGGCGATCATCGAGGGCTCCGACCGCACCTTCATGGCCGACGTCATCGAAGCGTCGCGCACGACCCCCGTCATCGTCGACTTCTGGGCCACCTGGTGCGGCCCGTGCAAACAGCTCGGCCCGATGCTCGAGAAGGTCGTCCTCCAGGCCAACGGCGCCGTCCGCCTCGTCAAGATCGACGTCGACCGCAATCCCATGATCGCGGGCCAGCTGAGGGTACAGTCGATCCCGACCGTCTACGCCTTCGTCGACGGACGCCCGGTCGACGGCTTCCAGGGCGCGCTCCCCGAGAGCCAGATCCGCGCCTTCGTCGAGAAGCTCGCCGGGGCAGCCGCCAATTCGCCGATCGACGAGGCCGTGGCCCAGGGCAAGGCGACGTTCGAGGCGGGCGACCTGGAGGGTGCGGCCGCGATCTTCGCCCAGGTGCTGCAGCACGAACCCGAGAACGCGGTGGCGCTGGCCGGCCTGGCCCAGTACCACCTGTCGGCCGGCAATCTCGAGGAGGCCAAGGCTGCCATCGCCGACATTCCGGCGGCCGAGCGCAAGGACGCCTTCGTGGCCGCCGCCGTGACCGCCCTCGAACTGGCGGAGCAGACGGGCGACGGCGGCGACCTCCAGGAACTGTCCCTGAAGGTCGCGCACGACCCGGACGACCATCAGGCGCGCTTCGACCTCGCGATGGCCCTGTTCGGCGCCAAGCGGCACAAGGAGGCGGCCGAGCACATGCTCGAGGTCGTCCGTCGCGAC
>JBKBLL010000019.1:0-26999 GCA_046296375.1 Alphaproteobacteria bacterium | reverse complement strand
ACTTCCGCGGTCTGGTCGGGGAAGCAAAGATGGCACTGGCCGACATGCAGGCTTCGCTGCCCTTCATGATCATCGCGCTGGCGGTCCTCGCCTTCTTCGGCAACAATCTGGTTCTGTTCATCGCCCTGATGGGGCTCAACAACTGGGAGCGGTTCGCCCGGATATCGCGCGGCTTGGCCATCTCGGCCAGCGAGCAGGGCTATGCCGGCGCCGTCCGCCACCTGGGCGGCTCGCCCTGGCGCGTCTACGGGCTGCACGTCCTGCCGAACATCGCCGGCACCCTGCTGGTCAGCATGACCCTCAGCTTTCCGGAGATCATTCTGCTGGAATCGGGCCTGTCTTTCCTCGGTCTCGGCGTTCAGCCACCGCTGACCAGCCTCGGCAACATGGTCGGCTATGGGCGGGAATACATGCAGTCGGCACCCTGGATCATGCTGGCGCCCAGCATCGTCATCGTCCTGACCACGCTCGCCATCAGCATTCTCGGCGACTGGTCGCGCGACCGTCTCGACCCGACGCTGCGGTGAGGCCCCATGACCGAGATCGCATCCCATCGGGGCGGCGCCCTGATCTGGCCGGAAAACAGCCCGACGGCGTTTCACGGGACGACGGATCTCGCCGTGGAGCAGGTCGAGTTCGACGTGCATCCGACACGGGACGGCAGGCTGGTCGTGATCCACGACGCGACGGTCGACCGGACCACCGACGGGACCGGCCGGGTCTGCGAGATCGACTGGGCGGCCCTCGCGCAGCTTCGGCTGAAAGGGACCGGGGCGGACCGCATCCCGCTCCTGGACGAGGTGATCGAGATATTCCGGCCGACCCCGATCGGCCTTCGCATCGAGATCAAACCGGACGCGAACGGCCGCCGCTACCCCGGCATCGAGGCCGAAGTGCTGAACGCCCTGCGCCGGCACCACGTCCTGGAACGGACCGTCGTGACGTCCTTCCAACTCGCCACGCTGGCCGAGGTTACGCGCCAGGCCGCGCCGCGCGACCTGATCTGGCTCGTGGCGCAGCCGGTCCTGCGCGACCTGCCGCACATCGCCGACCTGCTCGGCCTTGCGCGGGCGAGCGGCGCCGGCGCCCTCGGGCTGCACGTCCGCCAGGCCGATGCCGAGATGGTCGACGCCTGCCGCGACGCGGGGATCGGCGTGGGCTGCTACGGCTGCGGAGACGAGGCTGCCATCGCGCATGCCCTGGCCCTCGGCGTCGACGTGTTTACGACCGACCGGCCCGATATCGCCCTGGACCTGCGGGCCCGTCGCAACGCGGCCTGAACGGCGGCCCTCAGGACAGCAGGGTCAGGCGGCGTCGACCTCGGGTTCGTCCCGCACCGACCAGTCGGCCGCCTTGCCCAGCGGACTGCGCGGAGATGCCCGCCGTCCGTCCGCTCGATCCTGTCCGGCAGATCGAACGCGCTCCCGCCACCTTCGGCCCACCGTGCGTCCTATTCCTGCGGGTAGCGCCACGGCTTCTCCGGCTGGTCGGCGCCTTCGTCCAGCGTCCACATCGGCAGCGACAGGCCTTCGGACACGTCCGTAAACACCATGCGCATGCGCGAGCCGATGCCGATCGCCCGCACCATGTCGGGTGGTGCCAGTTCGCCGTCGGGCGTCACGAAATTGCCGACCACGCGGAGCGCGTCGTCGGGCGTGGGGCGGCCCTTCTGCGTGTCCAGTTCGACGAGCAGGATCATGTAGGGCGTATGGCCCTTGAATCCCGGCTGGATGGCGTGGTGCACCTCGACATAGGAGTAGACGGTGCCCTTCCCCTCGACCGGCGTCCAACGCTGCTCCGGACTGCCGCAGAAGGGGCAGGTCGTCGTCGGCGGATAGTGCAGCAGATCGCATTTCGCGCATTGCTGCAGGTGGAAATCGTGTCGCGCGCAATGACGGAAGTAGGCCGTGTTCTCCGAGTCGAGATCGGGGACGGTCAGCGTCATCCCCATATGGTCACCCTGAAGCATCTCGCTCTCCCCCCTCACGCCCGGACCATGACCATGGCCGACCCGGTGCCCGGGTGCGCCCAGCCGAGGTTCGCGGTCACTTCGACATCCTTCACCTGACGGCAGCGGCCGTTATGGCCGTAGTCGTGCGTATGCTGGCGCCGACCGTCCGGCCCGATCGGACAGTCGTCGTCCACATCCCCGCGCAGCTGACGGACATTCTCGATCACCATGTTCATGCCGTGCGTGTAGCCCTCGCACAGATGGCCGCCGCTGGTGTTGTTCGGCCGCTGGCCGCCCAGGCGCATCGTGCCGTCCGACACGTACTGTCCACCCTCGCCCTTCTTGCAGAAGCCGTAATCCTCGAGCTGCAGCATGGTGGTGAAGGTGAAGGCGTCGTAGGAGCCGGTGACGTCCACGTCGTCGGGGCCGAGACCGGCGTTCGGCCAGAGGATGTCCTTGGCGTAGTGGCCGGCCACCCGGGTGATCGGGCCGCGCTGATAGTGCATGTCGATGCGCGGCTTGCAGACACGCCCGGCGACCGACCGGATCAGCGCCGGCGGATGCCGGCAGTCCCTGGCGCGCTCGGCGCTCGTGACGATCACGCAGGTCGCGTTGTCCGTCTCCACGCAGCAGTCCAGGAGGTGGAGCGGCTTGCAGATCATCCGGCTGCCCAGCACCTCCTCGACCGTCACCGGCTTCGGGTACAGGGCCTTCGGATTGCGTGCGGCGTGCTGGGAATGGATGACCTTGACGGTGGCCACCTGCTCCGGCGTGGTGCCGTACTCGTACATGTGGCGCAGGAAGGTGGGCGCGAACATCTGCCCCGCACTCTGCCAGCCATAGGAGCGGCTGTGCAGGTCGTCGCCCACGACCGGAATGGCCGAACGCGCGCCGGTCCCGCCGATCCGCACCTGGGAGAAGCCGTTCATGGCCCGGAACACGGCGACCGTCTTGCACATGCCCGCCGCGATGACGCCCGTCGCCATGCCGATCAGCGCCTCGGTCGACGAACCGCCCCCGTAGCAGTCCATGTAGAAGTTGAGCCGGATGCCGAGATCGCCCGCGATGAAGGGCGCGGGCGTGGAGTCGTTCATCGAGTAGGACAGCATCCCGTCGATGTCCTCCGGCCCGAGCCCGGCATCCCGCATGGCGTTGCCGATGGCCAGCGTCGCCAGGGAGCGGGTGGTGCGGCCGGCGCCGCGTACATAGGGCGTCTCGCCCACACCTGCGATCGCATATTGGTCGCGCAGCGTCCTGGGCGTCGTCGCATCGATCTCCGACACGCTGTCCAGACTCATCGGGCCATCCTCCTCCGTTCCTTCGCCAGACGGTAGCCCGCCCGGTTTTGTCCAGTCAAAGGGGACACACCGGGAACGCGGCGGCGAGAGGTCCCGGCGTGCCTCGCCGGGAACGGAGATGACAGGGTCAGATGATCCGGCGGCGCAGGGCGAGGCAGATTCGGTCGATAGCGACGATCATCGCGATCAGGACGATCATCGCCATCGTCGCCTTCTCGAAATAATAGGTGCTGATGTTGAAGAACAGCGCATAGCCGATGCCGCCGGCGCCGACGAAGCCCAGCACAACGGCCTGTCGCGTGTTGTGGTCCCAATAATAGAGGCAATAGGTGAGGTAGAGCGGCATGACCTGCGGCCAGGCGCCGTAGAGGAACACTTTCCACCGGCTGGCGCCGGCCGCGCGCATCGCTTCGAGCGGCCCCGGATCGACCGCTTCGACCGCTTCCGCGACGAGCTTGCCGATCATGCCGACGCAGAAGATGACGAGTGCGATGACGCCGGCGAACGGACCAAGGCCGACCGCGACAACGAAGAGCAGCGCCCAGATCAGTTCGGAGACGCCGCGGCATACGGTCAGGAAAAGGCGCACGGGCAGGTAGACCGCCGGGTGCGGCGAGACGTTGCGCGCCGCCAGAAACGCCATCGGCAGGGCGAGGATGGCCGCGATCACGGAGGCGATGATGCCGATCTGCAGCGTCTCGATGATCGGCCGGCCGAGATCGGCGAGATAGGACCAGTCGGGCGGCACCATCTGCACCAGCAGTTCGCCGATGGCCGGCAGGCCGCGGAGCAGCTCGCCGGGCGATACGTTCGTGTCGTGTGCCGATTTCCAATAGAGCAGCGCGAGCAGAGCCAGCGCGGCCATCTGCGGCAGGGTCAGGCGCGGCCGCAGGTCGAAGGAGGCCGCCTGCGTCGGCGCGCGCGCATCCATCAGATGATCCTCGCGCGCAGGAACGCGCTCAGCCTGTCGATCGCTACCAGAATCAGCACGATCAGGATCAGGCAGGTCATGACTTCCTGGTAGCGGAAGTCCGCCATCGCATGGGTCAGCGCGAGGCCGATGCCACCCGCCCCGACCAATCCCAGCACGGTGGAAGCGCGGTTATTGTATTCCCAGTAGAGAAGCGTGCTCGACATCATGATGGGCATCACGTTCGGCAGCACGCCGAACCAGATGACCTTGATCCGGCTCGCGCCAGTCGCCTCCATCGCTTCGATGATGCCGGGGTTCGTTGCCTCGATCGCCTCGTAGTAGAACTTGCCGAGCCCGCCGATGCTGTGCAGCGTGAGCGCGAGCACGCCCGGAAACGGCCCGAGGCCGACCGCCGTCACCAGGATCATCGCCCAGATCAGTTCGGGGATCGTGCGGAAGGTGCCGATGACGACGCGGGTCGCCGCGCTGATCGCCGGGTGCGGCGACACGTTGGCCGCGGCCAGCATGGCGAGCGGCAGGGCGAAGAAGATCGGCATCGTCGTGCCGAGAAGCGCCATTTGCAGCGTCTCGATCATCGGCGCTACGAGGCGCGGCAGGACGCCGAGGTCCGGCGGCAGCATCTGCAGCAGGAGGCCGTAGAAGCGCGGCAGGCCCTCGATCAGGTGCGGGATGTCGAACTCCGCGCCGTCGGCCGCCCAGACGGCAAGGGCGCAGAGAACGACGCCCGCGACGACCGTCTGGCGCCGGATGGCGGAGCGTCGCTCCTCGATCAGCCTGAACGTACCCCGTTCGAGGGTCGCCGCGTCAGCCATCGGCGAGCGCCGGCCGACGCGACGGCTCGGGCTGCGCCGGCGGTGGCGGCGGCGTCCCCAGCCCCGCCCCACGGCCGGCGAAGATGCGCTGCACCATGTCGTCGCCGAGTTCGGCCGGGGGGCCGTCGAAGGCGATACCGCCGCCGGCCAGCGCGATGATCCGGTCGGCATAGCGCCTCGCGGAATCGATCTGGTGCAGGCTCATGACGACGGTGATGCCGTCGCGCCGCGCGATGTCGGCGATCAGGTCCATGATCTGGGTCCGCATCACCACGTCGAGGCTCGCGATCGGCTCGTCCGCCAGAATCAGCTTCGGCTCCTGGACGAGGGCGCGGGCGATGGCGACGCGCTGTTTCTGGCCGCCGCTCAGCGTATCCGCACGGCGCATGTAGAGTTCGGGGTCGGTCAGGCCGGCGCGCTCGAGCGCGCGCACCGCACGCTCCACGTCGCTGCGCGGAAACGACCAGGTCAGCGCGCGCCAAAGGCTGAGGCTGCCGAGCCGGCCGCACAGCACGTTGGTCAGCACCGACATCCGGTTCACCAGGTTGAACTCCTGGAAGATCATACCGATCTGGCGGCGCGCTTTCAGGAGTTCGCGCCCCGACAACCGGCCGAGATCGGCGCCGTCGACGACGACGCTCCCGGCGCTCGGCTGGACGAGATGGTTGAGGCACCGCAGCAGCGTCGACTTGCCGACACCGCTCGGCCCCAACAGCACGACGAACTCGCCGCGGCGGAACCGCAGCGAGATGTCGCGCAATGCCGGCGGGTTCCGGCCATAGGCCTTGGAAAGGCCGCGAACCTCGACCATAACCTCGGCGTTTCGCTCCACGGTCGCGGGAGCCGTCTGCATCGGCCTCATGTCACCCGGCTCGCAGTCACTTCTTCATCTGCTCCGCGATCTTGTCCATCTCGGCCAGTTCGAGGAAATCCTCGTGGCTGGAGACGACGAACCCGGTGCTGGGCCAGATCTTGTAGGCGCCGGCGACCTCGTCGGGGACCGACATGAAGGCGCCCCGCAGGTTTTGGACGAAGTCGTCACCGAAGTCTGCGAGCGTCACCATCGGGGTGTTCGGCACCTTGACGCAGCCGACGACATGGAGCTCCGATCCGATCAACTGGTCGTTCTCCTCGTCGTACTTCTCCATCTCGAGGATATTCCGGTCCTTCCAGCGCCAGAAGTAGAAGTCGCCGACCGCACCCGCGTCGACCTTGCGGTTCTTCACCGCCAGGAACGCGGCGTCGTGCTTGCCCGCGTAGATGACGTTACGGAAGTCCTTCTGCGGGTCGATGCCGTTCCTGAGCAGGAGGTAGGTCGGCGCGACGCCGCCGGAGGTGGAGGTCGGCGTCACGAAGGCGAAGGTGGTGCCCTTCAGGTCCTGGAAGGTCTTTATCTCGCCATCCGAGCGGCTGATGATGCACGATTTGTAGTAGGTCCGGTCGGAGGTATCCCGGTTGAGCACCAGCGGAACCGCCTCCATCCCGAGTTCGAGCATCTTCAGATACTGGCTGCCGCCGACATAGACGACTTCCAGATGGCCGGAACGCATGCCCTCGATCAGGGCGTTGTAGCTTTCCGACACCCGCACGGTGGTGGGCAGCCCCATCTCCTTGCCGATATGCTCCGCGATGCCCTTGAACTGCTCGACCATCTGGGTCGGGTCCTCGGCGGGCAGCAGGCCGAAACGGATCTGCTTGGGGGCATCGGCGAGGGCGTCGGAACCGAAGGCTCCGAGGGCCAGCCCGCCGGCGACCAGGCCGAAGCCGATCGCGCGCACGAAATTCCGCATGTCGTTCTCCCTGAGGCGGCTCGACGCCGCTGAAAGGCTTGCGGCCGAGTGCGACCGCGTTCAGCAGGAACTACACAGTCACGGGAGAAATATTCGTGACCTCCGCATGACAATTGCATTTCAAGTTGATTGAGGCCGCGCAGAACCCGGCTACGGTGCATCGGTTCCGATTGCCCGCGGCTCGGGGAGCGGGCTATACCCCGAATCGGCGCGATCCGAAGAGGAGCGATCGGGAATGGGCGGATTCGACGTCGCGGTGATCGGGGCGGGCATCGTGGGCCTCGCTCATGCGCTGGCGGCCGTGCGACGCGGCAAGCGCGTCGTCGTCGTCGACCGCGACGCCCGCGCCAACGGCGCGTCGGTCCGCAATTTCGGCTTCGTCACGGTGACCGGACAAGAGGCCGGAGACTGCTGGCGGATGGCGCGACGCAGCCGCGACGTCTGGGCGGAGGTGGCGCCCCGGGCCGGCATCGCCGTCCTGCAGCGGGGATTGGTCGTCACCGCCCGCCGCCCGGAGGCGGAGGCGGTCGTCGATGCCTTCCTGCGCACGGAGATGGCCGATGGCTGCCGCCGGCTGACCCGCGCCGAAGCGTCGGCGCTAAACCCCGCGCTGCGTGCCGACGGGGTGACCTCCGCGCTCCATTCGCCGCACGAGCTGCGGGTCGAGTCCCGCGAGGCCGTTCCGGCGCTGGCACGCTGGCTCGAGGCGGCGCACGGCGTCGCCTTCCGCTGGTCGACCGTCGTCCACGCGGTCGCCGCCCCGCGGGTCGAGACTTCCGGCGGGACGATCGAAGCGGAGACCGTCATCGTCTGCCCCGGCGACGACTTCCTGTCTCTCTTCCCGGAACGGATCGCGGCCTACGGGGCGACGCGCTGCAAGCTCCAGATGCTGCGCCTCGTGCCCGAGCGGCCGGTCGCGATGCCGACGGCGGTGATGTCGGACCTGGGGCTCGCGCGCTACCGCGGCTATGCCGATCTTCCCGAGGCGAACGCACTGGCCGCACGGCTCGACCGCGAACAGCCGGCGCATCGCAGCAACGGCGTTCACCTGATCGCGGTGCGGTCGGCCGATGGCAGCCTGGTTGTCGGCGACAGCCACCATTACGATACGACACCGGATCCGTTCGGCGAGGCGGCGGTGGACGGCCTGATCCTCGACGAGTGCCTGGCCGTCCTCGACCTCGGCCGGCCGGCGGTGACGAGCCGCTGGATCGGCACCTATGCCAGTGCCGACGACCGCTGGCGCCTGACCGACGCGCCCGACGACGCCACGCGCATCGTGATCGTCACCTGCGGCGCCGGGGCGTCGACCGCGTTCGCCATCGGGGAGGAGACGGTCGCGGCACTCTTCGGAAGGGGGATCAGCGCATGAGCAGGTTCAAGGCGGTCGTGTTCGACTGGGCGGGCACCACCATCGACTTCGGCTCGTTCGCGCCCATGGGCGTGTTCGTGGAGGCCTTCGCGCAGTTCGGCATCGATGTCCGCATCGCCGAGGCGCGCGAGCCGATGGGCCGGCCCAAGCGCGACCATATCGCCGCCATGCTGGCACAGCCGCGCATCGCCGCGGCCTGGCGGGCCGCCCGGGACGCCCCTCCCGGCGACGCCGACATCGACCGGCTCTACGAGGTGTTCGTGCCGATGAACGAAGCGGTGGTGGCACGCTATGCCGACCTGGTGCCGGGTACGGCCGAGACGGTGGCATGGCTGCGCACCCGCGGCATGAAGATCGGCTCGACCACGGGCTACACCCGCTCCATCATGGAGCGCGTGCTGCCGCTCGCCGCCGCCCAGGGCTACGCGCCCGACAACCTCGTCTGCGCCGACGACCTGCCCGAGGGGCGGCCCGGCCCGCTCGGCATGTACAAGTGCTTCATCGACCTGATCGTCCACCCGCCGTCGGCAGTGATCAAGGTGGACGACACGCCGCCCGGCATCGGCGAGGGCGTGGCCGCCGGCTGCCCCACTGTGGGCGTGGCGCTGTCCGGCAACATCGCCGGCATGACTCCGGCGGAACTCGCGGCGCTGGGCGCGGCGGAACGGGCCGCGCTGCGGACCCGTGCCGAGGCGGAACTGCGCGCCGCGGGAGCCCATCACGTGATCGACACGATCGCCGATCTGCCCGCGCTGATCGAGCGGCTGGAACGGAGCTGAAACGGCCCATGGCGCCCTTCGGCAACGTCCTGTTCGTTACGCTCGACCAGTGCCGGGCGGACATCCTGACGGGGCGTCTGGCGGCGGCGGCCCCGACCCCCAACCTCGACCGGCTGGCCGCGCGCGGAACGATCTATGCCAATCACTTCACGGCGGCGGTTCCCTGCGGTCCGGCGCGGGCGAGCCTGCTGACCGGGCTCCATGCCTTCAACCATCGGGCGGTGCGCAACGGCACGCCGCTCGCCGCCCACCACGCCGGCCTCGGCACCTGCCTGCGCGCCGCCGGGATCGAGCCGCTCCTGTTCGGCTATACAGACATCGCGCCAGATCCGACCGGGCGGCCCGCCGCCGATCCCGATCTCAGGACTTACGAAGGCGTCGCACCCGGTTTCCGCGAAATGACCGAGATGCGCTTCGAGACGGGGCTCGAATGGCTGGGCCATCTCCGGGCCCGCGGCTACGACGTGCCGGATCCCGCGCCGGAGCGCCTGATGGACGTCTTCCGGCCGCGGGACGGCACGCCCGACGGCCCGGCGATCTATCGGGCCGAGGACAGCGACACGGCCTATCTCACCGACCGCGTACTGCAGGCGCTGGACATCCGGCGGCACAGGCCGTGGTTCGCGCACGTCGCCTATCTGCGCCCGCATCCGCCGCTGGTGGCCCCGGCGCCCTGGCACCGCGCCGTCGATCCAGCCGCGGTGCCCGTGCCGGTGAGTGCCCACGCCGATCACCCGTTTCGCGATGCCTGGTTCTCCGCACCGACCGTCCGCGGCCTGTTCTGGGGCTATGACGGGCGCGCCGCCGGCCTGGCACCGGACCTGACGGCACGCCTGCGCGCCGTCTATCTCGGCCTCGTCGCGGAAGTGGACCACCATGTCGGGCGTCTGCTCGACTGGCTCGATGCGACCGGACAGAGCGAACGCACTCTCGTGCTGCTCACCGCCGACCATGGCGAGATGCTGGGCGACCAGGGGATGTGGGGCAAGGAAAGCGTGTTCGCGCCGGCGCACCACGTGCCGCTGATCCTGTGCGATCCGCTCCGGCCGGGCGGCGGGCGGGAGGACCGGATCACCTGCTCCGTCGACGTGGCGCCGACCCTGCTCGACTGGCTGGGCCTGCCGGTGCCCCCGGCAATGGATGGCCGACCGCTCGCCGCACCGGCTCTGCCGGGCGTTCCCGGCCTCGCCCTGACGGAACTGGAACTGGGCCACCCTGCGGCGCCCACCCGCTTCCAGAAGGCCTGGGGCCTGGACGAGCAGCGTTGCAACGCCGCCGTCCTGCGCGACCCGCGCTGGACGCTGGTCCATTTCAACGGCGGACTGCCGCCGCTGCTGTTCGACCGCACCGCAGACCCGGACGAGACGCGCGACCTCGCCGGCGAACCCGCCGCGGCGGGCGAACTGCTGCGCATGACGCGCGCGATGCTCGATCTGCGGATGACCCGCGCCGACCGCCGGCTGACCGGACTGACGATCGGGGCCTGACGAATCGGCCGGATCAGAACGCCATCAGGTTGTCTCGGAAGAGCGCGTGGTCGTAGCCGGTGCGGATCAGGCCGCGCCGCTTCAGCGCGGGTGCCAGTCCGTCGGTGACCTCGGCGATCGTCCGCCGGGTCAGCGGCTCGGTGATCATGAAGCCGTCGCCGCCGATCGCCGCGGCCGCCTCTTCCATCTCCGCAGCCACGCTATCCGGAGTCCCGACGAAGTCGATCCCGCCACTGCTCGGGTCGGTCAGCATCTCGCGCAGCGTGCGCTTGCCGGTCCCGGTCGTCAGCAGCTGCGTCAGGCCGCGCGACGCGTTCGTCTGTACCTCTCCCAACGGCTCGTCGAGGGGAAAGCGCGAGAAGTCGATGCCGCTCAGGAAGGAGAGCTGGGCGAGCCGCCCGTCCAGATTGGCCACGAGCGCCGCATCGGCCCGCGCCTTGCGGGCCAGCGCGTCCTCTATCGTCTCGGCCAGGACGAGCCCCACGGTGAACATCAGCTTGCACCGGTCGGGGTCGCGCCCGGTGGCCGATATCCGGGCGCGGACATCGTCCCGATAGCTCTTGGCCGCCTCCACCCCGCGGGCACGCGCGACGACCGTATCGGCGTGCTTGGCCGCGAAGGCGCGGCCGGCGGGAGAGATGCCGGCCTGGCAGATCACGGGCCGTCCCTGCGGGCCCGGCGGCATGTTCAGCGGCCCACGCGTGCGGAAGTAGTCCCCCTCGAAATCGACGGTGCCGACCTTGGCGTAATCCGTGTAGATTCCGGCCTGCGGGTCGTCGCGCACCGCGCCCGGTTCCCACGACCGCCAGAGCGCATCCACCGCCCGGATCCACTCGTCCGCGATCTCGTAGCGCAGATCGTGTTCGTGGTGGCGGTCGAGCCCGAAATTCTGCGCCGTCCGGTCGTTGTGGGCGGTGACGAGGTTAAGGCCGACCCGCCCTTCCGTCAGATGGTCGAGCGTGGCACCGAGGCGGGCGGCGAGATAGGGCGGATAGAAGCCGGTGGTCATCGTGGCGACGATGCCGACATGGCGCGTCCCCTGCGCCATCAGCGGCACCAGCGGCATCGGATCGTGCTTCGGCACCGCATAGGCGTTGCGCAGGTACCATTCGGCCGAGCCCCGGAAGGCGTCCGGGACGAAGGAGCCGTCCTCGATCATCACATAGTCGAAGCAGGCCCGTTCCATGGCCCGCACCATGTCGACATAGAGGTCGGGGCGCATGTAGTCCGCGCCGATGGTGCCCGACCAGGGCTGGCCCCAGGCGTGAACCGAGTATCCGCGTCCGACGAACCAGCCCATGTGGAACATGACTCGCCTCCCTTGCCCCCCTGAGCCCCCTACCCCTCGCGGAGCGGTCGTTCAGCCCTCCGGCCGGGACCGCCCGTAGAGGGTTCGCGCCGCGTCGGCGGAGAGGTAGCCTCGGGCGACGTCGCGCGCCACCAGGACGGGGTCGCGCTCGGCCGGATCGCCGTAGCCGCCGCCGCCGGGGGTGCGCACCTGCACCCAGTCGCCCGGCCGCATCACATATCCCTCACCCTTGGAGACGTGCGGCGGCAGTGTCACGCTGCCGCCCTGGCAAACCGCGATCTCGTTGCACCCGCCCTCGCCGCCGCCGATCAGGCCGGGCGGTCCGACGACGCCGTGATCCATCACGAAGGACGCCTTCGCCTCCCCGCGCAGCAGGCGCACGCGGTAGTTCACACCGAAGCCGCCGCGATGCCGCCCCGGACCGGCCGAGCCTTCGCGCAGCGCATATTCCTCGTAGAGGATGGGGTAGTGCTGCTCCAGGATCTCGATCGGCTGGGTCTTGGAGATGCCGACCGACGAGCAGCCGTTGGTGAGCCCGTCCGTCTCCCACCAGCCGCCGTAGCCGCCGCCGCTGAACATGTACATGATGTAGTGGCGGTCGGCCTCGGGGTCGTAGCCGCCGACGCTGAAATTGCCGCTGGTGCCCGCGGGCGCCGCGAACATCCGCTCCGGGATCGCCTCGCCCATCGCGCCGAACACGGCCTCCATCACCCGCTGGCAGACCTCGGCGGCCGCACCGGCCACGGGGCGCGGATACTCCGCCACCAGGAACGTGCCCTCGGGCTTCGCCACGTGGAGCGGCGCGAAGCAGCCGGAATTGATCGGCACGTCCGGGAAGATGTGCTTCATCGCGATGTAGACGGCCGAGTGGGCCGCCGCCCAGGGCGCGTTCATCGGTCCGCGGCAGGGCGGGCTGGACTGCGACAGGTCGAAGCGTATGTCGGAGCCCTCGACCGTCATCTCGAGCCGGATCGCGAGCTTCTCGAAAACGACGCCGTCGCTGTCGTGCCAGGTGGTGGCGCGGTAGGTGCCGTCGGGAATGCTCGCGATATGCGCGCGCATCAGCCGTTCCGACCGCGCCTTCAGTTCGACGATCGCCGCCTCGACGGTGTCGGCGCCGTAGCGGTCGAGCAGTTCGGTCAGGCGCCGGGCGCCGACCTTGAGGGCGCCGACCTGGGCCTTGATGTCACCGATGCGCTCGTCCGGCACGCGGACGTTGTTGAGGACGATGTCCAGGATGTCGCGGTCCATCTCGCCGCGGCGGAACAGCTTGACCGGCGGAATGCGCAGGCCTTCCTGCTGGATCTCGGTCGCCGTGCTGTTGAAGCCGCCCGGCACCATGCCGCCCGTGTCCGGCCAGTGGCCGGTGTTCGACAGGTAGCACCAGTGCCGCCCGCGATAGTAGAACGGCGTCACCATCTTGACGTCCATCAGATGGGTGCCGCCCAGATAGGGGTCGTTGATCAGGACGATGTCGCCCGGCTCCAGGTCCGGGCGGCGCGCGATCACCTCCTGCGTCGTGAACTGCATGACGCCGACGAAGCTGGGCAGGCCCATCTCCCCCTGGGCGATCACTTCGCCGGTCTCGCGGTGATAGATGCCGTTGGAGCGGTCGAAGCCCTCTGAGATCACCGGCGAGAAAGAGGTCTTCTCGTGCACCAGGTCCATCTCGGTGGCGACCTGGTTGAGGCCGTTCTGGATGACAGCGAGAAGGACGGGGTCGATCGTCATGCGGCTGCTCCCACCTCGATGATCAGGTTGCCGAAGGCGTCGATGCGGAAGAGGGCGCCGGGAACCACCACAGTGGTCGCGTCCATCTGCTCGACGATGGCCGGGCCGGGCAGCGACGTCCCGCGCGCGAGCGCCTCGCGGCGATAGACCGGCGTGTCGTGCCACCCGCCGCCGAAATAGACCGGCCGCACCATCCGCGGCGCAGGCGCGCCGCCGCCGTCCTGCGGCGCGAACAGCGCCATGGATATCTTTGGCCGGACGCCCAGCACCGTGGTGCGGACGTTGGCGAGCACGGCGCGCATCTCGCCCAGTTCGATGTCGAACCGCTCCTTGTAGCGGGAGGCGAAGTCGGCGAGAGCCGCCTGCGGGTCGAACGGTCCCGCCGCCAGCGGCACCTGGAAGACGTGGCTCTGGCCGGCGAACAGCATGTCCGCCGCGTGGGTAGCCACGATGTCGGTGACAGGGACGCCCTCGGCCGCGATCCGTGCCCGCCCCTCCGCCGCCTGTGCGGCCAGGATCGTGTCCACCTCCGCCGGGTCGGTCGCGAGCAGGGGCGTGCCCACCGTTCGCACGAAATCGTGCCGGATGTCGGCCAGGATGCAGCCGAGCGCCGAGGTGGCGCCGGGGAAACGCGGAACCAGCACCCGCGGCACGCCCAGTTCGGCCGCGAGTTCGGCCGCATGCAGCGGGCCCGCGCCGCCGAAGGCGAACAGGGCGAAGTCGCGCGGGTCCTGTCCGCGCTCCACCGAGACGAGCCGGATGGCGCTGCCGAGATGGTTGGTAGCCACGGCGATGATCGCGGCGGCGGCCTCGACCGCGTCCATGCCGAGCGGCGCGCCGATCCTGTCGGCGATCGCCGCCCGCACCGCATCGATCGGCACGTCGGTGTTGACGCCGGCGATGGCGGCCGGGTCGAGCCGCCCGAGCAGCAGGTTGGCATCGGTGACGGTCGGCTCGGTGCCGCCACGCCCATAGACGATCGGGCCAGGGGTAGAGCCGGCACTTTCCGGTCCGACCTGGAGGATACCGGCCTTGTTGATCCGCGCGATCGAGCCCCCGCCGGCGCCGATCGTGTGGATGTCGATCATCGGCACGCGAACCGGCACGCCGTAGGCGATGTCCTTCTCGGCCGAGATCGATGGCTTCCCGCCGCGGATCAGGGTCACGTCGAAGCTGGTTCCGCCCATGTCGCAGCCGACGACGTTGGGAAAGCCCGCCTCTGCGGCGATGCGCGCCGCGGCGAGAGCGCCGGCGGCAGGACCCGACATGACCGTCTGCACGGCATGCTCGCCGGCGAGGCGCGCGGTCATCGTCCCGGCATTGCCCTGCATGACGAGCAGGTCGTGCGGATAGCCTTCCGCCTCCAGTTCTTTCGAGAGCCGCGACAGGTAATGCGACATCAGCGGCTGGATGTAGGCGTTGACCGCGGCGGTCGAGCCCCGCTCGAACTCGCGCACCTCGCGCAGGATGTCGTGGCCGACGCTGACACAGGAATTGGGCCAGAGCGAACGCACGATCTCCGCGGCGCGCAGCTCATGCGTGGGATTGGCGTAGGCGTGGATGAAGTGGACGACGACCGCCTCCGCTCCCCGTTCCAGCAGGGTTGTCGTCGCCGCGCGGACCGCGTCCTCGTCGAGGGCCTCGAGCACGCGCCCGGCCGCGTCCATGCGCTCCGGCACTTCGAGCCGCAGGTCGCGGGGGATGATCGCCTCGAAGCTGCCGGTCATGCCGTAGGGGTTCGGCCGCGTGCGCCGCCCCAGTTCCAGGACGTCCCGGAAGCCCCGGGTCGTGATGAGACCGCAGACCGCCCCCTTGCGCTCCAGCACGGCATTGGTGCCGACGGTCGTGCCGTGCACGAAGGCCGCGACCTGGGGTAGCGGCACCTCCGCGGCACGGAGGCCGTCGACCACGCCGCGCGCCTGATTGTCCGTGGTCGACGGCACCTTCGCCACGCGAAACGTGCCGCCGTCGGGATCCACCAGCACGAGGTCGGTGAACGTGCCGCCGACGTCGACCCCGACCTGCCAGTTCGTCATCTTCCCGTCCACCATTCCGCGAGACCTCGACTATTCGTCACGAGAACAACAAGTTGGGGAGGAACAGCACGATCTGCGGGAACGCCACGACCAGCAGTATCGGAAAGGAGCCCCTTGAGGGATACCAGCACCTCACGCAGATCCACCGTCCGCGTGCGTCCGCGCCTCGGCGGCTTCGGCGGCAGAGGGACGATACGGGTCCATTCCGCATCGGTCAGATCGGTCGGATAACGCTTCGTCTTCCGTTCGATCGCGGCCATACGGCCTCGGGTCGCTCGTGTCCACAATGCAGGGAGTGGCTCACGAGCCCGCACACAGGGGAATCCCTTTCTCAAACGGTTTCCCAGACCTAGAGAGCCGGTAACATTTCCCCAACCGCTCCGACGAAGCCGTCGATATCCTCGGCGGTCATGGGCGTGGACAGCGTGCCCGAGACGTTCGGCGTCACCAGGAAGCCATGCTCCAGCAGCATGCGGTGAAGCGTGGCGATCCGGCGCTTCGTGTCGTCCGTCGGGAAGGACGAACGGTAGCCGGTGATGGGCGCGTCCGTCAGGTGCACGCGGAAGAAGGAGCCGAGCCCCGTGACCTGGACCGGCACGCCGCAGGCCGCGGCCTTCGCCGCGATGCCGGCACGCAGCCGGTCGCCGAGCGCGTTGAGGCGTTCGATCGCCGACGCGTCGAGCAGGCGCAGCGCGGTCAGGCCCGCGATCATGGTCAGCGGATTGGCCGTGAACGTGCCGCCCTGAGCCACGTCGGGCTTGCGGCCGCGCGAGTCGAACATGGCCATCACGTCGCGCCGGCCGGCAACCCCGCCGATCGGCATGCCGCCGCCGATCACCTTGCCGAGGGCGACGAGATCCGGCGTCAGGTCCCAAAGCGGGTGGGCGCCGCCCAGGCTGAGGCGATAGGTCACCACTTCGTCGACGATCAGCAGGATACCGAGCCGCCGCGTCACCGTACGCAGCGTGTCGACGAACGCCCGCGAGGCGGGGATCATGCCGACGCGCGACGGCTGCAGGTCGAGCAGCACGCCCGCCAGACGGTCCGCATTCGCCTCCAGGATGGTGCGGCAGGCCTGCACGTCGTTGAACGGGATGACCACGGTGTCGGCAACCACGGCCTCCGGCGTGCCGCGCGCATAGGCGATGCGCTCGGGCGCGGCCGGCGCCCCCCAGTTCCCCGGCGCGCCGTCGAGGCTGATTTCGACATGGTCGTAGGAGCCGTGATAGGCGCCCTCGATCTTCGCGATCGCGGGCCGGCCGGTGAAGGCGCGGGCCGCCTTGATCGCGGCCATGACGCCTTCTGTACCGCTATTGGCGAAACGGATCGTCTCCAGCGCCGGCGAGCGCCCGCAAATCTCCTCCGCGAGCAGCACCTCGGTCTCGGTCGGCAGCGGGAAGGAGGTGCCGGACTGCACCTGCCGGACGATCGCGGCCACGATTTCAGGGTGGGCATGGCCGTGAATCTGGGAGAAGAAGTTGTTCGAGAAGTCGAGATAGACGTTGCCGTCGACATCGGTGATCCGCGCGCCCGCGCCGCTGGCGGCATAGGGCGGGTGCGGGTCGAAGAAGGAGGCGGCACGGGTACTGCCACCCGGCATCACCTTCAGGGCGCGTTCGAAGAGCGCGTCGGAGCCTGCGGTCGAATTGCGTCGCAGGGGCTCGGGTGTCGGCATGTCCATCGTCGCTCCGCCTCTCCGATGCCGCACGGCACATTGATCCGCCGGACGGCTCGATATCTGATATATCACATCAGGTCGCGTTTCGCCGTCAAGCGATGCGCACAGGGAGGCCATCGACCTTGCTCACAGACTTCACGCCGCAGCGCCGGGCCGACGAAACGTCCCTGACGCCGGTCGATCGCGGCGACACCCTCGCGGAACAGGTGTACGAGCAACTGCGGCGGTCGCTGCTCACCGGCGGCCTGCGGACCGGACAGCAGCTGACGATCCGCACCCTGGCGAGTTCGCTCGGCGTGAGCGCCACGCCGGTGCGCGAGGCGCTGGGCCGGCTGGTGGCGGAAGGCGCGCTCGCGTTCGGGCCCAACCGGACGGTGCACGTCCCGGTGCTGACCCCGGACCAGGCCAGCGAAATCTATGAGATCCGCATCCCCCTCGAGGGCATGCTCGCCGAAGCCGCGGCACGGCGCATTCCGGGCGACATACTGCCTGAATTGGCGGCAATCGCCGAGCGGCACGACGCCGCCCTCGATGTCGAGGACTATGCGACCAGCGTGCGCATGGTGTTCGAGTTCAAGTCGATGCTCTACCAGACGGCCGGCCTGCCGATCGCACTGAAGATCGTTGAGGGGCTGTGGCTGCGCACGGTCCCGCACATCCATCTCCTCTATCCCATGTCGCGCGAGACGCGCACCGGCGTACGCTGTCACCGGGACGCGGTGTCCGCCCTGCGGGCGGGCGACGCCCCCGGTGTGCGGGCCGCGATGCAGCGGGACCTGATCGAACATCGGCTCATCCTGCTCGATGTCCTCGTTCGGGCGGCCGCGGCGCGCTGAGTTGCACGCTTCTTGCTTTTGATCATAATGGGATTGATATCTGATATAACACTTCGGAGCGTGTGATGCTCACTCCGCCTTTCCGGATCGGCGTCGATGTCGGCGGGACGTTCACCGACTTGGTGCTTGTCGACGCGACCGGCTCGGTGCGCGCGTTCAAGGCGCCCTCGGTACCGGGCAATCCGACGGAAGGTGTCCTGGCCGCGGTGAAGCTGGCGGCCGACGCCGTCGGCCGCGACATGGCCGGCCTGCTGCACGACACCGGCCTCTTCGTGCACGGCTCGACCATCGCGACGAACACGCTGCTGGAGAAGAAGGGGGCGGCCGTCGGCCTGCTGACGACGCGTGGCTTCCGTGATTCGCTGGAGATCCGGCGCGGCCTGCGCGAGGACGTGTGGGACCACCGCACGCCCTTCCCGCCGGTGCTCGTGCCGCGCTATCTGCGGCTGCCGGTCACCGAGCGGATCGGGCCGGACGGCGCCGTCCTGACGCCGCTCGATCCGGCCTCGATCGCCGAGGCCGCGGCCGTGTTCGCGGAGGAGAAGGTCGAGGCGGTGGCGGTCGCCCTGCTGCACGCCTATCGCAACCCGGAACACGAGCGGGCGGTCAAGGCCCTGGTCGAGCAGGCCCTGCCCGGCATCTGGGTGACCTGCTCGTCGGAGGTCGCCCCCGTCATCGGCGAGTACGAGCGCACCTCCACCGCCGTCGTGAACGCCTATGTCGCCCCGCGCGTGGTGCCCTACCTGCGCGCCCTCGACGAAAGGCTGACCGCCCTGGGCCTGCCGAACGGCCTGCTGCTGGTCCAGTCGAACGGCGGCGCCATCTCGGTGGCCGAGATCGGGCATACGCCGGTTCAGCTCATCCTGTCGGGCCCGGCGGCGGGGATCGGCTCGCTCCGCTTCTTCGGGCGCGACACCGGCTCGAGCAACCTGGTCGCGATCGAGGTCGGCGGCACCAGCTGCGACGTCACGCTCATGCAGGACGGCGCGGTCGGCATGACCGACCAGCTCGTCGTGGACGGCTATCACCTCGCCATTCCGGCGGTGGAGATCCACACCGTCGGCGCCGGCGGCGGCACGATCGCGCGGGTCGACGATGCCGGCCTGCTGCATGCGGGCCCGCAGGGCGCCGGCGCCCGGCCCGGTCCGGCGGCCTACGGCCTCGGCGGGGACAGGCCCACCGTCACCGACGCCCAGCTGGTGCTCGGCCGCCTCAAGGCCGGCCCCTACGCCGGCGGCGCCATCTCCCTCGATCTCGACAAGGCGACCGCCGCGGTGCGCACCCATGTCGCCGAACCGCTCGGCATACCGCTCGCCGACGCCGCCGCCGGCATCATCAAGCTGGTCGAGCAGAACATCCTGCACGCGGTGGAGCGCGTCTCGATCGAACGCGGGTACAATCCGCGCCACTTCACTTTGGTCGCGGCGGGCGGGGCCGGGCCGCTGCACGGTGCGCCCGTTGCCCGCGCACTCGGCTGCGCCGGCCTCTACGTTCCCCGGCTCGCCGGCGTGTTCTGCGCCTTCGGCATGTGCAACGCCGACATCCGGCACGACTATCTGCGCTCCTGGCTGCACGATCTGGACGACCCGGCCGCCTCGGGGCGCTATGCGATCGACGCGGCCTTCGCCGAACTGGAGGCGGCGGCCGCGGCCGTACTCGCCCGGGAAGGCTTCGGCGCGGGAGCCGCGACCTATGTCCGCGGCTACGACCTGCGCTATGTCGGCCAGCAATGGACCGTGGCGGTCGATTGCGAGTCGAGCGAGGCCGCCGCCGTGCGCGCTGCCTTCGAGACGGTCTACCGCCGGCTCTACGGCTATGTGCAGCCGGCCGGCCAGATCGAGATCGTGAACCTCCGCCTCGCCGGTATCGGCCGCCTGCCGCCCCTGACGCTGGAGCCGCCCGCGGGCTCCGCCGACGCGCCGGTGGCGATCGGGCACCGCGCCGTCTGGATCGACGAGACGACCGGCTTCGCCGACGTCGCCATCTATGACGGGACCGCATTGCTGCCCGGCCAGGCGCTGGCCGGCCCGGCGATCGTGGAGGAGGCGACGACCACGATACTGGTCGGAGCGGGCGACCGCCTGACCGTCACCGGCGCCGACAACTACCTCGTCACCCTCGCTCGGGAGGGCACGGCATGAACGCCTCCGCCGAACCCGCCTTCGACCCGGTCCTGTTCGCCATCGTCCAGAAGCAGCTGGACCACATCACCCTGCATATGGGCCGGGTGATGACCCGCACGGCGCGCAGCCCGATCTTCAGCCAGAGCCACGACTTCTCCTGCTTTCTCTGTTCGGCCTCGGGCGCCCTGCTGGCCCAGGCGGACGGCATCCCCGCCCATACGGGGGGCGGTGCCTTCGCCGCGCGCGCCGTGCTGAAGGACTTCGCCGGCCGCATCTTCGAGGAGGACGTGTTCATCCTCAGCGACCCCTATGTCGCGGGCGGCAACCACCTGCCCGACTGGACCATCATCCGGCCGGTCTTCCTCGACGGAGAACTGACGGCCTTCGCCTGCAACCGGGCGCATCAGTCGGACATCGGCGGCGGGGCGGCCGGCACCTACAACGCCGAGGCGACGGAGATTTTCCACGAAGGCATCCGCCTGCCGGTCATGAAGCTGGTCGACCGCGGCCGGCTGCGTACCGACTACTGGCGCCTGCTGCTGCTGAATTCCCGCTGCCCCGACCTGATGGAGGGCGATCTCGGCGCCATGCTGGGCTCCACCCGCATCGGCGCGGAACGGGTCGGCGCGATCCTGACCGATCTCGGCGGGGCGCGTGCGGCGTCCTATTTCGACGCGGTGCTGGCCTATGCCGAACGCGCCATGCGGGCCGAAATCGCGAAGCTGCCGGACGGCGTCTACCACGGCGAAGACATCAGCGACACCGACTGCTTCGATGTGGTCGACGTCGTTCACAAGGTGAAGCTGACCGTCGCCGGGGACACCCTGCATTTCGACTTCACCGGATCGTCGCCGCAGATCCGGGGCTTCAAGAACTCCTGCATGCCGCAGACGCACTCTGCGGTCTATCTCGCGGTCTCGTCCTTCTTCCGCAACGACATGGCGCGGAACGAGGGCTCATACCGGCCGGTAACGATCACCGCGCCGCCGGGCACGGTCGTGAACGCCCTGCCGCCGGCGCCCGTTACCATGAACACGGTCTATCCGACCCACGACATCGCCAACGCCTGCTGGAAGGCGCTTGCCCAGGCGATGCCGGAGCGGGCCTGCGCCGGCTGGGGGAAGACATCCTACGGGCTCTCGGCCGGCAACAGGCCGGACGGCCGCGTCTTCGTCATGTACCACTGGCACGGCTCGCCCGGCGGCGGCGCGGTGAAAGGCCGCGACGGCTTCGAGTGCGCCGGCCAGTTCACGACCCTGGGCGGACTGTCACTTCCGAACGTCGAGATCTACGAGCAGACCTACCCGGTCCGCATCGACCGACAGGAACTGCGCCGCGACGCCGGTGGACCGGGCGAGTACCGGGGCGGCGCATCGGTGGACTACGAGGTCGAGGTCTTCGTGCCCTCGGAGCATTCGATCCGTGCGGAGGGCATCGGCAAGCCGACCGGCTTCGGCACCAACGGCGGCCTAGCGGGCGCCAAGGGCTCGATCCGCGTATCGGAGGCGGGCGGCCCGTTCGTCGCCACGCCCCACTATGCCGTTCAGCGCCTGGGACCGATGCGCGCCGTCATCGAGGGCACGGCGGGCGGGGGCTGGGGCGATCCGAAACGACGCGACCCCGCGGCCGTGCTGCGCGACGTGCGCGGCGGCGTGGTCAGTCCCGAGGCGGCGCGGGCCGTCTACGGCGTGGCGATCGCCGCGGACGGCCGGTCCGTGGACGCCGACGCGACCGAGGAGCTCCGGACATGAACGCCACGACCGAGACCGCCGCGCCGATCGACGACCCGGTCTTGCTCGCCATCGTCCAGCGCCAGCTCGACCACATCAGCCTGCAGATGGGCATGGTCATGACGCGCACGGCGCGCAGCCCGATCTTCAGCCAGAGCCACGACTTCTCCTGCTTCCTCAGCAACGCGCGCGGCGAGACGGTGGCGCAGGCCGACGGCCTGCCGATCCATTCCGGCGGCGGCGGCTTCGCGGTGCGCGCCGTGCTGCGCGACTTCGACGGCGACATCGCGCCCGAGGACGTCTTCATCCTGAGCGACCCCTACGTTGCCGGCGGCAACCACCTGCCCGACTGGACCATCATCCGGCCCGTGTTCACCCCCGGCGCCCTCGCCGGCTTCTGCACCAACCGTGCGCATCAGTCGGACATCGGCGGCGGGGCGGCCGGCACCTACAACGCCGCGGCGACCGAGATCTTCCACGAGGGCATCCGCCTGCCCGTGCTGAAGCTCGTCGACCGCGGCGAACTGCGCGACGACCTCTGGCGCTTCCTGCTGCTCAACTCGCGCTGCCCGGACCTGATGGAAGGCGATCTCGGCGCAATGCTGGGGTCGACCCGGATCGGTGCCGAGCGCTTCGCCGCGCTGATCGAGCAGTTGGGCGCGGACCGGGCCGCCGCCTATCTCGACGCCGTCCTCGCCTATGGCGAACGCAGCATGCGGCAGGCGATCGCGGCCATGCCGGACGGCACATGGTCCGGCCGCGACGTCAGCGACACCGACTGCTTCCGCAGCGTCGACGTGGAGACGAGGGTCGCCATCACCATCGAAGGCGACAGGCTGACGGCCGACTTCACCGGCTCGTCGCCGCAGATCAAGGGCTTCAAGAACAGCGGCATCGCCAACACCCACTCGGCCGTCTACGTCGCCCTTTCGGCCTTCTTCGACAAGTCGATCCCGCGCAACGAGGGGACCTATCGCGCCGTCCGCGTGATCGCCCCCGAAGGCACGGTGGTGAACGCCCGGCCCCCGGCGCCGATGACCATGAACACGGTCTATCCGGCGATCGACATCATGAACGCCTGCTGGCAGGCCCTCGCCCAGGTCGATCCGGACCGGGCCTGCGCCGGCTGGGGCAAGATGGCCTACTCGATCTCCGCCGGCGCAGCCCGGAACGGGCGGGTCTTCGTCATGTACCACTGGCACGGCTCGTCGGGCGGCGGCGCGGTCAAGGGCCGCGACGGCTTCCCCAGCACCAGCCACCAGGCGACCCTCGGCGGCATGACCATCCCCAACGTCGAGACCTACGAGCAGTCCTATCCCTGCCGCATCCACCGCCAGGAGTTCCGCTGCGACGCGGCGGGGCCGGGCGAGTATCGCGGCGGCTGCGGCGTCGACTACGAGGCGGAAATCCTGACACCGAGCGAGCATTCCGTGCGGGCCGAGGGCGGTCGCAAGCCGACCGGCTTCGGCATCGCCGGCGGCGGCTGGGGAGCGAAGGGCGAGATCAGGGTCTGGGACCTCGCCACCGGCGGGGAGATCGAGACGCCGCAATACTGCATGCAGACGCTCGGGCCGAAGCGGGTCCGCGTCCTGGCGCCCGGCGGCGGCGGCTGGGGCGATCCGCGCCGGCGCGAGCGCGCGGCCGTCCTGCGCGACGTGCGCGACGGCGTCGTCTCCCCGCAGACGGCGCGCACGGTCTACGGCCTCGACCTGCCCGAGGCGCCCGCAGGGCGCCGCGATGGCTGATGGCCGAGGACTGACGACCGGGCCTAGCCTGGGGAGCGCCTTCGGCGCTAGCCTGTCGGTCCGATGCGCGGCGTGCCGCCGCTCCACCGAACGAGGTGCCCGATGAACGTCATCCGCCCGAATTCGCTGCAGGCCCGCGACATCGCCGTCGCCATCCATCCCCAGACCAACCTGGCCCGGCATGCCGAGGAAGGTCCCACCGTCATCATGCGCGGCGAGGGCATCCGCATCTACGACGATTCGGGCAAGGACTATATCGAGGGCGCCGCCGGACTGTGGTGCGCCTCGCTCGGCTTCGCCAGCGAGCGGCTGGCCGAAGTGGCCGCCCGTCAGATGCGCACGCTCGGCTACTATCACAGTTACCGCAGCACCGCGCACCCCTCGGGGATCGAACTGGCCGAGAAGCTGATCGAACTCGCCCCGGTGCCGATGTCGAAGGTCCTGCTGCAATGCTCCGGATCGGAGGCGAACGACACTGCGATCAAGCTCTGCTGGTACTATCAGGCCGCGCACGGGCGGCCCGAGAAGAACAAGATCATCGGCCGGATGGGCGGCTATCACGGCACGACGGTGGCGGCGGGCAGCCTCTCCGGCAAGCCCGACATGCACGTCGACTTCAACCTGCCGCTCCCGCAGTTCCGCCACACGCTGAACCCGCACTACTACCGTTTCCACGAGAAAGGCGAGACCGAGGAGGCCTTCGCGACGCGGATGGCCGACGCGCTGGAGGCCATGATCCTGGAGGAAGGGCCCGAGACGGTGGCCGCCTTCTTCGCCGAGCCGGTGATGGGCGCCGGCGGCGCCGTCGTCCCGCCCGCGACCTATTTCGAGAAGATCCAGGCCGTCCTGAAGAAGTACGACGTGCTCTTCGTGGCCGATGAAGTGATCTGCGGCTTCGGCCGGACGGGCAACTGGTGGGGCTCGCAGACCTACGACCTGAAACCCGACATCATCAGCTGCGCCAAGGCCCTGTCGGCGGCCTTCATGCCTGTCTCGGCGCTGCTGCTGAACGAAAAGGTCTATCAGGCGATGCTGGCGCAGAGCCGCAAGCTCGGCAGCTTCGTGCACGGCTACACCCATACGGGCCACCCCGTCGCGGCCGCGGTGGCGCTGGAAACGCTGAAGATCTACGAGGAGATGGACATCGTCGGCCATTCGCGACGGGTCGGCGCCTATTTCCAGGGCCGGCTGGCCCGCTTCGCCGACCGCCCCCTGGTGGGAGAGGTCGGCGGCGTCGGCCTGATCGCCGGGCTCGAACTCGTCTCCGACAAGGCGGCACGGACGCCGTTCAGGGAGATGGCGGTCGTCGAGCGGCATGTCCGCGAGAGCGGTCTCGTGCTCCGCCTGATCGGCAACCGGATCGCCTTCTCGCCGCCGCTGATCATCGACGAAGCGGGGGTCGACGAGATGCTGGCCCGGCTGGACACCGCCCTGTCCGGCGTGGAACGCGAACTGCGACTGTAGACGGCCGGGAACGGGCGGATGCTCGAACTCGCCTTCGACATCGGCGGGACGTTCACGGACATCGTCCTGCTCGATACGAAGCGCGGCCGGCTCGACATCTGGAAGGTTCCGACGACCCCGGAAGCCCCGGACCGGGCGGTTGCCGAAGCCCTGGCCGATCGGATCGCCGCGGGCGCGTTCGATCCCACCGGCATTTCCGCCGCGATCCATGCCACCACCGTGGCCACCAACGCGATCCTGGAGCGCAAGGGCAGCCGCACGGCGCTCCTGACCACGCGCGGCTTTCGCGACGTTCTCCTGATCGGACGGCAGAAGCGGCCGGACACCTATACGCTGCACTTCGTCAAGCCGCGGCCGCTGGTCGAGCGCGTGGACATCGTCGAAGTCGACGAACGCATGGCCTTCGACGGCAGCGTCGTCGAGCCTCTCGACGAAACGGCGCTGGCCGAAACCCTGGCCGGCCTCCGGCACGGCAATTACGAGTCTGTGGCCGTCGCCCTGCTGCACGCCTACGCCAACCCCGAGCACGAGCGGCGCATCGGCGCCCTGCTGGCCCAGGCCCTGCCGGAGGCCGCGATCAGCCTCTCCTCGTCCGTCTCGCCGAAATATCGCGAGTACGAGCGGACGAGCACCACGGTGGCGAACGCCTACGTCATGCCCCTCGTCCGCCGCTACCTGTCCGGCTTGGAGACCGCCCTCGCCCGGCTGGGTATCGAAGCGGGCCTCTCGATCATGCAGTCGAACGGGGGCCTGGTCTCGCCCGAACTGGCGCGCGCCCTGCCGGTGCGGATCGTCGAATCGGGACCTGCCGCGGGCGTCCTCATGTGTGCGGCCGTGGGACGCGAGGAAGGGTTCGACGATGTGCTGACCTTCGACATGGGCGGCACGACGGCGAAGCTCGGCGCGATCGACGGTGGCCGCCCGGCCATCGCACCCACCTTCGAGGTCGACATGGTCGACTGCGCGCGCGGCAGTGGCCTGCCCCTCAACATCACCGCGATCGAACTGCTGGAGATCGGGGCCGGCGGCGGCAGCATCGCCCGAATCGACGCCGGGCTCGTCGCGATCGGTCCGCAGAGTGCGGGCGCCGTTCCCGGGCCGGCCTGCTACGGCCGCGGCGGACGGCAGCCGACGATCACCGATGCCAACCTCGTCCTCGGCTATCTGGATCCCGACTACTTTAACGGCGGCGCCATGCGTCTCGACCGCGACGCGGCCGCGGCGGCCGTGGCGGCGGGCATCGGGGTGCCACTGGGCCTGAACCTCGCCGAGGCCGCCTGGGGCATCCACGCCGTCGCCAACGCGAACATGGAACGCGCCATGCGCCTCGTCTCGCTGGAGCGCGGCCGCGACCCGCGCCGCTACGTCCTGATCGCGTTCGGCGGTGCCGGTCCTCTGCACGCCTGCCGCCTCGCCCGCGCGCTGCACGTGCCGCGGGTCATCGTGCCGCGCGGTGCCGGCGTCGGGTCCGCGCTCGGCCTGCTGGTCGCCGCGCATCAGGTCGATACGGCGGTCACGCGGATCGTGCCGCTGACGGCCGACGCCGCGCCGGCGATCGCCGCCCTCTTCGCCGACCTGGAACGGCGCACGGCCGGGGATGCGGCCGCACTCGATCGACGCGGCCCGCTGACCCTGTCGCGCAGCGCCTGGATGCGCCATGCCGGCCAGGGCTACGAGATTCGGGTCGATCTGCCGCCGGGCACGGTCGACGCCGCCTACATCGCCGCCATGCGGGAGGCGTTCCTCGCCGCCTATGCGCGCGAGTACGGCTATGCCGACCGCGATGCCGCCATCGAGGTCACGGACTGGTACGTCGCCGCGCGAACCGAAGGCCGGCCGCACCTTCCCGCCGGCGGCGACGCAGCGAGCCAACCCGGTGCCGGCCCGCGGCCGGCGGTTCGGGAACGACCTGTCTGGTTCCCCG
>JBKBLL010000018.1:0-27180 GCA_046296375.1 Alphaproteobacteria bacterium | reverse complement strand
GACCTGGAGAGCCGGCGCGTCTATCGCGACGTGCTGGTCGCGTATTTCTCGGACCACCGGGGTTCGCTTTCGGAGGACAGTCGTGCCCGCCTGCAGCGCAATCCGCTGCGTATCCTGGACTCGAAGGACGAAGGCGATCGCCGGCTGGTGGCGGATGCTCCGGCCTTCGCCGACCACCTGTCGCCCGCCGCCGCCGACTTCTTCGCGACGGTGCGCCGGGGCCTCGACGATATCGGCGTGGCGTATCAGGTGAACCAGCGCCTGGTCCGCGGCCTCGACTACTACACGCACACCGCCTTCGAGTTCACGACCACGGACCTCGGCGCGCAGGGTACCGTCCTGGCCGGCGGGCGCTATGACGGGCTGATCGGCGCCATGGGCGGGCCGGAGACCGCGGGCATCGGCTGGGCGGCCGGCATCGAGCGGCTGTCGATGCTGGCCGGGGAACCGCCGGCGCCCGTGCGCCCGGTCGCCATCGTGCCGATGGGGCCGGCGGCCGAGCGCGAGGCGCAGAAGCTCGCCTGGAGCCTTCGCCGCGCCGGTGTGCATGTGGAACTTGGATATTCCGGCAACCTGAAGCGGCGCCTCGCCCGCGCCAGCCGGGCCGACGCCAGGGCCGCCGTCATCATCGGGGACGACGAACTGGCGCGCGGCGTCGCCGCGCTGCGCGACATGGACGGCGGCGACCAGGCGGAAGTCGCTCTCGACACCCTGGTCGAACGGCTTTCCGCGGAGCGCTAGGCCTCGCCGCCGTTCATCACCCGCTGGATGGCGCTTTCGATGTCCCGGCGACGGGCGGGTTTCGGAATCAGTTCATCGGTCGGACCGAGCTGCGCGCCACGATCCAGCAGTTCCAGATAGCCCGAGGTGAACAGGACCTTCACGTTCGGGACCAGCAGCCGCGCTTCGCGGGCGACATCGATGCCGTTCTGGCCGCCGGGCAGGATCACGTCGGTATAGAGCAAATCGACCTGCGGGTCTCGGTGCAGTTCGCGAAGCGCGTTCGGGCCGTCGACCGCGTGCCGGACCGTGTGGCCGAGGGATTCCAGCATGCGCGTGGTGAGCTGGCGCAGCGCGCTGTCGTCCTCGACGACGAGGATCCGCCATCGCCGCTTCGGCACCGGCTCGGGAGGCGCGGCGCCCGGCAGGAGCCCTTCCGCCGCCGCGGTTTCGATTATGCGCGGCAGGAACAGGTGGACGCTGGTCCCCTTGCCCGGCTCGCTCTCGATCGTCACGAAGCCCTGCGACTGCTTGACGAAGCCATAGACCATGCTGAGGCCGAGCCCGCTGCCGTGGCCGACCTCCTTGGTGGTGAAGAAGGGTTCGAAGACGTGGGCGAGGACGTCCGGCGGCATGCCCACGCCGCTGTCGGTCACCGTGATCCGCAGATAGGCGCCGGCCGCCGCCGTCTGGTCGGGGATCGCCTCTGCCGACAGTTCGGTGTTGCGAGTCTCGATGGTCAGAGCGCCGCCGCGGATCATGGCGTCGCGGCTGTTGTTCGCGAGGTTCAGCAGCGCGTTCTCCAGTTGTGCGGCGTCGATAACGGCCGCCCACAGGTCGGGCGCCAGGCGGCAGCGGATGTCGACGGCCTCGCCCACCGAGAGGCGCAGCAGAGGGATCATCTCGCTGATCAGGCGGTTGACGTCGACCTGGCGGGGGTTCAGCTTTTGCGTGCGCGAGAAGGCCAGGAGCCGCTGGGTCAGCTGCGCCCCGCGCTCCACCGACTCGATTGCGGTCTGGATGAATTTGGCCGAGGGCCCCGCCGGATCGAGACCGTCCTGGATCAACTCCAGATTGCCGAGCATGACGGCCATCAGATTGTTGAAGTCGTGCGCGATCCCGCCGGTCAGCTGGCCGATCGCCTCCATCTTCTGCGCCTGCTGGAGCTGCTCGCGGGCGGCCTCGGCCTCCTTGCGGGCGGAGATGTCGCGGATGATGCCGACGAACACCGGCTGTTCGCCCCGCGTGGCCTCGCCCACCGAGAGCTCCATCGGGAAGACCGTACCGTCCTTGCGCCGTGCGGCGACTTCCCGGCCGATGCCGATGATCCGCCGCACTCCGTTCTCGCGGTACTGCCTGAGATAGCCGTCATGCTCGCGCTGGTAGGGCTCCGGCATGAGAATCCGGACGTTCTGTCCGAGCACCTCCGCCGCGCCATAGCCGAAGAGCGCCTCGCAGGCGGGGTTGAACATCTGTATCGTGCCGACGGCGTCGATCAGGATCACCCCGTCGACCGCGGTGTCGACCAGCGCACGCAGTCGGCCCTCGCTCTCGCGCAGGCTCTGTTCGGCCAGCTTGCGCTGGCTGATGTCTCGGATGATGCCGGCGAAAACCGGCCGGCCGTCGCGCTGCGCCTCACCGACCGACAGCTCCATCGGGAAGATGCTGCCGTCCTTGCGCCGGCCGGCAACCTCGCGGCCGATCCCGATGATCCGCCGTTCGCCCGTCTCGCGGTAGCGGCGCAGATACGTGTCGTGCTCCGCTTCGTAGGGCGGCGGCATGAGCATCTTGACGTTCTGTCCGAGCACCTCGTCGGCGCTATAGCCGAACAGCGCTTCGCAGGCCGGATTGAAGGTTTCGACGATGCCGTGGTCGTCGATCAGGATGACCCCGTCGACCGCCGTCTCGACCACCGCGCGGAGCCGGCTCTCGCTCTCCCTGATCTGCTGCTCTGCCGCCCGCCGGTCGCCCCACCAGCGTATGTCGCGAAGGTCGAAGAGGCTCATTCACGTCGGCTCCCCAGCCTCTTTGCATCCCGGGCGGTCTCCCACCATCTCAAACTACGGTGCCGGAATTGTCGAGTTCCGTTGTCGACCCGTCCGGGCGGCGATCCGGGACGCCCGTCTTGTGTCGACCGGCCGGCACTGGCACAAGATCCGCCCCGCCTGCTCCGAAAAGTGTCTTTGCAGATGAGCCTTGAGGCCAAGCTCGGTGCGGTCGTCGACCGCTATCATGAACTGCGCGACCGGCTGGCCGGCAGCGAGGTGCTCGCGCCCGCCGAGATGGCGCGCATGTCCAAGGAACTGTCGGACGTGACGCCGGTCGCCGAGAAGTTCCAGGCACTCGGACGGATGCGGGCCGAGGCGGACGAACTGACGGCGCTCGTCGCCGACCCCGGTTCGGACCCCGACCTCCGGGAACTGGCGGCCGACGAACTCGAAACCCTGCGCGAGCGGCTGCCGGCGCTGGAGCACGAGCTCCGGCTCATGCTGATCCCGCAGGACGAGGCGGATGCGCGCAACGCGATCCTCGAAGTGCGCGCCGGCACCGGCGGTGAGGAGGCGGCCCTGTTCGCCGCCGAACTGTTCCGAATGTATCAGCGCTATGCCGAACTGCACGGGTGGCGCTTCGAAACGATGAGCATCGCCGAGACCGACCTCGGCGGCTACAAGGAGGCGATCGCCAACGTAATGGGGCGCGATGTTTTCGCGCGGCTGAAGTTCGAATCCGGCGGCCACCGCGTCCAGCGCGTGCCCGTGACCGAGGGCGGCGGGCGGATCCACACATCGGCGGCGACGGTGGCGGTCCTGCCGGAGGCCGAGGAGGTCGACGTCCGTATCGAGGACAAGGACCTGCGCATCGACGTCTTCCGCTCCAGCGGACCGGGCGGGCAGAGCGTGAACACCACGGACAGCGCCGTGCGGATCACCCATCTGCCGACCGGCATCGTCGTCTCCCAGCAGGACGAGAAGTCCCAGCACAAGAACAAGGCCAAGGCGCTGAAGGTTCTGCGCGCGCGCCTCTACGAGGCGCAGCGCCTGGCGCAGGAGGCCGAGCGGTCGGCCGATCGACGCAGCCAGGTCGGCAGCGGAGACCGGTCCGAGCGGGTGAGGACCTACAATTTTCCTCAGGGGCGCGTCACCGATCACCGTATCGGTCTGACGCTGCACAAGATCGACAAGGTGATGACGGGCGAGGCGCTCGACGAACTCATCGACGCGTTGACCGAGGAAGACCAGGCGATGGCGCTCGCCAGCCTGGAATGACCTCGCTCGGCGAGGCGGTGGCGCAGGCAGCCGCGCGCCTGGCCGCAGCCGGCGTGGGCGCGCCGCGGCGCGAGGCGCGCCTGATCGTGGCACTGGCTGCGGGTCTCGAGCAGCAGACGGTGCTCGGCTGGCCCGAACGGGCGCTGCCGCCGCAGGCGGGAAGATCTCTGGATGAACTGGTCGGGCGGCGTTGCAGCGGCGAGCCTCTGTCCCGGCTGCGCGGCCAGCGCGAGTTCTGGAGCATGATGTTTCGGTTGGGACCGGACACGCTCGACCCGCGTCCCGACACGGAGACGCTGATCGAGGCGACCCTCGCCCGGCTGCCCGACAGGAACCGTCCGTTCCGCGTCCTGGACCTCGGCACGGGCAGTGGGTGCATTCTCCTCGCGCTGCTGCGGGAGTTGCCGTCGGCGCGCGGAGTGGGGCTCGACCTGGCGCCCGGCGCCTGCGCCGTGGCGCGTGTCAATGCCGAGGCGATGGGGCTGGCATCGCGGGCCGCGTTCGTCGCATCGGACTGGGCGCGCTGTCTGCGCGGCGGCTTCGACATCGTGGTCTCCAACCCCCCCTATGTACCGGACGGGGACATTTCGAACCTTGACCCGGCGGTCGCTCGATTCGACCCGCTGCGGGCGCTCGCCGGTGGTCCCGACGGACTCTCCGCCTACCGCATCATCGTGGCGGATTTGCCGCGCCTCCTGGGGCGGGGAGGCCTGGCCGCGTTCGAGGTGGGAGCCGGGCAGGCCGGCGCCGTGGCGGCCCTGCTGGCCGGCGCCGGTATGGGAGCGATCTCCACGCGACGCGACTTGGCCGGGATCGAACGGTGCGTGCTCGCCGCCGCCGCGGAAAATGGCGGTTGATCGGCGAAAAGGGGTTTGCACGGACGACGGCAGCGACTACTTTCCTTGAGGCTTGATGCACCGCGAGCGTCGCGGTGGCATTCGCCCACTCCCTGCTTCGAGTTCCTCCGCCGGACCGTACGCGATCCGGGCGGATGTGGCCGCGGGTTCCGGCTGGGGATGTGATGGGGATCGTTGAACCCGTTGGTTCGGCATCGACAGCTTTGATGAGGCTAGGCTTGAACACGCGACGTTCGCGCGGTCGTGGGGGTCCCCCTCGTGGCGGCCGCCATAATATGCACCGCCCCAATCAGCAGCTCGACAGCAACGGCCCGGAGGGCCGTGTTCGCGGAACGGCATCGCACATATACGAGCGCTATCTCGTTCAGGCGCGTGACGCCCAGATGTCGGGCGACGGCGTGCTCGCCGAAAACCTGCTTCAGCATGCCGAACACTATTTCAGGCTGTTGAACCTGAACGGCCAGGGCGCGCAGCCGCAGAATGGCCAGATGCGACAGGGTCGCTTCGACTCCGAGATGCGCGACGACGACGAGGACGAGGAGGGCTACGGCCGCGACGGCGACGGCCAGTCCGACGATGTGCGCGTCGCCGACGCTCGGCCATACGATCCGCGCCGCCAGCAGGGCCCACGGTCGAACGACGCTCGTCCCTTCGAGGGACGGCAGGGCGAGGGACGGCAGGGCGAGGGACGGCAGGGCGAGGGACGGCAGGGCGAGGGACGGCCGCAGGACGGCCGGCGTCCCGAGCAGCGCCAGAACGAGCAGCGCAGCCCGGAGCATCGTCAGCCCGAGCATCGTCAGCCCGAGCAGCGCCAGGGGGAGCCCCGTCAGGCCCAGCCACGCCACGGCGAAGGTCGCGACCAGGGTGGACGTCCCGCACAGGACGCACCGCACCACAATCGCCGCCGCGACGTCCAGGCGGATGCCACGGCCGCGCGCCAGCCGAGCGAGGAGCGGGCGGAAGAGGACCTCTTGCCGGCGCGCTATCTTCCGGAGGGAGCGGCGGTTCAGGCCGCGCCGGGCCCGGTCGGCGAGGATCGGGGGGCGGTCGGGTCCGAGGGCGCCGTGTCGGCCGGCACGACGGATACCGTGCGGGAGACGGTCGAGGCGCGTGCGACGGCTTCGGCCGAAGTTTCGGACACTCCTGCCGATGCGCCGGCACCCCGGACGCGGCGTCGCCGCACCGCTACAGCGGAGCCGGCGGCCAGCGAAGGAGTCGGAGAGGTGGCCGCCGAGCCCAAGCCGCGCACGCGGCGCCGCAAGACGGCGGCGACGGCCGACGACGCGGCCGAACCGACGCGGGATCCGGCAGCGGTGTGACGCCGGGCGGGTTCGCGCCGTGACTGCTAAGGCGGGGCTTCGGCCCCGCCTTTTTTGCGTCATGCCTTCCGACGGTAGTCCTTCGGGGTATTCAGCCGGCCGGTGCGACGTCGGCGTCTCTGATCTCGATATCGTGCGTCAGGGAAGCCACACGCCCCAGCATCGCGGACGCGGAGCAGTATTTCTCGGCCGAGAGGGAGACTGCGCGTTCAACCTTGGCCCGGTTGAGCGCCCTGCCCGTGACGACGTAGCGCATATGGATGCGGGTGAAGATTTTGGGCGGTTCATCGGCCCGGTCAGCTTCGATTTCGATGACGCAGTCGGTCACGGGTTCGCGTGAGCGTTTAAGGATCAGCATGACGTCGAAGGCCGTGCAGCCGCCCAGGCCGAGAAGCAGCATCTCCATGGGCCGGGGGCCCAGATTTCGGCCGCCCGCATCCGGCGCACCGTCCATCAGCACGGCGTGGCCGCTGCCGCTTTCGCCGAGGAAGGCTGCCCCCTCGACCCACTTGATCCTGGTTTTCATGGCGTGCCTGCTCCTGGGGCGACTGCATGGTGGCCGGAGCGGCGGGGAACGGATGGTGGGCGCGGTAGGGATTGAACCTACGACCCCCGCCGTGTGAAGGCGATGCTCTCCCGCTGAGCTACGCGCCCGGGCCGTGGCGCGTCATTTACGGGTCGCCGCGATGCGTGTCAAGAAAGGCCTCTCACCATGGAAACGTCACGGTCGCGATCCTGGACTTTCGGGCGGGAGCGCGCTATTTCGCGCCTCGGTCGCGGCAGCGGAGCGGGCTGTCGCCGGGACTTCCGCACGATGTGCCGAGTCGGTCGCCTTCCGTCGCGGAGGGGCGCGACGCTCGTCCGCACCGAAACCGCCCAGGCTCGCCGCCCGTCCGTCGCTGTCCGAGCGATGCCCTTCGCGTCGGTGCATGTCGGAATCGGAGCGGTGGCTTCTTGACCCACGAGCCGTCGGGCCCATCCGGCGGGAGGCAGCGCAATGACGATGCCGGCCGAAGACAAAGTGCGTAGCGAGGCGGGGCGCGGCGAGCCGGGCGCCGAAGAGTACGGCCTGACTCCGGAAACCGTCCGGGCGGTCGGCGACGCGTTGCGCGCCGGCGACGCCGAACGGGTCCGGGCGATCGCCGAGGATCTCTATGCCGCGGATGTGGCGGGGCTGATCGCCAGCCTGACGCCCGACGAGCGGCGCGCCTTCATCGATTCGGTCCGGGGCACGCTGGACCCCGAGGTTCTGCCGGAACTGGACGAGCAGATCCGCGACGAGGTCTTCGCGCTGCTCCATCCGGAGGATCTCGCGGCAGCCGTCCAGGAACTCGACACGGACGACGCCCTGGATGTCGTGGCCGACCTCGACGAGGCGCAGCAGACGGAATTGCTCGCGCGTCTGCCGGTGGCCGACCGGATGGCGCTTCTGCAGGGCCTGACCTATCCGGAATACTCCGCCGGTCGCCTGATGCAGCGCGACCTGGTGGCCGTGCCTGCCTATTGGACGGTCGGCGAAACGATCGACTTCATGCGGGCGTCGCCGAACCTGCCCGACGATTTCTATGACATCTTCGTGGTCGACCCCCGCCATCGGCCGGTCGGGACCGTCTCGCTCTCCCGCGTCCTGCGCAATCGCCGCCCGGTGCGCATCGCCGACATCATGGCGAGCGACCTGACGCCCCTGCCGGTATCGATGGACCAGGAAGAACTGGCGCGGGTCTTCCGCCAGCAGGATCTGGTCTCCGCCCCCGTCGTGGACGATGACGGCCGACTGGTCGGCGTGGTGACCGTCGACGACGTCGTCGACGTGATCGACGAGGAGGCCGAGGACGACCTGATGAAGCTGGGCGGCGCCATGGAGCAGGACGTCCACGCCTCGGCCGGGCGGACCGTCCGGCGGCGCCAGCGTTGGCTTCTCATCACGCTCGCCAATACGATCCTGGCTTCGATCGTCATCTCCCAGTTCGAGGGGTCGATCGAGGCGATCGTGGCGCTCGCCGTGCTGATGCCGATCGTCGCGGCGATGGGGGGCAATGCGGGGATGCAGGTGGTGACCGTCGTCGTACGCGCCCTGGCGACCCGCGACCTGACGGCCGCCAACACGATGCGTGTCGTGCGCAAGGAGATCGTGGTCGGGGCGATCAACGGTCTCGTCTTCGCGACGATCATGTCGACCATCGCGGTCCTCTGGTTCAAGGATCTGGCGCTGGGCGCCGTCCTCGCCACGGCGATGATCTTCAACATGATGTGGGCGGGCCTCGCCGGGACGATCATCCCGTTGGCGCTGAACCGGGCCGGCGTCGATCCGGCGGTTGCCGCCGGACCGTTCCTGACCACGACGACGGACGTCCTCGGCTTCTTCGTCTTTCTCGGTCTGGCCACATGGTTCCTGATCTGATCCGCCCCGCGAGGGACGAGGACGCCGAGGGTCTGATCGCGCTGATCGGCGCCTGCTGGGCCGAATATGACGGCTGTATCCTCGACGTGGACGGCGAGGTGCCCGAGCTGCGTGCGATCGCCAGCTATTTCGGTGGCAACGGCGGCCGCTTCTGGATCGGCGAGGCGGCCGGCCGCCTCGTCGCATCCGTCGGCTTCCTGCCGTCGGGAGCGGGACTGGAACTCTGCAAGCTCTACGTCGACCGATCGCAGCGGCGGTCCGGGCTGGGCCGGCGGCTGGTCGGGCTGGTCGAGACGGTCGCCGTCGAACGGCGGCTGCCCTTCGTCGAACTGTGGTCCGACACGCGCTTCGGCGATGCACATCGCCTCTACGAACGGCTGGGCTATGAGCGGCGCGCGACGCGCGCGGTGGACGACATCTCGCGCACCGTGGAATACCATTACCGCAAGACATTGGCCGCACCGGACGGGCCCCGCGCCATTGCGTAATCGTCGCGGCCGGCCAAATTAGGTGCGAGCCACCGCCCAGGAGAGCGCATGAGACGCTTCGTTCTTACCTGCATCGCGACGGCAGCCATGGCCGCCGGTGCTGCCGCGTCGGCGCACGCCGATGCGGCCGGCGACGTCAAGGCCGCCCGCGATGCATATGACCGACAGGATCCGCAGACCGCGATGGATGCGGTGAGCCGTGCCATCAATGCCGGGACGCTGCGCGGCGCGGACCTTTCGGCGGCCCACTCCCTGCGCTGTCGGGTCCTGGTTGCGACCGGCAACGCCGAGCCGGCGGTCACGGAGGCCGCGCGCGCCCTTGAACTGGACCAGAAGAACGCCGAGGCGCATGCGTGCAACGGCGCCGTCGCCGCGGCTGCGGGCAACTTCACGGAAGGACTCGCCGCCTACGATCGCGCCGTGAGTCTCGACCCCAAGAACGGGGCGATCGCGGCGGACCGCGCCGCGATCCTGATGCTCGCCGGCCGCTCGCCGGAAGCAGTCGCCGCGATGGACGGCGTGATCGCGAACAACCCGCGCGCCGCGGCGGAGCGTCGCGCCGAATGGCTGACCAGCCGCGGACGCATGCACGCGTCGATGCGCAACCCCGATCTCGCCCTCAAGGATATCGAAGCGGCCATCGCGGTGACGCCGGCCGACAGCCCGGATCTGGCCGACCGGCACTTCTTGCGGGCCCGGCTTCATATCGACCGGCGCCGGTTCGACGACGCGCTCGATGCGATCAACGCCGCCATTCGTCTGTCCGAGTCCGCGGCGCCGCTGCGTCGCGGCGTCCTCTACGCGACGCGGGCCAACATCTACGCCACCATCGGGCAGTATCAGCCGGCGGTCGCGGATTTCGACGGCGCCATCGGCCTGGTCCCGGACGGCCCGCCGTCGCTGCTTGCGTCCTGGTACGCCAACCGGGGCAAGGTCAAGGCCGAGGCTGGCGACAGTGCGGGGGCCGTCGCCGACTTCGGCCGGGCGCTCGCACAGCAGCCGGAGGATGCGGATCTCCTGAGCGACCGCGGCAACATCCATTTGCGGGCCGGCGATGTCGCGCGCGCCGCTCCCGACCTGGAAGCGGCAGCGCGGCTGGCGCCGCGCGATCCCGTCAATCACAGCCGCCTCGCCTGGCTGCGCGTCGAGCAGGGCGATTACGACCGCGCCATCGCCGCCGGCGACGAGGTCGTGAAGCTCATGCCGAACGATCCGTTCGCCCTGTGGGAGCGCGGCATTTTCCGCTTCCTCGGCGGCCGGTACACCGACGCGGCCGCCGACTTCGGAAAGGTGACGGCGGCGGCACCTTCCAATCCCTACGCCGCGATGTTCGCCCACGTGGCCCGGGTGCGCAGCGGTGAGCACGGCACCGAACTGCTGGCGAAGCAGTCCGAGAAGATGGACCGGACGGCTTGGCCGGGGCCCGCTGTCGAACTACTCCTCGGACGGATCCAACCCGCCGACGTGACGTCCGCCGCAGGGGCCGATCCGGCCGAGGCGGACAAGCGGCTGGCCGAGGCGAATTTCTATGTCGGCATGTGGTACCTCGCCCAGAACGAGCGCCGCAGCGCGGCGGAGATGCTGAGGCGTTCCGCCGACAGCGGTATCCGGACAGTGGTCGAAACAGCCGCGGCCCGGTCGGAACTCGGCCGAATCGGTGGCTGAGCGGCCCCGATAGCGTGCCACGGCGCGCGTGCTATAGTACGACGAACGCGTGGGAAGCGCCTTTCGGGGCTGCTCCTGCGGCAACGAGGAGAGGAATATGCGGGAAGACCCGATCGTCATCGTCGGCATGGCGCGCACGCCCATGGGCGGCTTTCAGGGCGAACTCGCCGACGCGTCCGGCCCGGAACTCGGCACCGCCGCGATCAAGGGCGCCCTGGCCGACGCCGGCGTGAAGCCGGAGGACGTCCAGGAGATCATCATGGGTTGCGTGCTGCAGCACGGTCAGCGTCAGGGCCCGGCGCGGCAGGCTGCGATCCATGCCGGCATCCCCATGTCGGCGGGTGCGACGACGATCAACAAGCTCTGCGGGTCGGGCATGAAGGCCACCATGCTGTCGCACGACCTGCTGTGCGCCGGCTCGAACGACGTGATGGTCGCGGGCGGCTTCGAGAGCATGACCAACATCCCCTACATGCTTCCCAAGGGGCGCGGCGGTCTGCGCATGGGTCATGGCGAAGTCCTGGACGCCATGTTCTGGGACGGACTCGAGGACGCATACGACCGCGGCAAGCTCATGGGCCATTTCGCCGAGGCGACGGCCGAACTCTATCAGTTCACCCGCGAACAGCAGGACGAGTTCGCCATCCGCTCCCTGGCACGCGCGAAGAAGGCCAACGAGGACGGCTCGTTCGGCCGCGAGATGGTGCCGATCACCGTCAAGGGCCGCAAGGGCGAGAAGACGGTTTCACGCGACGAGCAACCCTTCACCGCGAACATCGAGAAGATCCCCACGCTGCGGCCCGCCTTTTCGAAGGAGGGGACCGTCACCCCGGCCAACTCGAGTTCCATCTCCGACGGCGCCGCCGCCCTGGTGCTGATGCGCCGGTCGGAGGCGGAGCGCCGCGGCCTCACGCCGCTCGTGACGATCGTCGCCCACTCGACCCACAGCCAGGAACCGAAATGGTTCACGACAGCGCCGGTCGGCGCGATGAAGACGCTCTTCGCCAAGACGGGCTGGACGCCCGACGAGGTCGGCCTCTATGAGATCAACGAGGCCTTCGCCGTGGTCACGATGGCGGCGATGAAGGAGTTCAACCTGTCGGCCGAGAAGGTGAACGTGCACGGTGGGGCCTGCGCCCTGGGCCACCCGGTCGGCGCGTCCGGTGCGCGGATCGTCGCGACCCTGATCGCGGCCATGTACAAGTACGACGTCAAGAAGGGCGTCGCGAGCCTCTGCATCGGCGGCGGAGAAGCCACTGCCATGGCGTTCGAACGGGCCGCCTGACGTCCGTCCGAAGACCAGCGGCCGCAACGGCCGGGCCCGGCTGACACCGGGGCCGGCCGTTTGCACGTCCGCCGGGCGGCGGGCTACCATCCTGTCAGCAAGGCAGCAGGACGATGGACCGATGACGACAGCCGACACGGCGGACACGCTACCGCTCGCGGGGATCCGTGTGCTGGAGTTCTGCCACACCATCATGGGACCCTCGGCCGGGCTGGTGCTGGCCGACATGGGCGCCGACGTGATCAAGGTCGAGCCTGCGCCCGGCGGCGACAAGACGCGGCGCCTGCCGGGGTTCGCGGCCGGGTTCTTTCTGACCTTCAACCGCAACAAGCGCAGCGTCGCCCTCGACCTCAAGTCGGACGAGGGCAGGGCGCTCGCGCACGCCCTTGCGGCCCGGGCGGATGTCGTGCTGGAAAATTACGGTCCGGGCACGATGGAGCGTCTGGGCTGCGGATGGGAGCATCTCGGGCCACTGAATTCGCGCCTGATCTACTGTGCCCTCAAGGGGTTTCTGTCCGGCCCGTACGAGAACCGGCCGGCTCTCGACGAGGTCGTGCAGTTCATGGGCGGGCTCGCCTACATGACCGGGCCTCCGGGCCGCCCGCTCCGCGCCGGCGCCTCGATCATCGACATCATGGGCGGCACGTTCGCCGTGATCGCGGTTCTGGCGGCATTGCGCGAGCGGGACCGGACCGGCCGCGGCCAACTGGTGAAGAGCGCCCTGTTCGAGTCCACGACCTTCCTCATGGCGCAGAACATGGCGGGCGAGGCGGTTACGGGCCGCGAAGTGCCGCCCATGCCGGCCCGCCACGGCGCCTGGGGGATCTACGAGCCGTTCGAGACGGCCGACGGGGAGCAGGTTTTCATCGGCATCACCAGCGACAATCACTGGCGTCGGTTCTGCGAAGAATTCGGCCGCACGGACCTGCTCGCGGACCCCGCCTATGCCACCAACGAGGCGCGGGTCGTGGCGCGTCCCGTGCTGCTGCCGATCGTGGCCGAGATCGCGCGATCGCACGACAAGGCGTCGCTCCTGGAGATCTGCGAGCGGATCGGCGTGCCGTTCGCGCCCGTGGCGCGCACCCGCGACCTGTTCGACGATCCACAGGTCAACGCGCATGGACGTGCCCTCGAAGTCGCGATGCCCCAGGGCGGAACGGCGAAGCTGCCGCGTCTGCCGATCGAGATCGGCAGCCACGATCTGGGCCTGAGGCGCCAGCCTCCGGCGGTGGGGGCGGACACCGTGGATGTGCTGCGCGAAATCGGCATCTCCGAAGACCGTATCGGCGACCTGCGCGAGCGGGGTATCATCGTCGCGGCCTGACGGTCGGTCGGCGAGCGTCGCGGAGGTCGGTCATGGATGGACTGATGCTGGAGACGGACCGGCGCGATGCCGGACGCACGGTGCGCATGGCGGCGCGGTCGGGGCGTCACCATACGGTCACGACCGGCCTCGCGCCGGGCATGGTGCAGGCCAATATCGTGATCCTCCCGAAGGATCTGGCGGTCGACTTCCTGCTGTACTGCCAGCGCAACCCGGCGCCCTGTCCCGTGGTCGCGGTCGGTGCACCGGGCGAGCCATGGTTGCCGGAACTCGGCACCGATATCGACATCCGCACCGACGTGCCTCGCTACCGCGTCTTCCGCCACGGCGTCTGCGTCGATGAGCCGACGGACATCCGCGATCTGTGGCGCGACGATCTGGTGACGTTCGCGCTCGGCTGCTCCTATTCGTTCGAGGAGGCGCTTCTGCAGGCCGGGCTGCGGCTGCAGCACATCGCCAACGGGACCAAGGTGCCGATCTATCGCACGACGATCGAGACCGCGCCGGCGGGTCCCTTCAGCGGTGAGATGATCGTGTCGATGCGGCCATTCCAGCCGTCCGACGCCATCCGGGCGATCCAGATCACCTCCCGCTTTCCGCGCGTCCACGGTGCTCCCGTCCATTTCGGCGATCCGCCTGCCATCGGCATAGCCGATGTCCGTGTGCCGTGGTCCGGCGTCGAGCCGGAGCTTCGGCCGGGGGACGTGCCGCTGTTCTGGGCCTGCGGCGTGACCCCGCAGGTGGTCATGGAACGGGCGCGACCGCCTTTCTGCATCACCCATAAACCCGGGCACATGCTCGTCACGGACCGGCTGAACGCCGAGTTCGCGAGCTTCTAGGAAGGTCTTCCATGAATCTGCACAAGCTTCTCGCGGCCCGCGCGGCCGACCGGAAGCCAGTCCGCGTCGGCCTGATCGGCGCAGGCAAGTTCGGGTCGATGTATCTCGCCCAGGCACTTCGCACGACGGGGATCCACGTGCTCGGCATCGCCGATCTGGACCTGGGCAAGGCGCGGGCGGCACTGGCACGGATCGGCTGGCCCGAGGAGCAGTATTCCGCCCATTCCTTCGCGGCCGCCCGCAAACACGGCGGCACCTTCCTCACCGACGACGCGGCGACGCTGATCTCGGCGGACGGACTGGACGTCGTGATCGATGCGACCGGACATCCGGGTGCGGGCATCCGCCACGCGCTTCTGGCCATCGAGCACGGCCGGCACGTGGTCATGGTGAACGTCGAGGCCGACGTGCTGGCAGGTCCCCTGCTCGCGCGCCGCGCGCAGCAGGCGGGGGTCGTCTACAGCCTCGCCTATGGCGATCAGCCGGCGCTCATCTGCGAGCTGGTCGATTGGGCACGGACCTGCGGTTTCGACGTGGTGGCGGCGGGGAAGGGGACGCGTTACCGACCGCTGTTCCACCAGTCGACGCCGGACACGGTCTGGGACTATTACGGCCTCTCCGCCGAGCATGCCCGCGCCAACGGCCTCAATCCGCAGATGTTCAACAGCTTCATCGACGGAACGAAGTCGGGCATCGAGATGGCGGCGGTGGCCAATGCGACCGGCCTTTCGGCACCGGCGCAGGGGCTGTCGTTCCCGCCGGTGTCGATCCCCGACCTCGCCCGTTTCCTGAAGCCGGAGGCCGACGACGGGTTGCTGGAACGGCGGGGCATGGTCGAGGTCGTGTCGAGCGAGCGCCACGAAGGCGGCCCCGTCCCGGACAATCTGCGCTGGGGCGTCTATGTCGTGTTCGCGGGCGATACCGATTATGTCCGGCGCAGCTTCCGCGAATACGGGCTCGCCCGCGACGACGAGGGGAACTACGCCGCGCTGTGGCGCCCCTTCCATCTGATCGGCCTCGAACTCGGGATCTCGGTCGCCAGTGTCGCTCTCCGCCACGAACCGACCGGGGCGGCGCAGGAGTGGCGCGCCGACGTGGTCGCTACCGCGAAGTTCGATCTGCCGGCGGGCGATATGCTCGACGGGGAAGGCGGTCACAAGGTGTGGGGGCGCCTAATGCCGGCCGAACGCAGCCTCGCCCTCGGCGGCCTGCCAATCGGGCTCGCGCATGGCGTCCGGCTGAACCGGGCCGTCAAGGCAGGCGAGACGCTGCGCTGGTCGGATGTGACCTATGATCCGACCGACCCGGCCACCGCCTTCCGCCGTGAAATGGAGTCGGCATGCGGACCGGCGCCGACAAAGGCTTAAAACTTTGTAGCTAGGCCGTAAGCTCCTGATATCGCGCAAATAACGGAATGGCAGCGATCAGCAATGCCCGGTCGCTGTCTTTTTTGCATTTCCGTCTGTTCCCGCTGGAGCGACGGCCGGGCTTCACGCAGCCGGACGCATCGGCTAAGTGTCGCCGCACCGAAGCTGCGGAACGATCGCCGGCATGACCTCAGGACCAGTGGCGGCGCTCGCCGAGCGCCGCAAGGCGGGCGACATGCGCCCCGATGCGGCTCAGGAGGTGGCGGCACGCCACCTGCAGCGGTTGCACGATGAACTCGGTCGATACCAACCCGGAGGGTCGACGGGCTGGCGCGCCCGGCTCGGCCTCGACCGGCCGCGGCTGGAGCCGCCGCGCGGTCTCTACATGCACGGCCCGGTCGGCGTCGGAAAGTCGATGCTGATGGACCTCTTCTTCGTTACCGCACCCGTCGCGCGAAAGCGGCGCGTGCACTTTCACGAGTTTCTTCAGGAAGTACATGAGCGGGGCCACACGCTGCGGCGCGGTGGACGCGGCGGCGACCCGCTGCCCGCGATCGCCGACGCGGTAACCCAGGACGCCTGGCTGCTCTGCTTCGACGAGTTTCAGGTCGACAACATCACCGACGCCATGATCCTGGGCCGACTGTTCGAGGCGTTGTTCGCGCGCGGGGTCGTGGTGGTCGCGACATCGAACGTCGAGCCGCGCAACCTCTACAGGGACGGCCTGCAGCGGGAGAGCTTCCTGCCCTTCATCGCGATGATCGAGCGGCGATGCGAAGTCGTCGGCGTGGATGGCGGTACGGACTATCGGCTCGCCCGCCTGAAGGGCCATCCGACCTACCATGTTCCGGCCGACGCGGCAGCCGAGGCCGCGCTCGACCATGCGTTCGCGGCGCTGACGGACGACGCGCCCGCGCGCCCCGCGGAACTTCGGCTGAAGGGCCGCCGGCTCGCGATACCCCGTGCCGCGCGCGGCGTCGCCCGGTTCGCCTTCGCCGACCTGTGCGACCGGCCGCTCGGGCCTGCCGACTTCCTGGCTATAGCCAAGGCCTTCCACACCGTGATCGTTTCCGGGATTCCGCGGTTGCAGCCGGACCATCGGGATCAGGCGCGGCGGTTCGTGACCTTGATCGATGCGCTCTACGAGCACCGGGTCAACCTCGTCTGCTCCGCCGAGGCGCCGCCGCACGAACTCTATCCGCAGGGGCGGGGGGCGTTCGAGTTCCAGCGCACCGTCTCGCGGCTGATGGAGATGCAGGCGGAGGACTATATCGCGCAGCCGCACGCGGGCTGAGCCGCGGCCGCTCGCATCCACGGGATGGTCGGCGCGCGCGAAAGCCTATCTGCTGACACTCCCGCCCGTTCCGGGGAGCGCCATGTCCGTCTATCGCGCCGTCCTGCCGGTTATCCTGGCCTCGCTGGTCTTTCAGCTCGGCAACGGGCTGATGACGACCCTGCTCAGCCTCCGTCTCGATATCGCCGGGTTCTCGACGCAGATCGCCGGGCTCGTCTCGGCGGCCTACTATGCCGGCCTGCTCCTCGGCACACGGGTCAGCCAGGACCTCATTTTCCGTGTCGGACACATCCGCGCCTTCGCCGCCTTTGCCGCGATCGCCGGCACGACCATGCTCCTGCACGCGATGTTCGTGGACCCGCTGGTCTGGTGCATCCTGCGCGCCATCGCCGGGTACAGTCTGGCCGCGCTCTTCATCGTCATGGAGAGCTGGCTCAACATGGCGGCGCGCAACGAGAATCGGGGGCGCGTCTTCTCGCTCTACATGGTCGCGAACTACGCCGCGATCGGCCTCGGCCAGCTGTTCCTGATCGTCTACGGCGCGCGCGGGTTCGAGGCCTTCAGCCTCGCCACGATCCTCGTCCTGCTGGCGATCGTCCCGGTGTGCCTGACGCGCCAGGCGGTGCCGGCGCAGGGGACCGTCTCGCGCCTCACCCTGCGCCAGCTCTTCGTCGCCTCGCCGCTCGGCATCGTCGCTTCGTTCGGTTCGGGCGCGCTCCTGGCGCCACTCTACGCGCTCGTCCCGATCTATGGCCGCCAGGCGGGACTGAACGTCACCGAAATCTCGATATGGATGGCGGCGATCATCTTCGGCGGCTTCATCCTCGCCTGGCCACTCGGCCGCCTCTCGGACCGGATGGACCGCCGCCGCATCCTTCTGGCCGTCTGTCTGGGGCTGTCTGGGGCAGCGACCTTCCTGGCAGCCAGCAGCGGCGACGATCTGCGCCTCCTCCTGGCAGCGGGAGCCGTCTATGGCGGCATGGCGTTCGCCGTCTACCCGATCGGCGTCGCCCACACCAACGACTTCCTGCCGGCCGAAGACGCCGTGGCCGCGACGGGGGGCCTGTTGCTCGCCTTCGGACTGGGGGCCGTCATGGGCCCGATCGGGGCAGCCGCCCTCATGGATGCAGTCGGGCGCAACGCGCTCTTTTACTATTCCTCGGCGGGCGCGGTCGCGCTGGCGGCGTTCACCTTGTGGCGGATGCGGGTCCGTGGCCCGGCTCCGGACCTGGACAAGACGATCTTCGTCCCCATGACCACGACAACGCCGGCGCCGCTTCAGCTCGATCCCTGGACGGAGGCGGCGAGCGAGGCGGTAGCGGAACCATCGGCCCAGGGGCAACAGCCCTGACTGTGCATCGCCGGATGGGCGGGGCGATGACGATCTTCGGTTGCGTGACCCTGCTGTGGCGCCGAGGTCACAGCGCGTTGAGCCGGTGTTCACCTTGCGTGGTCTAGTCTGTCGGGACCGTTGGAGACGTATCGTCGTTATCGTAGAGTCGTACCGTCTTGGTGGTGGACCAGAGCGTGAAGCAGGTAGTTGTCGGCGCTGTGAGGGGAAGATCGTCCCGCTCGATTCTGGTCGTCGGGATCCTCGGGTTGATGTTGGCAGGCTGTGCCAAGCCGGCGCAGCACGATGTGGAAGCCATGTTCCCCGAGGCGTCCGCGCGATTGTTGTTCGCCGACGGATACCGTCATGTACATGAGCGCTACATCGATCCGTTGCCGGTCGAGCGGATCGCGCAGGCGAGCTTCGACGGACTTACACGCTTGGCATCCGACCTGCACATTCGCAGGACGCACGACGAAGTGCAGCTTCTGGTCGACGATCAGTTGATCCGGATCTATCCGGCGCCGGCGCCGGCCGACGCCGAAGGCTGGGCGAAGCTGACGGCGGGCGTTCTGCAGTCCAGCTGGGCGTCGTCGGACCGGCTGCGGCAGGTTCCGCCGGAGAAGATCTACGACAGCATGTTCGGCGCACTCCTGTCGCACCTTGACGGCTATTCCCGGTACACGGATGCCGCCTCCGCGGATCAGGCGCGTGCCTCTCGCGAAGGCTTCGGCGGCATCGGCATCGTGGTCGAGGACGCGGAGGGCCGCACGCGCGTGTCGCGCGTCCTGCCGGATACACCGGCCGACCGAGCCGGAATAGTTGCCGGCGACGAGATCACGCATGTCGACGGGCGTCCGCTGAGCGGCCGCAGCCATCTGGACGCGGTCGAGTATCTGCGCGGGCCTCTCGACTCCGAGGTGAAGGTGCGCATCGCGCGTCGCGATCCGGCGATCGCCTTCGATGTGGTGCTGCTGCGCGCCCACATCGTCCCACAGACCGTGACCTGGAAGCGCGACGGCAACATCGCGACCTTTCGCCTCGCCTCGTTCAACCGACACACGACCGGCGATCTGACACGCATGGTGCGGCAGGCGCGCGAGCAGATGGGCCGCGAACTGAGCGGCATCGTCCTCGACCTGCGGAGCAATCCGGGCGGCCTCCTGGATCAGGCGATCGGCGTCGCCGACCTCTTTCTCAGCGACGGGGTGATCGTTTCGACCCGCGGCCGCCACCCGGCCAGCAACAGCGCCTTCACCGCGAGCAGCGACGACATCGCGCGGGGCATACCGATCGCGATCCTGATCAACGGGCGCTCGGCTTCGGCGGCCGAGATGGTCGCGGCGTCGCTCCAGGACTGGGGACGCGCGGTGGTGATCGGCTCGGCCACGCACGGCAAGGGGTCGGTGCAGAACGTCGCGCGCATGCCGAACGGCGGCGAACTCATCATCACCTGGTCGCGCATGCATGCCCCGTCCGGCTACGTGCTCGATCGGCTGGGCGTACTGCCGGGGGTCTGTACCAGCGAGGCGGACGCGGCCGGGTCGAACGGCGGCCGCGTCACCGATCGGCGCGCGGGCGCCCGTTACGCCGTCGAGTCGGACTTTCTCGCCTGGCACGCCTACGATCACAGCGACGAGGCGGTCGCCCGGACCCTGCGCCTGGTCTGCCCGGCCGAGACGGAGGAGGATGTGGCGGACGAGGCGCTCGCCGCATCGCTGCTGCTCGACCAGGCGGCCTATCGGCGCGCACTGCGTCCGTGGGCCGGCCTCAAGGTGGCGCAGCGTACCGGCGACCGGGCGGAGGCGGTGCGTCGCTGAGGGCGGGTCATGCCGCCAGCGGCTCGCGCTCGAAGCGCCGTGTCCGGAGGATCAGCGCGCCGATCAGGAGCAGGTTGCCGACGTTGAAGGCCACGCCGATCAGGAAGGCGGGCTGATACGTTCCGACCAGGTCGTGGACGAACCCTCCCGTCCAACCGCCCAGCGCCATGCCGATGGTGCCGAACAGGTAGACTACGGCGATGCCGGCTCCCAGGCCTTCGGCCGGGAAGTACTCCCGGACGATGAACGCATACATCGCGATGATGCCGCCATAGCCGAGGCCGAAGACCGCGGCAAAGCCGTAGAGCGTGGTCAGGTCGGTGCTGGTCGCGATCCCGGCCAGCATGGCCGCCTGAATCGCCGAGCCGATGAAGACGGTCCGCAAGCCGCCGATACGATCGGCGAGCATGCCGCCGCCCACCCGGCTGATGAAACTGGTCGCGAGAGCCACCGAGAGCAGTCCGGCGGCAGCCCCCGGGCTGAAGCCGATGTCGCTGGCATACGGTACGAGATGGACCAGCGGCAGGGCCATTGGCACGCAGCAGCCCACGATGGCACCGCAGAGCATCGCCTGCACCAGCCAGGCGGGCCACCCGAGGACACGCGCGCGGGCGGGCCGCGCACCGGCGGCCTTCGGCCGGGGCGGGGTGACCGCGTGACCGGGCGCCCGCCGACGAAGGACGAGGGTCATGCACATCATCAGGATCAGGGCCGCGACGCCGTACCACAGGAAGGTGCCGCGCCACCCGATCTCGACGTTGAGGATGGTGGCGATCGGCGGCCAGATCGTCCCGCCGAGACTCTGACCGCTCGCGACGATGCCGAGGGCCAGGCCGCGGTTCCGGTCGAACCAGCGGGTCGTGTTGGCCATAAGCGGTGCGAAGATCGTCGCATTGCCGAGCAGGCCGATCATCAGACCGAACACGAGGTAGAGCTGCCACGGTTCGGTCACGAAACTGGTCAGCACGGCCCCGCCGGGAATCATCACCGCGCCGATCAGTGCGACCGGTCCCATGCCGATGCGGTCGGACAGGCGACCCAGATAGAGCGCGCCGATGCCCGCACAGACCATCGAGGCGGCATAGGCCAGCGACGGCACCTGCCGTGGCCAGCCGAGATCCGCCGTCATCGCCTTCAGCGATACCGACAGTACGAACTGGATTCCCTGGCCGACCACGATCATCGTCAGCGAGGCGACGACGATCAGCCACGGATACCAGCGGTCGAGGCGCGACGGCGCCCCTCCAAAAGCATGCAAGGATGTAGCCTCAGTCGGCGAAGACGAAGCGGAAGCCGTTGCCCCGGCTCTTCACATGGCCGCAGTGCGGGGCCGGGAAGTGCGCCGGCAGCATCAGCGTCGGCGTATCGCAGATGCTCTCCAGCACGGCCTTGCGCGTCCGCGCCGCATCCTCCGGAAACTCGCAGAAGCGGCTGTTCCAGTGCGGTTCGTAGACCTGCATGGGGTGGTGCATGACGTCGCCGGTGAACAGGGCCGAATCGCCCTTCGACTCCAGCCGCATCGTCACGTGGCCGGGCGTATGGCCGGGAGCGGGGCGGATGACCATCCGGTCGTCGATGGCGTGGTCGCCGTCGACCATCACCGCCCGGCCATGCTCGACGATCGGCAGGACGCTGTCGGCATAGGCCCCGTCGAGGGCCGGCTCCGTGCGGTTCTTCTCGCCCCAGTAATCGTAGTCGGTTTTCGAGAACAGGTACCTGGCATTGGGGAAGGTCGGCACCCACCGCCCGTCGGCCAGTTTGGTGTTCCAGCCGACATGGTCGGTGTGCAGATGCGTGCACAGGACGAAGTCGACCGCCTCCGGCTCCACTCCCTCGGCGCGCAGCCGGTCCAGCCACGGCGTGTTCAGGTCGTTCCACATCGTCCGCGACCGGGCCTTGTGGTTGCCGACGCAGGTATCGACCAGGATGGTGTGCCGGTCCGTCCGGACGATCCAGCTGTGCAGGCTCATCAGGAAACGCCCGCTGCGTTCGTGGAAGCAGCGTGGAACCAGCCAGTCGCGATGCTTGTCCAGCGCGTCCGGGGTCCAGTCGGGATAGAGGGCGGTCGGCGTGAAGGAAGGGCCGGCATTCTCCTCGACGCGGCTCAGTGCCACATCGCCGATCATGCGCACGGTCATGGACGTATCCTCGGGACAGCGTTCTCGTTCACCGGAGCATAGGCCGGACCTCGCCTTGTGTTCCAGATGGGCACCGAGCGCCGGCACGGCGCTTGGCCGGCCCACTCCCCTCGACCTGCCCGGCCGGCTCCCGTATGACAGCCGGGGAGGTCTTCCATGAAGCTCAGCATCCTCGACCAATCGCCGATCCGTTCCGGCGCCACGGCGGCGGAGGCGCTGCGCGAGACCGTGGCCCTGGCCGAGGCGGCAGACGCTCTCGGCTATCACCGTTACTGGGTCGCCGAGCATCATGGGAGCGGCGGCCTGGCCGGATCGGCTCCGGAAATCCTGATCGGGCAGATCGCTGCGCGGACGCGGCGGTTGCGGGTCGGGTCGGGCGGAGTGATGCTGAACCATTACAGCGCCCTCAAGGTCGCCGAAACGTTCCGCGTGCTCGACGCCTTCCATCCGGGCCGGATCGACCTGGGCCTCGGGCGTGCGCCGGGCAGCGACCGGATCACGGCGCTGGCGCTGGCGCCGACCTACACGCCCGTGCCGATCGAACACTATCCACGGCAGATCCGCGACCTCATCGACTTCCTGTACGCCACGGTTCCGGGCGACCACCCGTTCGCCAGGGTCGACGTCGTGCCGGACGGCGAGACCCGGACCGGTCGAACCGTCCCCGAGATCTGGCTGCTCGGCTCCAGCGACCAGAGCGGGATTCTCGCGGGCTTCCTGGGCCAACCCTTCTCGTTCGCCCATTTCATCACCGGCGAGGGAGGACCGGCGGTGATGGAGAGCTATCGCCGCAACTTCCGGCCATCGCCGCAGCTTGCAGAGCCCAAGGGCAGCATCGGCGTCCATGTGGTCTGCGCAAACACCGCCGAGGAAGCCGATCTGCAGGCAAAGCCGCGGGACCTGTGGCGGGTGCGCGCCGACTATGGCGCCCGTGGCCCGGTTCCGACCGTGGAGGAGGCGCTGGCGCACGACTACGGCTTTCACGAGATCGAGCGGATCGCCCTCAACCGTCAGCGGCAGGTCATCGGGGATCCGGTCCGGGTGAAGGCGCGTCTCGAGGAACTGGCGGGCCTTTACGGCGTCGAGGAGATCGTCGTGCTGACGATCACCGGCAATTGGCAGGCACGGCTGCGGTCATACGAACTTCTCGCCGAGGCGTTCGGCCTGGGCGGCTGACGCGGCGGCTCGCATCGCGTCCCCGTCGCGGACATGCACGAACTCGCCTCGCATGGGGCCCTTTTCGTGGCGGCGTTCCTCGCGGCCACCCTGCTGCCGGGATCGTCCGAGGCGCTCCTGACGGCGCTCATCCTCTCGGAGGCCGCCAACCCGTGGACACTCCTCGCTGCGGGTTCGGCCGGCAATGTCCTGGGGTCGGTCTTCAACTGGGTGTGCGGGCGCTTCCTCGCGCATTTCCGCGACCGACGCTGGTTCCCGGTCTCGGCCCGCCGCTATCGGCAGGCGGTCGGCTGGTTCGAGCGCTGGGGCCTCTGGTCGCTGCTTTTCGCCTGGGCGCCGGTCGTCGGCGACCCGCTGACGGTGATCGCCGGCGCCTTGCGCGTGCCGTTGCTGCCCTTCGTCCTGCTGGTCGCCGTGGGCAAGGTCGCGCGCTACACATTCGTCGTCGTCGCCACCCTGTGGTGGCAGGGCGCATAGCGAGCCCAGCGTCCGTCACCGTCGCAGGTAGGCGGCGAGGTTGGCACGGATTCGCTCCAGGATGGGCCGCGGCTCGGCGGGCAGGCCGAAGCTCTTCGCAGTGATCCGCTGGAACGCCTCGATATAGGCCGCCGCCGCGCCCAGAACGACATCGTCCGGAATCACAGGAATCGGATCACGGTAGGGATCGCAGCGCGCCGACACCCAGCTGCGCACATAATCCTTGTCGAAACTGTCGGGGCGCTCGCCCGCGGCGAACCGCGCGCCGTAGCTCTCGGCGAACCACCAGCGGCTGCTGTCGGGCGTGTGGATCTCGTCGGCGATCAGAACGCGCCCGGTCTCGTCGATCCCGAACTCGTACTTGGTGTCGACCAGGATCAGACCCCGGCTTTGCGCCGCCTCGCGCCCGTAGGCGAACAGCGCGAGCGCCTTTTCGCAGACCTCCGACCACTGTGCCGCGGTCAGCAGTCCGCGCGACAGGATCTCGTCCGGGGTCAGCGGCTCGTCGTGGCCGCCGTGAAACGCCTTCGTCGTCGGCGTTACGATCGTCTGCGGAAGCTTCTCGTTGGGCCGCAGCCCGTCGGGCAGGCGTGATCCGTACATCTCCCGAGCGCCGGCCCGGTACATCGACAGGATCGATGTCGAGGTGGTGCCGGCGAGATAGTCGCGCACGACGATTTCGACCGGCAGGATCGTAAGCCGCCTGCAGACCAGGACGTTCGGATCCGGATAGTCGATGACATGGTTCGGGCAAATGTCCGCGGTGGCATCGAACCAGTATCGCGCGGTCTGCGTCAGCACTTCACCCTTGAAGGGAAGGGCGGTGAGGTCGATGTCGAAAGCGCTCAGCCGGTCCGTCGCGATGATGACGCGACGGCCGTCGGGCAGGTCGTAGTTCTCGCGCACCTTGCCGCGATAGTGGCCCGGCAGGTCCGGGATGGTCGCGTCCCGGAGGACATGGTTCAGCCAGGGGCGCAGGGCCGTTGCGTCGATCATGGTCCCACTCGCTCTCCGCTGCCTCCGGCCTGGGGCCGATCGCGAGCAAACTAGGACAGATCGCGGCGGATGTCCGCCGCGACCGCAGCCGGTGGGGCAACCGTCAGGTGACGGAGGCGCCGCCGCAGACGTTGATGACCTGTCCCGTTACATAGGCGCCCGCCTGTGTCGACAGGAAGACGGCCGCGCCGGCGATCTCGTCCGGGTCGCCGATGCGGCGTAGCGGCAACGTGTTGTTGATCTTCTCGAGCCGCGCCGGGTCGGTCCACAGCGCCTTGGCGAAGTCCGTCTTGATCAGTCCGGGCGCGATGGCGTTGGCGCGGATGCCGTGCGGGCCGTATTCGACCGCGATGTTGCGCGCGATCTGGTGCTCGGCGACCTTGGAGACGGCATAGGCGCCGAGCGCCACGTTGCCCTTCAGGCCGGCGATGCTCGCGATGATGGTGATCGAGCCGGCCTTGTTCTCGACCATGTTCGGCAGGACCATCTGGCACAGCCAGAAGGTGGACCGCACGTTGGTCTCCATGATCTTGTCCCAGGCCTCGTCGGGAATGCCGGCCGAGGGGCCGTGATAGGGATTCACGGCGGCATTGGGCACGCAGATCGAGACCTTGCCCCACTTGTCCAGGGTGGTGTCGACGAGCTGGCGCAGTTGGTCCTTGTAATAGACGTGGCACGGCACCGCGATCGCCTCGCCGCCGTTCTTCGCCCACTTCTCGTTGATCTCGGCCGCGACGGCGTCGCAGACGTCGGCCTTCCGGCTGGAGACGACCACCTTGGCGCCGGCCTCGGCCATGCGTGCGGCGATCGCCTTGCCGATGCCCTTGGTCGACCCGGTCACGATCGCGACCTGCCCGCTCAGATCGAAGAAGCCCATCTGTCTGTCCACTCCCTTGGTGTTTCGAACATGGCGGACACCCTACAGGAGCCGGCGGCGGCGGCAAGATCGGGGCTGGCGGGCCGGCTCTGTCCGGACTAATCGGTAAGTCGGACGCGACGAGAAGGAACGGGCATGCGCATCACCACGGGCATTCCGCAGGGCGACCTGCGCAAGACGGTCGAGGCGGCGAAGCGGATCGAGGCGGCCGGCTATGACGGCGTGTCGACCCAGGAGAACAGGCACGACCCCTTCCTGCCGCTGGCGGTGACGGCCGTCTCGACCGAAAGGCTCGGGCTCGCGACCAGCGTCGCCATCGCCTTCCCGCGCAGCCCGATGGTCGTTGCCAACGCCGCCTGGGACCTGCAGGAGACCAGCCGGGGCCGCTTCACGCGGGGCCTGGGCAGCCAGGTGAAGGGCCACAACGAGCGCCGCTTCGGCATCCCCTGGTCGCCGCCGGCGCCGCGGCTGAAGGAATATGTCGAGGCGCTGCGCGCGATCTGGACCTGCTGGGGCACCGGCGGCGAACTGAACTACCAGGGCGAGCATTACCGCTTGTCGCTGATAACGCCGGGCTTCGTGCCGCCCGGCAGCGGCCAGCCGCCGATCCCGGTGACCATCGCCGCGGTCAACCCGGCGATGCTGCGCGTCGCCGGCCATGTCTGCGACGGCGTGCGCCTGCACCCCTTCTGCACCCGGCGCTATGCCGAGGAGGTGGTGATGCCGCAGATCGCCGAGGGCATGCGCCGCGGCAGCCGCGAGCGGAAGAATTTCGAGGTCTCGGGCGGCGGCTACATCGTCACCGGACCGGACGAGGCCAGCCTGCGCGAGGGCATTGAGTTCGTGCGCTACCGCATCGCCTTCTACGGCTCGACCCGGCTCTACTGGCCGGTGCTGGAACTGCACGGCTTCCACGACCTCTGCCGCACACTGAACCGGATGGTCGCGGCGGGGCAGTGGGACAGGATCGCCGCCGAGGTGCCGGACGAGGCCGTCGAACTGTTCGCGGCGATCGGCACCTACGACACCATCGTGCCGGCGGTCGAGAAGCGCTTCGGCGGGATCTGCGATCAGGTATCGAGCAACGTGCCGGGAGAGACGCTCCTGCCGCCGGATCTGCTCCAGGACATCCGTGCGATCACCACGCCGTTCGAGGGCTTCCCCGCGGCCTGAGCCCACCCCTCGGCCGCATCTGCCTGCAATTCGGGCAGCGATCCGTGTGATCTGAACGCGAAGCGGGGGGCTGCGCACACGGCAGCCGTCGCACGGGCCGCTCGCCTCTGCGGATGAATACCGCCGCCTTGGCACGGCGATTGCCCCCCTGACCGGAACACGCGGTTGAGCAGCCGCCACAGCGCCGGTCGAGCGGCGGGAGCGTGCCACGGCCCAGCTTAAGCTGGTCCATATGGAAGCCTAAGGGGCTCGCCTTCCGGCGCACCTGCGGGCAAGCAGCTCGACGCGCCTACGATCCTCGAGGAGCGGGGGGGGGGCCCCCCCCCCCCAGCGCCCCACACCACCCGGAGGCGGGGGGGGCGCGCCCC